>CAZKPZ010000038.1:0-5556 GCA_964554745.1 uncultured Treponema sp. | reverse complement strand
TGCTGTCCGCCGCCGCTTGCAAGCCCAAGCAGTTTTTTACCTTGCAGGCTTCCAAACCACTCGTGCGGCACGGATTTTGTAGTTGTAATACATACCTGCCAGTCCCCGGCCAGCGCTTTTTTGTATAGCTCATGCGAAATAGGCTTTCCCCATTCCCAACCATCAGCAATCCAACGGTCTATGGTCCGGGCATTTATATCCTGATACTGTTTTTCATCATTGCATGTGTTTTCCATAGAAATATTATACGAATATTTTAAGGTTTGGGCAATAGAGAACAAAAAGACTCTTAGTCTATCTGAAAGATTGGCTTCGCTTATATAAAAGAGTGTCTTAGTCTGTCTGGATGATTGCCATAGTCTATATAAAGGTTCCTGTTAATCTATCTATAAGATTGTCACAGGCTATCTAAAAGATTCTCTTTGCCTGTCTGAATGATTATCTGAGTCTGGCAGAAGAATGGCTGCAGTTCAATGCTCTTTAAATAAAAAACACCCCCGGACATCTACCATGCCCGGGGGCCCAACACATTATATATAGGAGGTTCTATTATGGCTTAGACTTAGCGCTTCAAGCTCAAGACCGTCTCCAGCATGGAGTCACCAGTCTGAATAGTCTTTGAGTTTGCCTCGAATCCGCGCTGGGTGACAATCATGTCTGTCAGTTGCTCAGTAAGGTCAACATTAGACATTTCAAGAGTTCCCGCGAGCAACTTGCCCTTTCCTGCGGTTCCGCTTTCACCGACGTTTGCAGTACCACTGTTGATTGACTGTGCAAACAGTGTGTCCCCCTCTTTGTTCAAACCGCCCTGGTTGATAAAGCTTGCCATGGCAATCTTTCCGATAGTGCGTGTAGAACCGTTTGAATAGACACCGGTGATAGTACCGTCCTGACCAACAGAGAAGTTATCAAGATAGCCGAGCTTGTATCCGTCCTGGTAGTTGGCCTTTGTAGAGGAAGCAGAAGCACTCTGAGTGATTGTGTTCTCCATAGAGCCAATTGTTCCCAAGTTCAAGTTGAATGTCTGGCGGTATGGGTTTCCGTCGGCATCAGGGTTAGAATTAGGAACAGTGTAGGAAGCCTGCAGGATAATCTCGCCGTCCGGGTTAGAGACGTTTCCTGCGCTGTCTGTAATAGACTGCAAGGTTCCCATATTGTCAAAATTCAGTGTATAGGTATTTGTAACGCCGTCTGTAGTTCCAAATCCAACACGTGTATCTGTAGCAACTTCTGCAGCAGGATCGACGTTTACTGTAACTGTCCACTGGTTCGGATTTCCTACTACTTTCTGGAAATTCATCTGCAGCTGGTGGTTGTTTCAGTAGCTGTCGTAAATGTCAAACTCAGTCTGCCATGTTCCGTTCACGACCTGGAGCTGATCATTAGGATCTGTAATCTCCGGTGTGTTCTTGTTCAAGTTACAGAAATAGTGGACATTCTCTGTAGCGTGTGGCGGATCCTTCTGTCCAATCGGGATAGTAAGGTCTGTAGGAGTTGCAGAAGTGCGGACGACCTGTGTTCCGTTCACTGTCTCTGCCATCCAACCCTGTACACGCAGACCGTTTGCAGGATTTACAAGAGTTCCGTTTGAATCAACGCCGAATACACCGGCACGAGTATAGAATGTCTCGTCTCCGTTCTTCATTACGAAGAAGCCGTTACCTTCGATAGCAATATCAGTGGAAATTCCAGTTGTCTGCAAGTTTCCCTGATTAAAGATTGTGTCTATCGCAGCGACACTCATTCCCAAGCCGACTTCTTTTGGGTTTATACCACCCACTTCTTCGGTCGGACGAGAAGCGCCGGAAAGCTGCTGGCTAATCATATCCTGGAAATCTACACGGCCTCTCTTGAAACCTGTAGTATTTACGTTGGAAATGTTATTGCCGATTACATCCATTCTTGTCTGATGGTTCTGCAAGCCGCTTACGCCGGCATAAAGTGATCTCATCATATCGTTACCCTCTATTTATTATTTACTCGCCGTAAACGGCCTGAATCTTGTTCATATCATAGTAGCGGTTGCCGACCATAATCTGCGGATTAGTTCCACAAGATGCGGCTTCCACCCGGCCAGTAACAGCACCGGAACCGTCGCCAGCATCAATGGTCACGGTTCTGCCGATTGTATTAATGGCCTGATTTGAAGTAAGCATGCTGCTCATTTTCTCGAAGTTAGAATTCATGTTGCTCATCTGTTCCAAAGAGCTGAACTGTGCCATTTGAGCAATAAATTCAGTATCTTCCATAGGAGAAGTCGGATCCTGATTTGAAAGCTGAGTTATAAGCAGCTTAAGGAAATCGTCTTTTCCCAAAGATTGCGATGTTTTACGTCCGTTCTGCATAAGCGACTTGTTGAAGGTGTCGACCTCCATTCTCAACTTCGCCTGCTCTTGGTCACTCATCGTAGTGTTCAATGTTACAGAGCTTCCCGTATCCATTTATATTCTCCTTTTTTAAGCTACAACATCAACCTGGTGGTCGCCCATTCCGTAAGCGGCCGCAACAGCCGCGGACGGTGCCTTACCGCCGTCTTTTGCATAGTCACCGAACGTTTTCTCTGCAAAGAATGTTCCGTCGGAACGCTGCTGACCGTGGTTGAACTGACCGCCCTGCTCCGTAGAGCCGTTAGATAGGCTCAAGCTCAAGTTGGCACTGTCAAAACCACTCTGCTTAAAGGACTGTCTGAGGTTGTCCATATTCTGATTAAAAGCTTCAAAAGCTTCTTTACTGGCAACTACAATCCGTCCTTCTATTCCTTTATCGGTAACATGAAGTGTAATCTTTACATTTCCTAAAGCTTCCGGCTTAAGGTTAAGATTAATAGTACCGTTGTCATTGTCGCGAAGTATAATTGAACCTGCCTTAACGAACTCAGGCGCCTGATTCAGCAGCTGATTTGAAAGCATCTTCTGGAACATTGAGGAATCTGCAGAAGCCGCCTGGTCGCTTGTGGAAAGAATATTCCGATTGGCAAGCTGCTGCTCAAAATTAAAGGTAACGTCAAGTTCGTTACCAGTCTGCTTAACTGATTCTGCAGTAAGTTTCTTTGACTCTATACCACGGTTGTCAACGACAGTAATTTTGTTTACCGTATTGACATCGGCCTTTGCAATATCAGTAAGAACCGGGGCATCCGCCTTAGCGGAAGCATTAACCAGCTGTTTTGTCTCGCCCGGTTTTACTGTCTGCTCTGTGTTTTTTAGAATCACATCACTGTCAGCTGTGGCTACATCAAGGCTGTCTGAAACAGCAAAGGCTGCAAGCTCAGCATTTTTGGCATCAGAATCAGATTTTTTGTCTTGAACTGTGTCTTGAGAATCTTTGATGCTGTTGGCAAAAGAAGAGAGAGCAACTACATCTGCGCTGCCGCCATCTGTTTCAGTCTGTCCCATCTGCGTTGCTGGAGCAAATTCTTCCGACAAGACAAAGCTTTCCTGAGCGACAGCCGTAGGAACTTCCGTCAATGGGGCTTCTGTTATGGCGGCAAGTTCCACAAATGCCGGTTCTGTCGTCTGATTTTCGACCAAGGCAGAAGTCTGCTCAATAACTTGGCCAAAAAGAACTTCTTCTCCGGCAGGAACAGTTCCCAATGCGAAATTCTTGCAATTTACGATATTTTGCTCATCACAAAGCAATGCTTTTTCTTCATTATCTGATGCGAGACAGGTTTTTTGGGTATTTTTTTTGTCTTTTGAAGTGTTTTCAGCAGCGACACTCTTATCAGCTTTGCCAGACACTTCTGTTTTTCGATTTTTCCCAGAAGCTTTTTCACTTTCGTTATTCGCAGAAGCATCTTCAAGCATAGTTTTAAAAGATGTAGAAGAGCTTTCCTTTTTTGACGAAAGGTCTAAGACTTCCACCTTTTTATCTTTTGGCGGAGTGATATTTTGCCCTTTCAAAAACTGTAATGCCTGCATCGGCAACCTCCACGATTTTCGTCAAAACACCGGGCGATTGCCGTCTTTATACCAGAAAACCTAGTCGAGAGACATAGGCTTATTGGTCATCTTCCGCTGAATTTCAGCGGCACGGTCGGCGGGCATCAAAGAAAGCCAGTAAGAACCAGAAGACTTAGCCCCATACTTTTCGCTTTCTTTTCGCAAAACGTCAATGATGAGCTGGTCGTCCATGCCCTCAAGAATCGCAACAGCATTCTTTGGCGGCATAGTGTACAAGTTCGTCACGATTTGCTCGATGTTTATATTTCTATCATCGTACTTTTTGACTTCATTGTTGAATGTTTTTTCTCGTTCTTCCTGTGCGGCAGTCCTGTCTTCCAGTTCCTGCGCAATCTGGGTATTTGTCTCTTCCTGCTTGGCAATGTCAGCCTCTCTTTTGTCTAGTTCCTCAACTCTAACGTCAAGTGCCTCAAGGCGCTTTGCATAGCGGTCATTGTCCAAATCAAGCTCTTCCATGCTCCCCGGTGAAGACGGAGCCGTAGAAGTCTGCGGCTGCAGCTTAAGAAGCTTATACATTGGCGCAAACATGTGTTTTGCCTGAATCAGTCCCAAGTAATCAAACCAGAGCAAACCAAACAAAGCGAGAATCGCTATCAGAATGAGAAGTAAAATAGACTTTCCTAAAGCTTTTGCATGTGACACAACTACACCCTACCCTTTTTAAACCTATCGGTTATCTTTAACTATCGGTAAAGCTAAACGAAAACGTAATAAGGAAATTAAATCGATTGTCTTTTTTATGATTGTATTATAACACACTATCCTAAAAAGACAAGTAATGAGCCAGAGCATTCATCACATGCTTCTTATCTGCCGTCCAAAGAGGTGCAATCATGGTTCTTTTGGGCGGATCTCCTGTAAGTCGATGTACAACGACATTCGCCGGTATAATTTTTAGCGCTTCTTTTACAAGTTCAAAATATTCTTCCATAGAAAGACAATTATATTGCCCGTTTTTAAATAAATTTGCAAGTTCCGTTCCTTTTACCACGTAGAGAACCGTTATTTTTATGCCGTCAGTTCCAGCTGAGATTGCATGTCTTACGCTTTGCATCATCATGGAGCTGTCTTCGCCCGGCAAACCAAAAATAAGATGTGTCACAACATGGCAAGCCGGTATTGCCGTGTGTATTTTTTGCAAAATCACGTCATATTCTTCTGTTTTATAGCAACGATTGATTTTTATTGCGGTCGCATCAAAAGCAGTCTGTAAGCCCAATTCTATAGAAAGATACCGCTCTTTTGCCAGCAAGGACAATTTTTCTAACATCGAATCAGTCAAGCAGTCAGGTCGGGTTGCAAGCGAAAGTCCTACGACATCCGGAACAGCCAGAGCTTCGCTGTATTTTTGCAAAAGGCATTCTTCATTGCCATATGTAGACGTGAAATTCTGGAAATAAGCGATATATTTTCCGACTGTCTTACCGCTTCTGCCGCGGAGCTTGGACAGAACCAGTTTCTTTGCGTTCTCCGCCTGTTCCTGTATAGGGCGCTTGTGTCCAACGATAAAATCGCCTGAACCTGTCTGCGAACAAAAAATGCAGCCTCCGACACCTTTTGTTCCGTCTCTGTTCGGACACGTGCAGCCGGCATC
>CAZKPZ010000037.1:0-20321 GCA_964554745.1 uncultured Treponema sp. | reverse complement strand
CGGCAGTATATGCCTCTGCCCCCAGCTGACGTAGCACCTCAACAACATGGTGTACCGGCCGCCGCCTGATACTCTCGTCACCGGTAAAAATGCTCCAGCCGTCAAAGGTTGCGGCGATAGGCGAAAGAAAATACAACAGGGAACCTGAATCGCCCACGTTCACCACATCAGCCGGCAGATGCAAGCCCTTGCCGGCACCGTGCACCGTCCAGAGCTTGTCAGCTTCGTTCCCAAAGTCAACGCTTGCCCCCAGCAAAGGAAGCGCCGCCGCAGTACTCTTGCAGTCAGCGCTCGGAAGCGGATTTTGTATTTTAGAAACACCGTCCGCCATTGCGGCAAGCAGCAAGGCTCGTATTGTATGAGACTTAGAACCAGGCACTTGTATATGCCCGGAAAGACTCGCACGTTTTGATATTGCATTCATAGTCGTATTCGCTTATTTTACCAAAGGCTTAAAGTAATCCGTTGACTTCACCCGCTCTAAATGAATAAAAGAATCCTTGTGCCGTTCTAAGAATACGGACAATGACATCTCCTTGCCCATCTCAAAGACAATGCAGTCAAATTTTCCGTTGTCATCAAAGTAAGGGAACAGCGCCGCGCAATTATTAAACACAGTGTCAGACGCATTCAGCGGAGAACGCTGCTTGATTGCGGCAAAATACACATAGCGGGGTTCAGTTACGGCAAGCGTATACAGCAGGGACTTAAGCTCGGCAGGCAAATATCCTGAATCCTTGATATATCCCATGGAACCCACCAGTTTGGAACCATCAATGTCATACACAAACGGAGCTTTTGTAACATCAACGCCGGTAACATCGTTCTCGCCGATTGTGTATTTATATTTACGACCGGTAGAACGAGAATTCAGAACCTCAACAGCAAGGTTTCTGCACCAGTCAATTGTAAAAGATATATTCCAGTTCTGAGAAGCAACGCCTTTCTTGCCAAGATTATTGTAATACACAGTCGGATTCACCATGGCCGCCAGACTGGTTGAGCGCCCGGTAATCGGCTCTATAATGCCGTCCGCAATCCATTTGATAAATCCCGGACTGCTAAGCACCAGGCAGTTGTCAGCAGCAACAGCCTGACGCACCGCGGCGAGGGCAGGCTTACGCTCAATCTGCGCGTCGGTAACAGTGAACGGTTCGTTTTTTTCTATAGAATACAACTCGCCGTGCTCATTATATGCGGCGTCTTCCACATAGACCATATTACGCAGGTACTGCCGTATAACTGCGGCCATCTGCAGTACGGAATGATACTGGCCGCTCGCCACAAGCACGTTGCCCCACGGCACAGAACGCTTTGTATGCAGCTGAATCTTGTCAAAAGAAATGGAATACAACTTTCTGAAACTCAGTCCCAACGGAACAGAACGCGACAGATAACAGCCGAACGCCACCAAATCCGCATAAACCTTATTTGTCTCGTTTCGCAACTCCAGATACACTTCGCTGTCGGCATTGAAATACCAGCGTATCTTCACGCTCTTGCCGTTCTTTGCATCGCGGTAGAGCACCCAGCTGCCCGGAGAAGTCTCTTTGTATACAGCGGTATTCTGCGTCGTCTTGCTCGAACCGTTTATAAAATCAACAGAGACAAAAGAGCGAGAGGCAACGATTACCTTTGTAAAGGACCCCTCTTCAGCCACGCTAACCTTAAAAAGATTCCCGGCACCATCATCAAACACCTTTGATTCCTTGGTGCGTATCTCCGCAAGCGGGGCTGTAAACCATGAAGACACCAGCTCATCCCTTATTTCCGCAGAATCGGGGATTCCGTAGCTGCTGTAGCCGGCAAAAGCAGGAATGCAGCAGCAAGCCAAAAGCGCAAAAGAAACTGACAAATAAGTGAAAATTTTATGCTTCATTATATCTCCGTATTACACGTGTTCCCGCCTAGTTGTTGACCATTACGGGAATCTCGTTTTCTTTTACTGGCTCCGGATCTTCAAAAACAGAGCCACCTTCCGCAAAGCGAACTTCCGGCTTGACCACCGTACCGTCAGGCTTATGAATCATTCCGTCAGACTCCTCATCGGGGTGCGTACCAACCGGAGCATTGCTGAGCAAAAGCTTAAGACGGTTAAGCTGATTCACCTCGCTTGAGCCGGGGTCATAGTCGATTGCAGAAATATTCGTACCCGGATAGCGGCGGCGCAGTTCCTTTATCATGCCCTTGCCGGTCACATGGTTCGGCAGACAGGCAAACGGCTGAACACAGGCAATGCTCGGCACACCTTCCTTTATCAGTTCCACCATCTCTGCTGTAAGAAACCACCCTTCACCGGTAATGTTACCAATCTGCACAATGTCGTCAACGCCTTCCATCAGCGTATAGATGATGCTCGGCGCTTCAAAGCGGCGACTCTTGCGGAGCTGCCTCTTTATGTAGACGCGGTAACGCTCAAGCAGCCAGACGAACAGCCGGGCATTGCATTCCGTTTTCTTGGGGAATGCGAGCTGTTCGTGGCGGAATATGCCTGTGCTGAACGAATAGAACAAGAAGTCCGCCAAATCAGGCATCACGCATTCAGCGCCCTCTCTTTCAATTGTCTCCACAATCTGGTTGTTCGCAGTCGGATGGAATTTTACCAGAATCTCGCCTACGACACCCACACGCGGCTTCTTTATTGGCAGCAACGGCAGCTTGTCAAAGTCCTTTATAATCCCCTTGATAATGCTATGGTACTTCCACAGCATCATGTTCTTCAGCGCAGTCTCAGTCCTGCCGCTCCACTTTTCGTACAGGGCGTTTGCACTGCCCGGCGTCGCCTCATAAGGACGGGTGCGGTAGAGACAGCGCATCAGGACATCTCCTATCATAATTGCGCACATGGCGCGCGAAACAAGCCCCAGCGAAATCTTAAAGCCAGGGTTCTGCTCAAAGCCCTGAGCGCTTACGGAGATAACCGGCACATGGCTCAAGCCAGCGTCTGCCAAGGCCCTGCGTATAAAGCCGATGTAGTTTGTGGCACGGCAGCCGCCGCCTGTCTGCGAACTAAGCAGCCTGGTATGGTTCAAGTCGTACTTGCCGCTCTGCAAAGCCGCAATCATCTGACCTGCGACCAGAATAGACGGATAACAGGCATCGTTATTCACATATTTCAAGCCAGTATCAACCGCCTTGGGATCCACAGAATCAAGAATCACAAAATTATAGCCGGAATAGCGGAACGCCGACTGAACAAGCCGGAAATGAATCGGAGACATCTGCGGAGCAAGTATCGTATGGGAATACTTCATCTCCTTTGTGAACACCTGTCTCTGGTATGCAGACGAACGGGAAGCAAGCTTCATCTTATTTCTCTGCCGCGCCTTTACCGCCGCAATCAAAGAACGGATGCGGATACGCACTGAACCCAGGTTGTTCACCTCGTCTATCTTTATGAGCGTATAGGTGCGTGATTTTGCACGCATAATTTCGTCAACCTGGTCAGAAGTCACGGCATCAAGACCGCAGCCGAACGACGTAAGCTGCACAAGCTCCAAGTCAGGCATACCTGTAACAAAAGAAGCCGCGCGGTAGAGTCGGTTATGGTACGTCCACTGGTCAATTATGCGCAAGGGACGTTCTATGCTGCCCAAGTGCGCCACAGAGTCTTCCGTAAACACGGCAAGCCCCAGACCGCTAATCATTTCCGGAATGCCGTGGTTAATCTCCGGGTCAAGGTGATACGGGCGGCCTGCAAGGACAATACCGTTCGCACCCTTGGTGATAATCTCCTCAAGAGCCTCCTCGCCCTTTTCCTGAACGTCTTTCTTGAACTGCTCCTGTTCAGCCCAGGCAGCGTCAACGGCAGCGTCAATCTGGTCTTCAGTCACCTTGAAATGCTTGGAAAGCTCCTCGTACAAGCGTTCAGCAAGGCGCTTCTTGTCATAGATTGGCAAGAAAGGATCCATGAACAAAATGGAAGAGTCCTGCCGCAGCTCGTCAACATTGTTGCGCAGAACCTCCGGATAACTGGTGACTATCGGGCAGTTGTAGTGGTTGCCCGCCCCTGTGTCTTCCAGTCTTTCGTACGGTGCGCAGGGATAAAAGATAAACTTGCAGCCGGACTGTATCAGACTCTTTATATGACCGTGGGCAATCTTGCCGGGGTAGCAGACTGACTCAGACGGAATAGTCTCAAGACCTTTTTCGTAGATGACTCTGTTAGACCGCGGAGAAAGGCGCACCCTGAAACCCAATTTTGTAAAGAAAGTGAACCACAACGGATAGTTCTCGTACATGTTGAGCACGCGCGGAATACCCACGTCACCCATAGGCGCGTCTTCTTTTTTGAGCGGAACATAATGGAAGAGCCGCTTGTACTTCCAGTCGAACAGGTTCGGAAGGTTCTTGTTCTCACTGCCGTCAACAGCAGTGTCGGCCTTGTTGCTTGCGTCAAGAACTGATGCCTTAGTGTCAAGCTCGGCTCCGCGCTCGCAGCGGTTGCCTGTAACAAAGGTCTTGCTGCGCAGACTGTCTCCCTCTCCGGTGGAGAAGGTATTTATGGTAAGCAGACAGTTATTCGAGCACTTGCCGCAGCGCTTAAGCTCCAAGTTCACCTTGAATGAGTCTATCTGGTCAAGCGTTACTATGCCCGACTTTACAAACTTAGGACTCTGATCCGGGTCGCCGGGTTTAGGGCGGCGCAAGTCTTCCCACTGGTCCTGGGCAATCAAGGCAGAACCGTAGGCACCCATAAGTCCTGCCACATCCGGGCGGAAGGCCTTTACGCCGGCAATCTTCTCAAAGGCACGCAGAACAGCGTCATTGTTGAATGTACCGCCCTGCACGACAACCTTTTCGCCGATGTCACTTGCCTTACGGAGCTTTATTACCTTAAAAAGCGCATTCTTGATTACGGAATACGAAAGACCGGCAGAGATATCCGCTACAGCAGCTCCCTCTTTCTGAGCTTGCTTTACGCGGCTGTTCATAAAGACCGTACAACGAGTTCCCAAGTCCACAGGTTTGGGGGCAAGCAGGGCACTCTTTGAGAATTCGCGCACGTCCATGCCCATTGTGTGGGCAAAGTTATCCAGGAATGAGCCGCAGCCCGAAGAACAGGCTTCATTCAACTGGATAGAAGTAATCGCGCCGTCTTTCATGCGCAGACACTTCATGTCCTGACCGCCTATGTCAAGCAGGAACTCAACGCCTGGCACAAAAAAATCCGCAGCGCGGTAATGGGTTATTGTCTCGACTTCACCGGAATCAACGCCGAGCGCGGCCTGAAAGAGCGCCTCGCCGTAGCCGGTTGAAACGCTCCGGGCAATATAGCAGTCCTTAGGCAGAATCTTGTACAAGTCCTTAAGAACCTTTATGGCAAGATTTACAGGGTTTCCTGCGTTAACATCGTAGAATTTCCACAGGATGCGTCCCTCTGTATCCGTAAGAACGGCCTTTGTTGTTGTTGAACCTGCGTCAAGCCCCAAGAAAACAGGTCCTTTTGTGCTTGCAAGGTCACCGGTCAAGGCTGTTTCTTTGGCATGGCGCTCATTGAATTCGTCAAGCTCCGCCTGATTCTTAAAAAGCGGCTCAAGGCGCTGCACTTCCTGCATTTCAGCACCGACAAGATTCTTAAGCGACTCGCGGAACTCGGCAATAGTAGGGAATGCAAAGGTCTTCTGCTTTTCCGGCTCCAGGCAGCTCACTTCACGCTCAGCGGAATACGCAGCTCCCGCCGCGACAAAAAGCTGACTGTTATCGGGAACGATAGTCTCTTCCGGCGTCAAATTGAGGGTAACAATAAAACGCTTTCTGAGCTGATCCATAAAATGCAGGGGACCGCCCAAAAAAGCCACGTTACCGCGAATCGGCTTGCCGCAGGCAAGGCCGGAAACTGTCTGTGTTACGATTGACTGAAAGATAGAGGCCGCAATGTCCTCGCGGCGCGCGCCCTCGTTGATGAGCGGCTGTATGTCAGTCTTTGCAAAAACGCCGCAGCGGGCTGCAATCGGGTAAATCGTAGAAGCGCCCTTTGCAAGCTCGTTAAGACCGTCCGCATCAGTCTCAAGCAGGGCGGCCATCTGGTCTATGAATGCTCCTGTTCCGCCGGCGCAGGTTCCGTTCATGCGTTGCTCCACGCCGCCGCGGAAGTAAGTTATCTTGGCATCCTCTCCGCCAAGTTCTATAACAACATCTGTCTTGGGTATTATCTTGCGTACGGCTGTCGTGGCGGCTATGACTTCCTGAATAAAAGGTATGTTAAGCCACTCTGAAACAGAAAGACCGCCTGAACCGGTCACCTTTACGCTTACGGTCTGCCGCTCTTTCAGAGGGAATTTTTGCGTAACTTCGTCAAAAGCCTTGTTCACGACGCTGATAATCGTATTTCTTATATCCGCACGGTGGCGCTCATACGCACCGTAAATCATTTTGCCGGAATCATCCAGAATAACAACCTTTACGGTCGTAGAACCCACGTCGATTCCCATTCGGACAGGCTTTATCAAAGGCTTAAAAGATGTTTTATTTATAGAAGAGAACTCAATAACATTATTTTCCATTAATTTCCACCGAGAGCAGTGTATTTGTAACCAATCTATTTTAATAGGAAAAGACTATTTGTGCAATGGGCGAACACAATCTTAACTATCAGTTATTTTACACTTTGAATCAATACAAGCAAAAGTGTCAGTTCACACAAAATGAAGTCTGGCATCGACAGTCTCAAGAACCGCGCACGCTTAATTCACAGTTTCTCATAAGCGAACAGAATCTTTGAGTCAACACAAGTCAAACAAGGCGGGCAACAGAGTCACGTTCCAAAAGTTCAGCCGGCAGACGCAAAATCTCAGGCGCAGTACTGCCTTTTATTATGGAAAGCAGGATTTGCGCGGCCTTTTCCCCTATTTGCTCGCGGTTTTGGCGGAACGTGGTCAATTTTGGAACACTGTATGACGAAATGCGGTCATCATCAAAACCGACGACAGAAAGACCAGACGGAACTGAAATACCGTGCTCAGAGGCAAAGCGCATTGCTCCGTATGCCAGCAAATCGTCAGAGGCGAACAGGGCGGTAAAGTCCTTTTGCCTGCGGTAGATACGCGCAAAACCTTCGTAGCCGGAATCAGAATCCCAGCCGGAGCATTCTTCAAAAAGGCCCTCCTCAAATGCGATGCCGTTATCTTCAAGGCATTTCCTAAAGCCCTCGTAGCGTTCCAGAGACGCGGCGGAAACAGTGCTCAACGGACCTGCAAGAAAGGCGATTTTGCGGTGTCCGCGGGTAACAAGATACTGCGTTCCCTGGTAGCCGCCGCGCTCATTGTCGGTCAGAATCGTACAAACTCCCGGCAGATAGTCGTTGGTAGAAATGCAGGGTATTCCCGACGCGGCCAGTTCCCTGAGCGACACACTGTCGTGGTCGTTGGGGTTTATTATTGCCACGCCGTCCACGCTCCTTAGCCGCGCATGATTCAAATAAGACATGTTGAAACTGCGCGAAAGAAAGAGTATGTCATACCCTGCCTTTTCCAGCTCAGAACGGAGTTTATTCAAGACACCTGCAAAGACAGGGTGGTCAAAGCCCCTCAACATACCGGAATCCTCGTAGATAACGCCTATCAGCTTGGATTTTTTGGTCGTCAAGGTCTTGGCCGCAAGGTTCATTTCATAGCCCATTTCTTGAGCAACGGTCTTTATTTTCTCTCTCGTCTTTTCATTAAGAGAGCCTGTGCCGTTCAGTGCCTTTGAAACTGTGGGTGCTGAGAAACCAGACTGCTTTGCAATGTCGTAAATAGTAACCATTTTAGCCGTAAATATGCCTAACTCGCTGAATAGTCAAAGAACTCAAAATCAGCTGTCTTTTTATAGAACTCAGTGTCTACGCAGAACATTCCCACGAATGCCCCGGTAAAGCCCATTCCGCCGTATTCGTCAGACAATCTGCCTGCATCGCAGACAGGGCGCAGCTGATGAAACTGCTCTCCGTCCAGCGACCAAGAGAACACAGCCCTGCGCCGTTCCACGCTGACGCGCAGGAATACGCTCTTTCCCTGAGGAATAGCCACTGTTATTCCCTGCTCGAACTTGTTGCCCGGCATAAGAGTGTTCAGCTGCAGAACCTTGCCCTTCTGCTCGTCCCAAGTCACCTGCAGGACATATTGAGTCTCCTCGTCATAGCGGTAGACCAGACCTGCCATCTGCTGGAAGTAGTCCGGCTCAAAGTCAAGCTTAGTCGTCGCGGTAAAGTCAAATTCCTGCTGCCTGCGGGCAAGTACGGAAGTCTCGTAGAAAGACCACAAGGACTGTCCGCCTCTGATTCTAAGGAAGCCTGGGCGCTCCGTAATAGAAAAGCGCTTGTCATCAATAGGCATGCGGAGAGTCTTGAAATCCTTAAAGAAAGACTTGTCGTTAAAGGTATAGTGGACATGCCCCTGCCCCGGATAGGACTGCTTTTTGTCGCCCTGAACGTCCGGCACTTCCACAGTGGCCGGCGGCATGTTGCTAAGGCTGCCGTCTTCCTGAACCACATAAGGCCAGTCGTCCTTCCACTGTATTTCAGCAAGTCCAGTCTCTCGTCCAAGTATGCACTGCAGGCTGGTGTCCACCGGGCGTCCGCACAGGAAGGCCAGATAGGTCTTCTTGCCGTCAATCGACGGACACATCATGCCGTGCCCGGCTTTCTGCAAGGCAAGCTCGCTGTGCCCATAGGACGAGATAAGCGGATTGCAGGGGTGCAGCTCATATGGGCCTTCTATATTCTTGGAACGGCCGCAGGAAATGGCGTGCTCATAAGAAGTGCCGCCCTCCGCGGCTATTACGTAATAGTAGCCGTTATGCTTGTAAAGATGGGGGCCTTCCACCATGCCGATGTCACTGCCCTTAAAAATCTTGGTTCGCTTTCCAACAAGACATTTCTTCTGCGGGTCATACTGCTGCAAGAGAATACCCGAAAACTGATAAGGCCCCTGCTTGCGGTAGTCCCATTCCATATTCAGGAACCAGTGCTTGCCGTCATCGTCATGGAACATGGAATCGTCAAAGCCAGAGGCATTAAGGAACACAGGGTCTGACCATGGCCCTTCAATAGAAGGAGCAGTAGTCAAGAAGTTAGGTGTGTCTTTTGCCGTGCCGAAGTCCCAGTTGCGCACATTCGTATAGACCAAGTAAAAGAGCCCGTCTGAATAGGAAAGGCAGGGTGCCCAGATTCCGCAGGAAAACTTTTCGCCCAGCATATCAAGCAGACGTTTTTCTGAAAGGGGAGACGGAACAGACTTCCAGTGAACTAAATCTTTTGAACGGCTTAGTTCCACACCAGGATACCACTCAAACGTGGAATTTGCTATAAAGTATTCCCCATTAGCCATGCAGATTGAAGGATCTGGATGGAAGCCAGGGAGAATTGGATTTGTAATACGCATAAAAAACCTTTCGTCTTAAAGGAAAGCCCCATGAACAGGGGCTTCCTGCAACTTTTGAATAATAAAGGGAAGACGCTCTATTATTCCTTGACAGAACCCATGGTAAGACCGCCGATGATGCTCTTTGACATAAAGGCATAGAATACAATAATCGGCACCAAGGAAACTGCAATTCCCAAATAGATTCCACCGTACTCAGTGCGGTAGATATCGCCGCGGAGCATCTGCACGAGCATAGGCAACGTATACTTATCCGTGCTTGAAAGCAATACGAACGGAGTCATAAAGTTATTCCAGCTTGCAACGAAGGAGAAGATTGCCTGTGTCGCAAGAGCAGGTTTTATGATTGGAAGGATAATCGTATTAAAGATTCTGAATTCCCCTGCCCCGTCAATACGGGCGGCCTCGATAAGCTCAAATGAAAGTATTGAGTCCAAGTACTGCTTCATGAACAGTACCGTTGAGGCAGACGCGATTGAAGGCAGAATCAGCGGAATATAGCTGTCCGTAAGCTTAAGGCGCGCCATGAACTGATAGAAACCGATGAACGAAAGTGACGCCGGCAACATAATCAGAATCATTATCAAGCTCTGCAGAACCTTTCTTCCGTGAAAGCGGTATACGTGTATGCCGTACGCCGTAAGGGCAGAAAAGTAAACGCAGAGCGCCGTGGCACAGACCGAAATAATCGCGCTGTTGTAGAATCCCTGCCATATCTGGAAGTTACGGTTGGTAAGGATACGCCAGTTGTCAAGAGCGTGCACGCTCGGCAAGATGGCAAGACCTTCGTTAATCTGCTGAGTAGAGCGTGTTGCGTTAATAAGCATGATCCAAACAGGAACGACTGCAAGCAAGCCGAAGACAACCATCATGATATAGACAATTGCTGATTTTATCTGTCTTGAAGATTTATAGCTTCTGTTGACAGAAGTAGAAATATATGTTGGCATTATGCGACCTCCTTGCGTGGTTTAGGATCACGTTCCTTTACAGCTTCATTAATAAGAATTGCAAGGATTACAGTTATGATGAACATTCCGATTGAAATCGCAGCGGCATAAGAATAGTCATTGCGTCCCTGGAAGGCCATGTTATACATATAGACAGCCGTTGTTCGAATCTTAAAGTCCGGCTCACCGTGCATACCGGTCAACAAGAACGGAATATCGAACATCTGCATACCACCGACCATAGAGGTAATAAGCAGGAAGAACATAATCGGGCGCAGCAGCGGAATTGTAATCTTCCATGTGCACTGCCAGTTGTTGGCACCGTCAATTGTGGCTGATTCATACAGAGACGGAGAAATACTGGTGATACCTGCCATAAGAAGAATCAATGTCTGACCGCACCACATCCACCATTGTATAAAGGAAACGATTAAGCGGGATGCAGGAACGCTTCTAAAAAAGTTAAAGGCTTCCTTTGCTCCGCAGAAATTCAAGAGGAACTGGTTTACAGGACCTATCGGGAAGCCGAACAAACTCCTGTAAAGAATTGCAACAGATGTTGCAGTAAGCAGATTGGGCAAATAGAACAAAGCTCTGAACAAGCCCTTACCGTGCAAGTGAAGTTTGGTATCGCTGAGCCAAATAGCAAAAAGAAGCGCAATACCAAGCTGAGGGGCGAAGTTCATGCCCCAGATTATAAATGTATTCGCTACAGCTCCCCAGAAATACGGGTCTTTGACAAGCTTAGCGAAATTCGCAAGTCCAATAATTGAAAAGTTTGACTTCAAGCCACGCAAGTCTCCGAAACTCAGCAGAAATGTGTAGATTGTCGGCCACAAGTTGAATACAAGAAAAATGACTACAAACGGAAGGCAGAAAAAGTAGCCGTATATGTTCATCTTTGCCTGTACATGGGATTTTTGATTCAAAGCTTTGCCTCCTTATAAAAAAAGGCGCAGCCGTACAGTGTGAATGACTGCGCCTAAGACTCTGAAACTAGATTAGATATTAGTATCCGAGTGTTGAAGAAACCTGGGTCTTAAAGTCGTTGAGAGCGTCTTCCTTAGACTTCTCACCGAGCTTGTAAGCGTTTACAGACTCGTTGAACAAAGACTCAATCTGCTGGTCAGAACCCTGAATCAAGCTTCCGTCGATTCCCTTTGCCATTTCGCAGAATGCTGCATAGTGGTTCTGTCCTGCGAGGTAAGCCTCAGAGAATGTATCCTTTATCTTGTTCTGTACGTTCAAGTTTCCTACAGTGTCTCCGGACTTCTTTGCATAGGATTCAAGGTAAGTATCATCAGTTGCGAGGTACTTAATCATCTCCTTAGCTGCATTAGGATTCTTTGTTCCCTTGTAAGCAGCAATCCAAGTACCACCCCAGTAGTAGTTTGCAGGACCTGCGCACATAGCCCAGTCTCCGGCTGTATCAGGAGCGTTTGTCTTAAGAACATAGTGAAGTCCCCATGTCGGGAGCAGGTAGCAGAATACTTCGACAGGTCTGCCCTTCTCGTCCTTAAGAGTTCCCTTCATACCTGCGTACCAACCTTCTGACCACTGGTCTACGCGGCCTTCCCAGTCGTTATCGTGGAGAGTCTTGCACATTTCCATGTACTTGTCCATTGCAGGATCGATTACGAGCTTGTCATTCACAACCCAAGGCTGCTTTCTTGCTCCCTTGTAAGGCATGAGCATATCCATAGTTGATGAAATGATGTCGCACTTTCCGCCTGACTTCTTCTTGAGCAAAGCTGCTGTCTCAAGGAACTTGTCAAGGTTGGCCACATACTTCTGTACTTCTACAGGATCATCAGTTCCGAGGTACTGCTTTGCGAGGCTTCTTCTGTAGAAGAGAGCGCCAGGACATACCTGCCAAGCCATTCCGTAGACGTGTCCGTTATATGAACCTATCTTCATAGGATAGTCAGCCATCTTATCCTTTACTTCTGCATAAACGTCATCGAGTGGGAGCAAAAGGTCTGACTCAATATACTTGCGGACGAATGCATTCTCAAGGGCAAAAACATCAGGGCAGCCTGTGCCGCTTGCAAGGACTGGGTCGAGCTTGCTCGGGAACTGGTCTGTCGGAGTCATTGAATACTCAACTTCCATATCAGGATGAGCAGGCTTATAGTAATCCTTTACCAAGCCCTCCAACTCATCAGTAAATGACCAGACCACCAACTTCTTGCTGGCGTCCTGTGCAGTCTTGCTTCCGCCGGCAGCCGCCGTAGAATCTTTCTTTCCGCAAGAAGCAAAAAGAGCAAGGGCAGCCGTTGCAGCTGCCAGTGTTATACATGACTTTTTCATGATATCCTCCTAATAAAATCACGGCAACCTTTAGCAACCGATTACCTAAAATTTAGTATATCACGCCTTTTATCGTTGTCAAGTTTTTTTTAGAAAAAAAAGACTAGTTGAAATTTTCACTGCACCGCTCTATAATCGTAAGCAAAGGATGAACCTTATAGACAAAGACTGGGAATTCAGAATTGTCGCCCTCGCGCTGAACGCAGTGCTGCTTGCTGTGCACACCTGTCTTTTAGTTGCCTTCTATCTGCTGCACGTTACGCCCATGTTCCTGTTCAACATAGTGTCCGTGTCAATCTACGCGCTGTGTTTTCTTATAATTATTAAAGCCCAGATACAGATTTTCTTAGTGCTCATCATCTCTGAAATACTGCTGCACATGCTGTCCGCGACTTTCTTTGTAGGCTGGTCGACAGGGTTCTTTCTGTATTCATTCGGAATTCCCTGCGTTATTTACTACACGTCCTACATATTCGTAGACAAAAAATACATGAAATACATACTGCCTGTAACGACGGCACTCTCTGTAATCGTATTCTTCTTTCTATATTTTCTTAACCTGTACCAGCAGCCTGTATACCAGCTTAGCAGCAAAAACCAAACACGCTTTTTCATTGCTAATTCTTTTCTGATTTTCTCACTCATAATTATTTCCCTATACAACTTTACGCGCATAGTGATTATCAGCGAAAGCCAGCTGCACTCACTTGCAGACTTTGACGAGCTGACATCTGTATACACAAGGCGCAAAGGGCACGAAGAGCTGTCAAAGTATTTTGCAAAAAGCAAAAAAGGTGACAGTAATTTCTGCATAGCCATCATGGATGTTGACAATTTCAAGCAGATTAATGACAGCAGAGGACACGATGCAGGAGACTTTGTGCTCAAGAACATCTCCCGCAAGATGCAGGAAGCGCTGGGCAGCACAAAACGTCGCCACTCGTTCATCTGCCGCTGGGGCGGAGACGAGTTCTTGATTGCGCAGAACTATGACGGCAAAAACTCTACTTTAGCCTCCTGCCGGGCGATGATTCAGAAAATACATGACGACATTTCCGGGTCGACATTCGTATTTTATAACAAAAATCTTAATGTCTCCATGACCGGCGGCTTTGCAGACCATGAGACCGGGCAGACAATCGACGAGACATTTAAGATTGCAGACGAAAATCTCTACAAGGGTAAGGAACTCGGCAAGAACTGTGTCGTATACAACGACTGACGCGTTGCCTTATTATGTGAGTTCAAACGTTCCTGTATACAAATCGTAATAGCGGCCTTTCTGAGCCATAAGCTCATCATGATTGCCGCGTTCGATTATAACGCCTTTCTCAAGCACGATGATTTCATTGGCGTTGCGTACGGTAGACAACCGGTGCGCTATGACAAAAACCGTACGGCCTTCCATCAAGGAGTCCATTCCCTTTTCTATCAAAGCTTCCGTCCGCGTATCTATTGAAGATGTCGCTTCATCAAGGATAAGAACCGGCGGGTCTGCCACAGCAGCACGGGCAATGGCTAGCAGTTGTCTTTGCCCCTGGCTTAAATTACCTCCGTCGCCGGTTATTACAGTATCGTAGCCCTGCTCCAGATGGCGTATAAAGTTATCGGCATTGGCAAGTTTGGCGGCGGCAAGAATCTGCGCCTCGCTTGCCTCTAGATTTCCGTATTTTATATTGTCGCGGATAGTACCGGTAAAAAGATGCGTGTCCTGAAGAACCATGCCGAGTGAATGGCGCAAATCGTCTTTCTTTATCTGCTTGAGCGGTATACCGTCATAGGTGATTGTGCCCTTGCCGTCTTCCAAATCATAAAAGCGGGTGAGCAGATTCGTGATGGTTGTCTTGCCGCTGCCGGTGGAGCCGACAAGCGCAATCTTTTCACCGGGCTTGGCATGCAGATTTATATTGTGGAGAACCTCTTTTTCGGGCACATAGCTGAATGAGACATCATTAAACGAAACGTCACCGCGTAGCTTGACCAGCTTGTAACTGTCGCTGTCCGCAAAAGTCTGCGCTCCGTTGCTGTCTCCGCCAGTCACGGAAATTGAAGCTGGCACATGCCACGCCCATTCGCCGGTCTGTGCAAAAGACTGCACAAGATGCGGCTTACCGTCTGCAGAAGCAGAAGGCGCTGTCTCGCTGGCATTGACCAGGGTAACAGAGCCGGAATCCACCTCGTTCTTTTCATCTATACAGGCAAAAATACGCTCCGCACCGGCAAGGGCATTCAATATGCCGTTAATCTGCTGGCTCATCATGGAGATAGGGCGGTTAAAGCCGCGCGTATACTGCAAAAAGGCGGCTATTGACCCCAGGTCAAGCATACGGCGCAGTATCATCACAGCGCCAACTATCGCGACAAGGGCATACTGAATATGACCGAGGTTATTGGTGACAGGACCAAGTATGTTGCCGTATGTATTCGCCCGCGTTCCTGCCTCGCACAGTGCGTCATTCCTGCGGTTGAATTCTTCCATGGCTTTGTCTTCGTGGTTGAACACTTTTACGACGCGTTGCCCCTCAATGAGCTCTTCTATGTATCCGTTGAGCAGGCCGAGCCGCGACTGCTGGTCACGGAAAGCCTTGGCGCTCTTTTTGCCGACAGAAGCCGCGAACAGCATTATAAGCGTCATGCTCACCAGAACAAGGGCTGTAAGCAGCGGACTTGTTATTATCATCATTACAAGGATAGCGCTCACACTGATTACGCTGGAAAAAAGCTGTGGCAGACTCTGGCTCATCATGTCGCGGAGAGTGTCAGTATCGTTGGTAAAGAGCGACATAAGCTCGCCGTGGGTATGGGAATCATAATAGCGCATAGGCAGCTGCTCAAGCTCCCCGAACAAATCTGTCCGTATGCGATAAAGCGTCCGTGTGGAAATATGAACCATAAGACGGGAATTTATCCACGTTGCCAAGGCTCCGCAGAAAAACAGCGTGGCCATAAGCAGTATCAGGCGCAGAAACGGAATAAAATCAATCAGCGTAATGGTCTCGCCGTCATTCGCGCGCTTTAAAAGCGGCACGATATAATCATTAATTGCAGGCTTAAGCAGAGAGTCGCAGGCGACGGCAGCGCCAGAACTTACAATTACGGCCAGCAAGACAAAAAGAAGCAGCAGTTTATAGGCACCTAAATAATTAAGTATTCTCTTAATAGTTTTTATGGTATTCTTAGGTCTTGCAGTTCCCTTCATTCCCGGTCTAGGCATTTTATACTCCCCCTTTTTAATTCTCTGACTGCTGGGATTCAAAGACTTCGCGGTAAATCGCATTAGTCTTGAGCAATTCGTCATGCGTTCCCACGCCATTTATGCGGCCATTGTCCATAACATAGATAATATCAGCGTCCTGCACAGAAGTAATTCTCTGCGCAATGATTATCTTTGTGGTGTCAGGCAGCAGATTTCTGAGGGACTTACGGATTCTGGCATCGGTTGCAGTATCAACGGCACTCGTGCTGTCATCAAGAATCAAAATCTTAGGCTTCTTGAGCAAGGCTCTAGCTATGCAAAGTCTCTGTTTCTGTCCTCCAGACAAGTTCACGCCGCCTTGCCCCAAATCGGTATCATAGCCGTCAGGCAAGGTGCTTACAAATTCATCTGCGTCAGAGGCGACACAGGCGGCCTTGATTTCTTCATCACCGGCATTCTCATCGCCCCATTTTAGATTCTCGCGTATAGTCCCGGAAAAAAGCACGTTCTTCTGCAAGACCATAGAAACGTTGTCTCGCAGCACTTTAAGGTCATATTTACGCACATCTATGCCGCCGACAAGGACAGTTCCAGAAAGAGTGTCATACAAACGCGGAATCAGTGAGACCAAAGTTGTTTTAGAAGAGCCTGTTCCCCCGATTATGCCTACAACGGAACCGGACATAATACTCATGTTTATGTCGCTTAAAACGGCCTTGGACTCATCTTTTGAATAAGAAAATGACACGTCCTTAAAAGTCACAGAGCCATTCGGCACTTTATCGAACACAGCTTCCCGCGTAGTTCCTTCTGGCATTGCAATCGAGACAGGCCGGGGATTGCGAATCTCCGGCACCTCGTCCAGGACTTCCGTTATACGCTTTATGCTTGCGCGCGACAAGACAAGCATGACGAAAATCATAGACAGAATCATCAAAGACATGAAGACCTGTGTTATATACGAAATAAAGCTTATCAGCTCGCCGGTCTGCATTTCTCCAAAGACTATCATACGTCCGCCAAAAAAGAGTGACGCTATGATACTTGAATAAACCACCAGCTGCATGACCGGACCATTTAAAATAACCACCTTTTCAGCATTCACCTGGAGTTTCCGCACCATATCCGCGGAATTATTGAATTTATCCGCCTCGAACGCTCCCCTCACAAAGCTTTTTACGACGCGTATGGCTATAAGGTTTTCCTGCACCTTGTTGTTCATATCGTCATACTGATTGAGCATAGCCCTAAAGCGCGGATAGGCAGTGACCGCAATAATGGTCAGGACAACCGCAAGCAGCGGTATGGAAACAAAAAACACGAACGAAAGCCGCAGGTTAATCATACACGCCATTATTGTGCCGGACACCAGCATAATCGGAGCGCGGAAACAGATGCGGATTATCATCTGGTATGTGTTTTGAACGTTTGTGACATCGGTAGTAAGGCGGGTGACCAGCGAAGATGTAGAAAAATGATCCACATTGCCGAATGAAAAATCCTGAACCTGCTTAAAAAGGCGGCGGCGAAGGTTACGGGAAAAGCCCAAGGAGGCAACGGCACCGAACCGGGCGCCTAAAGATCCGCATACAAGCGAGACGCAGGCCAGCCCAACCATGAAAAGCCCCGTCGTTAGAACGTAGGGCAGATTCCCCTGCGCAATTCCCACATCAATAATTTTGCTCATCAACAGGGGGATAAAAACTTCCATCACAACTTCGCCTATCATTGTGACAGGAGTAAGCAATGAATACGCCTTATACTTTTTTTCCAGACCTTGCAAAAGTTTACCGAATGCAGTCATAAATTAGACTATAACAGATTTTACAATGGCTTTTCAATGAACTTTTTGTTAATTTTGTGTTATGTAAAGATTTATACTGCGCCCGCTGAAATTTTGCGTACGAGTAATTGACAAAAATCATACAGTAATCTACATTACTAGAACGGGTTGGGAATTAGTTGGGAAGCTAATTTTTTCTTTGAAAGAGGTAGAATCATAATGGTCAATGCAGATGATTATCTGGAGTTTTCTTCACTCGCCGGCTTTTCGTATGATGATGAGTACGATGAGGGGAATTATAATGATGACGATTACAACGATGATTATGACGACGATGATTTCGACGACGACGAACTAGGCGAAGAATCATACGACGATGCATTCGGCAGCGAAGACGATGATCCTTATGACGAACCATTTGATGATCAGGAAGAAGAAGACGGCTACGACAACCGCAGGCGTGGATTTGACGATGACGACCTCTATAGCGATGATGAAGAAATAGAGGAAGACAGCGATCCTGCCGACATGGATTTAGACAGATAAAAATCAATCAAAATACATATACAGCAGGATTCCCGGTAGATTACTTTAGTTTTCTGCCGGCATGCCAGAGCTTTTCAAGCTCATAAAAGTCTCTGGCTTCCTGCGTCATAAGGTGTACCACGACAGGCCCTAGGTCTATCAGATTCCATTCACTGCCCTGAGGGGCTTTGTGCCCGGTCTGGTGAACTTCAAGGTCATTTTCCTTTATATAGTCCTTTACATACTTATAAAGACCTTCTGACTGAGTGCTACTTGTTACAGTTACAATTACAAAATAGTCAGTCCAGCTGTTCAATTCTGATACATCAAGAACAACAACATCCTGACCTTTTCCGTCTTCCATTAACTGCGCAATCTCCAACGCCTTTTGCTCTACAGTTTTATCCATAATAAAACAATCCTTGTGCAATAAAATTATCTATCCATAACCGACAGACTTATGCCGCAAAGCGACATCAGCCTAATCAGACTCAGAATTCTCTTTACCGAAACCGCCCCTCACATAGCGGCCGTCCCAGTCGTTACCTAAAATCAGAGTAAAATCCACATTCCCGGAATCGTCATCTGACGACAGGCCTTCGCTATCTGTTATTATGTTATAACAGGTAATAAAGTCTCCCAAAGCTGCTGCCGCCTCGGAATTACCGATATGGTCGATTATAACCGTATGCTCATAGTCCATGCGGTCACCGTTGCCCACCTGCAGGATATTATAGCCTGCATTCTCCAGCAATATAGACGCATTGCGGGCAAGCCCCTGCTTGTAGGTTCCGTTCAAAATCTCCAGCACATAGACACGGTGATTCGTATTAGGATCCTGATTAATAAGCATGCGTATTTTCTGCTTGACGACATCTTTCATAAGCTGTCCGCCCTGATAGGGGAACAGCAGAATCTTACCGTCAACAAATCGGGAACTACCGATTATCGACTGAACAGTCAGACTTGTCGCATCAAGATTTGAAATAACCGATAAAAGCTTCCTTACATCTTTCTCATCAACATTCACCTTCATGCATGACGAGAAAAAATGGAAATCCTTTTTGTCGAGCATGCGGTTCCGTTTTTCCTGCATTGCAGCAAGAAAAGACGTAAAGGCAGACTGCCGGCGCTCATTCTGATAGTCATCCTCACCGACACCGCCGTATTCCAAGAAATCCTTTATCTTGTCCCCGTCCAGGTTGACCGCACCGCTTGGCAAGAGCACTCTCGTTCCCTTTTTGCTGACAGCATCAACAGGAGTGGAAATAAAAAGCTTAAGCCCGCCGAAGAAATCGGTCAAAAGAGAAAAAGACTCTTCGCTTATCTCCACCGTAAACGGAATATCGAGCCCTGTAAGGGCGGCTATCTCTCCGCAATAATCAACAATACCTTTTTCGTGGTAGATGGCATCAATCCTGTCGACACGCCCCAGACTCTTCCAGATGGCACCGGTATTGCCGGAAATATCAAAAATTGCCCCTCTCCGCGTATCAGGATAATAAACAAAAACATCAGAAAGAAGAGCATTTCTGTCCGCATCATGAACAACAAAGAGAACCTTTACCACCTGGTCGTTCTTAAGATTCTCTTCTACAGGGTCAACACGCAGGGAAAGCCAGATTTTAGCGCCGACCAAAGCTATGACAGTAACAATGAGCAGAACAAAGAGTGCGCTTTTATGCTCCCTAGTCAAAGTCATTTATCAAGCCCTTGGGACATTTCCTTATCAAAATCTGCAGCTATCTGCGCAGCGCGCGCAATGTCACGGCGGAGACTTTCGCGGAAGCGAAAGCTTACATCGGCAACGGTCTTGCCTTTGGACTTAAGATACTCCATGTTTTCTTCAAGAACGGCAAGAGCAAGCGCATCAAGGCTCTTCTTAAAAAGATTATCCCTGTATTCCTTTGTAGACTGCGGCCGTCCCGGTTCAATCTTGTCGGCAGCATATATAATCTTTGCAAGGGGGCAAAGACTGGCTCCTCCGAGGGTATGCCTTGAGACTGCCTGTATAATATCAGGGTCATTTATACCAAAGTCATGCTGTAACTGCATGGCGGCAGCTCTTCCGTGCAGAAGAGCGGGCTTTTTCCGTTCAACGACAGAAATCGGCTGGCCGTATTTTGCCGCAAGCTTCAAAAGATTGTCATCTTCCAAGTCCTTGAACATATCATGGGCAATGCCGGCGAGATAGC
>CAZKPZ010000036.1:0-20511 GCA_964554745.1 uncultured Treponema sp. | reverse complement strand
CAGGCAATATATCTGATTGACGGCACTATCAAAGAAAATATCGCCTTGGGAATTCCTGAGTCCGAAGTAAACGCAGAACGAATTGATGAAGTCCTTAGAATGGCAGAATTGTGGGACTTTGTGCAGACTCTTCCACAAAAAGAAAATACAAGGGTTGGAGAACGCGGTGCGATGCTCTCCGGCGGACAAAAACAGAGAATCGGAATCGCCCGCGCCCTTTACAGCATGCCGCAAGTGCTCGTTCTTGACGAAGCGACATCCGCCCTTGATAACGAAACGGAAACTTCAATTACGGAGACAATCTTAAAACTCAAAGGGCAGATTACTATCATAAGTATCGCCCACAGACTTTCAACGCTTAAAGACTGCGATTTCAAGATACACTTTGAAAGCGAAGGCGCAAAAACAGAGGCAAATTCATAACTTCGCTAGAAATCGTAGTACAAAAGTACTAGTATTTTCATCTCTTTCGCTTTTGCAAAACGGGTTTATAATTTTCTTATAATCGAAAAGCCAGGTCTAATCTGGCAGGAGGAAATGTATGAAAAAGATTACCCGTCTAGGGCTTAGCGCATTGCTTGCAGCAGGATTCGCAGCAGGTCTCACTTCTTGCTCAAAGAAGGATTCCGCTCCGGCAGCAGACACAGGAAAATCTTCAGGGAACAAGGACGTAACGCTGACTGTATGGTGTTGGGACCAGAACTTTAACATTTACGCAATGAATGAAGCCGCAAAAATCTACAACCGCGACAATCCTAACGTAAAAATCAACGTAGTTGAAACACCGTGGGATGATCTCCAGCAGAAACTTATCACAAACTTAAGTTCCGGCGAAGCAAAGAACCTTCCAGACATCATCCTCTGCCAGGACAACGCCATTCAGAAGAACATGCAGAACTACCCGACCGCATTCCTTCCACTCGACGGAAAGGTTGCACTTTCTGACTTTGCACAGTTCAAGGCAGACTTCGGCGAGTTCAACGGCAAGCACTATTCAGTACCGTTTGACAACGGTGCTACAGGAACTTTCATCCGCAGAGATTATGTAGAGCAGGCAGGACTCAAAGTAGAAGACTTTGACAACATCACATGGGAACGCTTTGCAGAGCTTGGAAAGATTGTTAAGGCAAAGACAGGAAAATACATGATTTCCTATGTAGGAAACGACCCGGACGTCTCAATGGTCATGCTCCAGTCTGCAGGACTCTGGTGGTTTGACGAGAACGGAAAGTGCACCATTGCCAACAACCCGGCTCTTAAAGAAGGCTTGGGCATCTACGTCCAGATGATAAAGGACGGCACATGTCTTAACGTAACAGACTGGAACGGATTCGTTGCATCTGTAAACAACGGTGATGTCGCTTCTTCTATCGACGGAAGCTGGATGGTCGGAATTATCTCTTCTGTAGCTGACCAGAGCGGAAAGTGGGCAGTCGTACGTACTCCTCGCCTTGCAAACACCCCGAACGCAACGAACTATTCAAGCCAGGGCGGCTCTTCATGGATGGTCATGGCAAACTCAAAGAATCCGGACGTTGCAATGGACTTCTTGAACAAGACATTCGCAGGCAGCAAAGAACTCTACAACACAATTCTTCCAAAGTCTGGCGCCATCGCAACATGGGCACCGGCTGCAGACGCAGAGAACTACACAAAGGGAAACGAATTCTTTGGCGGACAGAAGATTTTCGCAGACTTTGTTGAATATTCAACACACGTTCCGCGCATCAAGTACGGCGTATACAACTACGAAGCACGCGAAGCCGTCGGTGTTGCTGTTTCTAACATCCTTGGACAGGGAATGAGCTTGGACGAAGCCCTTAAGCAGGCACAGAAAAGCGTAGAATTCCTTATGGAAGAGTAAGCAATTTATTCAAAAGGCAGCCGGGATTAATCTCCCGGCCGCCCTTTCCAATTCTTTTATAATTCCATTTGATTGCTTGAACGGGGTAATTCCATGACAAAAACAAGATCACTTGAAACAAAATACAGAAATGCTGGCTGGCGTTTTGTCATGCCCGCGGCAATTCTCATTTTTGTATTCAGTTTCTATCCGATGATCAGCGCATTTTTCCTTTCGCTACAGGCGGGAAAGGGAAACAACCTTCACTTTGCGGGTCTAAGAAACTATATCCGCCTTTTCAAAGATGAGCGCTTCACAGCTTCCGTCAGAAACGTATTCATCTATCTGATTTTCCAAGTGCCAGTCATGCTTTTGCTCGCACTGATTCTGGCCTCAATATTGAACGATCCTAAACTTAAATATAAAGGCTTCTTCCGCACGCTCATATTTTTGCCGTGCGCAACATCTTTGGTTTCATCTGCCTTGATTTTCAAGACATTCTTTTCCATCGACGGCCTTGCGAACCAGTTTCTTCTTGGAATAGGTCTGCTCAAAGAGCCTAAGAACTGGCTTTTTGAAGCCGGCTGGGCACGTGCCATTATTATATTTACAATCACCTGGCGATGGACGGGCTACAACACAGTATTCTTCCTGGCAGGTCTCCAGAACATAGACCACCAGGTTTACGAAGCCGCAGACATAGACGGAGCCAGCCCGAGCCAGCAGTTCTTTAAGATAACTCTGCCGCTCCTGAAGCCGGTTATCCTGCTTACGGCAATAATGTCAACTAACGGAACACTCCAGCTCTTTGACGAAGTTAAGAACTTAACGAACGGAGGACCAGGAAACGCTACGCTCACCATATCACAGTATATCTATAACCTGTCTTTCGTCTTGAATCCTCAGTTTGGATATGCAGCGGCAATTTCCTATGCAATCCTCATTATGGTGGCAATTCTGTCATTCATTCAAATATGGGTAGGAGATAAAGAGAAATGAAAATGACCGTACGAAACCACACAAAGATTTTGGAATACGCCTTCTTGATATTGATGTGTCTCCTTTCCGTATTTCCGTTCTATTGGATGCTTGTTTCAGCAACGAACCAAAGCTCAGACGTAATTGCCGGAAAAGTCACATTCGGAACACATCTGATAGACAACATAAAGATAATGATTGAACACGGAGGAATAGGCAGGGCTTTCTGGAACTCATTGAGAGTTTCTGTTCTCGGCACCGTGCTGAGCCTTATTGTCTGCTCAGCGGCAGGATACGGCTTTCAGATTTACCGTGACAAGCATAAAGACACGCTCATGAACATACTGCTGCTTTCCATGATGATTCCTTTTTCTTCAGTCATGGTTCCGCTCTTTAGAATGTTCAGCAAGGCTCACATGCTCAATACCACGTTCAGCATGATTCTGCCGAGTGTGTCAACAGCATTCTTGATTTTCTTCTTCAGGCAGAACTCAGTTTCATTCCCTGTCGAGATTATCCAGGCTGCGCGCGTAGACGGTCTAAGTGAATTCGGAATCTGGGCCAGAGTCTACGTTCCGATTATGTCGCCGACATTTGCCGCGGCGGCAATCGTAACGTTCATGAACACATGGAACAGCTACATGTGGCCGCTAATCGTCATGCAGAGCCAGGACATGCGCGTCATGCCGCTCTACGTCACCAGCCTTACCGCCGGCTACGTAACGGACTACGGTCTGCTGATGCTTGCAGTTACAATCATGACCGTACCGACCGTCGTGCTCTTCTTCAGCCAGCAGAGAAAGTTCGTAGAAGGCGTCACCGGCTCAGTAAAATAATACAAATCAGCGAACCTTATTGGCAAGCTGAATTATTTCAAAGCGGGACTTAACCCCCAGCTTTGAATAAATCAGACTCACGCGGTTGCGGACGGTTTGGGTAGAAAGACCTAAGTCGTCCGCAATCTGGTCATTGTCTTTTCCTGTCGCAAGCATTGCAAAAATTTCCCGCTCGCGCTCCGTAAGAGTGTCAAACCAGGGAAAGCTCTTCTTTGTTCCGTCAGAACCTTCAGCCAGAGTCTTTTCCTCAATGTAGGTCTGCCTTATCAGTTTTTCCGCAACTGTCGGTGAAATCTGCACAGTCCCGCTGTTGAGCGCCCGAATCGAAAGAATAAGCTCCGTAGGCGAAATGTCTTTTAAAAGATAGCCGGAAGCGCCTTTTGAAAGCGCGGAGCGCACGAATTCATCCTCATCATACGTGGAAAGCATGATAATCTTTACATTAGGATACCGCTCCTTTATAACGCCTACAGCCTCTACCCCATTCATTACCGGCATGCGCACGTCCATCAAGATGATATCGGGCCGGCATTTAGCCGCAAAGTCACAGGCTTCCCGTCCGTTACCGGCAATTCCAACAACAACCATGTCATCCGCATAATTCTTTAGGAACGCTTCAAGGCTTTCCGCAAACATCCGCTGGTCGTCAACCAGCAGAAGCTTCAGTTTTTTGCTTTCCATATTCCTCCATCAAAAGGCTCATGGCCGGTATCATAATCTCAAGCTTGAAGCCGCCCTCGGCGCTATCCCCAGCAGAAAGCTTTCCTCCCACGGCGGAAAGACGCTCTTCCATTCCTGCAAGGCCGATGCCCTTCACCACTTTTTTTGAGCCGATTCCATTATCTTTTACCGTCATATACAGGCAGTCCCCGTCTTCTCGGAAATAGACGCTCACATACGTCGCCAGACCGTGGCGCACGGCATTGGTAAGCGCTTCCTGCATAGTGCGTATCAGTATCTTATTTATTGTGCGCCCGTAGTCGTTCCTCATATTCCCCTTGTCCATAACGACAGTAATGCCTGTGACCTTCTGAAAGATGTTCCTTATCTCAACCAAGGCGTCAAGACTGTTTTCAACCGGGCTTTGAATATCGCGAATCGCATACAGGGTCTTGCGGGTTTCCCGCAGTCCGTTTGCAGCAAGAGAACGGACGGTCTCAAAAGTCTCGATAACCCGCTCCCATTCCATCGGCTTACCGCTCTCGCAGGCCTCCATAAGCCCCACGATATTAACAAAAACATAGCCGCAGCTGTCGTGCATGTCCCGCGTAATGCGGAGCCGCTCCTGGTCTGCGGCCTCCTTGCCCTTGTTCTTGGCAAAGTCCTGCAGTTCCTGATTAATCCGCGTCATCTGAGACATGACGGCATTTATGTGCCGTTTGGTATCCTCACTTTCCTGCCAGCTGTACACCGCAAAGCGGTATGCGGCAGATAAAAGAAACACCGCAATCAATACCAGCAAAAGAGAGAACGTTTCCCCTGAATCCGGGGGAACAATCGACGCGAACTCACTGGCATCGTCCATGACGATAGGCCTGGAGAGGACTACAAGAAAGGAAACCAGCGTGCAGACACAAAGCGGCAGGGAAACCTTTATGTCAAAGCTGGTGCAGACGGTGAAGAACCAGACAGAAAAGATAAAGATTTTTATGGTGAAAATCTCGTCAACCGTATACAGGCACAGATTTGCGGACAGCACAGAAAACAAAACAGCGAGCGCCTGAAGCTGTCTTTTCCCTGAAAACACGATGACTGCAATGCAAACATAAAAGACAGAAATAAAAACATAAAAATCAATCAGAAAAATACTGCGCTCGGAAAGAAAGGAATTCCATGACTCAAGCATGTTCATCCCGGTCAAGGGAACGTAACGTGAGTAAAAATGTATGTTTGCGACGGCCAACAACAGAGTATCCACAATAAAGACTGCAATCTTACAAAAAAGAGTCGGAACGGATACTTTTCGCAGACAGTTCAACAAAGCAGTCATAAGACAACTCAGTATAGCACAAACAAAGCATTTTGCAAAGTTTTCAGGAATTTCCCAGTGGCTTTTTGCCAAAATCCCAGTGAGTTTTGACTAAAAAGGCAAAGGGATTTTAAAATTTCCCTGTGCCTTTTCACACTTCTCTCAAAGACAGGCTGAAAAACGCCTTTTGTCAAGTAAAATCCACATCCGCCGGCGTATTTTTCTGCTATCCTTAGCTCAAGAATCTTGAACAGCATTCCGGCTCGAGACGGAACAGCTTGTGATTCAATCAATTTAATCTTATTTTATAAGGAGCATTTTATGTTTTATCACATTGTAAAGAGACAGAATCCGATTGACCGCAAAATCGAAAAGTTCCACGCATCCCCGGTATACGGCGACGATGTTACCATCAAGGAGCTTGCAGGAGAGATAAGCGACTCCTGTACGCTCAACATAACTGACGTGGAGGCGGTTCTTTCTACGATGGTGCGGAAGCTGCCGGCCTATCTAAAGGGCGGAAGAATCGTGCAGCTGGGAGAATTCGGCAGGATGAAACTTTCGTTCAGCTGCAAGGGGCAGGACGAAAGCAACAAAGTGACTGCCGAAAAGATTGAAAACCCAAGGATTGTGTTCACTCCCTGCATGGAATTAAAGGATGAGCTGAAAAAAACGACTTTCACCAGGATGGACCTCAAAAAAGACAAATAGAGCGGAAAATAAAAAAAATTTGCTTTTTTTTTTATTATGTGCTAAAGTTTTTTCATTGATGGTTCGATAAACATTATGAAGCTCTATGGTTGCTCAACTTCCTAGAAGACAACGGCCAGGAGTATTCATTGTAAAAGATTGCAGATGTAGCCTTGTAATGCAGATGTAATCTTTTACAAAATGGGCAAAAAGGATTTTGCCTGCATACAAATTCCATGGAGGAAAATTATGGTCATCAACCACAACATGTCAGCAATGTTCGCCAATCGTTCTTTGGGAATCGCTAATGGTTCTCTCCAGAAGGATATGGAGAAACTCTCTTCAGGGCAGAAGATTAACCGCGCTGGAGACGACGCATCAGGACTCGCAGTATCTGAAAAGATGCGCGCACAGATCCGTGGCTTGAACCAGGCTTCAAGAAACGCACAGAATGGCATCAGCTTTATCCAGACAACAGAGGGCTACCTCCAGGAGACAACTGATATCATCCAGCGCATCCGCGAGCTCGCAGTTCAGTCTAGCAACGGTATCTACACTGATGAAGACCGCACTTACATCCAGGTTGAGGTCAGCTCTTTGGTAGCAGAAGTAGACCGCATTGCTTCTTGCGCACAGTTCAACGGCTTGAACATGCTCACAGGACGCTATGCACGTGCAACAGGTGAGAACACACCGACTGCTTCTATGTGGCTCCACATCGGTGCTAACATGGATCAGAGAACACAGGTTTACATCGGAACCATGACAGCTGCCGCTCTCGGAATCCGTAACATCGGAACTGAAGAGATTATGTCACTTGCTACACCGGACGATGCCAACCGCGCAATCGGAACTCTTGATGAGTCTCTTAAGAGAATCAACAAGCAGCGTGCCGATCTTGGTGCTTACCAGAACCGTCTCGAGAAGACAGTCGAGGGATTGGATGTTGCAGCTGAGAATACTCAGGCTTCAGAATCTAGAATCCGCGACACTGATATGGCTTATCAGATGGTCGAGTTCACCAAGAACCAGATTCTCACACAGTCAGGCACAGCTATGCTTACGCAGGCTAACTCACAGGCTCAGACTGTCTTGTCTTTGTTGAGATAATATGGTATGATATAAGTGGTTGGGTAGGTTTACTTATAAAGGCAGCCTACCCTGCCGCTTATGCGCGGACTAGGTTCATTTCTACTTCTTTTTACTTACCTGCAAATCTATTCCGTTCAAGCACAAGCATTTTGTCCTGATTTAGACAGGACTTTGTTCTTTGAAAAACATCTTTCATTGCTTTGTAACAGTATAGACTGTTGCTATGTAGCTCTTACTGGAGCTTAGGTTTCTTCGGGAGTCTTTGCCCCATCCATCATAGTAACAATTCCTGCTGTAATGGGTCTAAACAACCGTCGGGGGCGCAAAAACCGATAGTTGCCCGTACAAAACAGGCGTAAGGCATGATGTCTTGCGTAACTAACCATGGAGGATAATTAGTATGGTAATCAATCACAACATGAGTTCTATGTTTGCAAACAGAACATTGGGACTCAGCAACGCTGAGTTGCAGGGAAACATTGCAAAGCTCAGTTCAGGCGAGAAAATTAACAAGGCTGGCGACGATGCTTCAGGACTTGCTGTATCAGAGAAAATGCGTGCTCAGATCCGTGGCCTTAACCAGGCTAACAGGAATACACAGAACGGCATTTCTTTTATTCAGACAACTGAAGGATACTTGCAGGAGACAACAGACATCTTGCAGCGTGTTCGCGAACTTTCAGTACAGTCTGCAAACGGTATCTACACAGACGAGGACCGCATGCAGATTCAGGTTGAGGTATCTCAGCTTGTAGCTGAAGTAGACCGCATCGCTTCTACTGCTCAGTTCAATGGACTTAATATGCTCACTGGACGCTATGCACGTGAATCTGTAGCTAACGAAACCATGATATTCCACATTGGAGCTAACATGGATCAGCGTGTTACTGCTTACGTTGGAACAATGACCGCACAGGCTCTCGGACTCAGAGGAGTTCAGGGAACTGACGAGATTTTGAACATCTCTTCACCGGATTCAGCAAACGTTGCAATTGGAACAATTGACAATGCTTTGAAGCTGGTAAACAAGCAGCGCGCAGATCTCGGAGCTTATCAGAACCGCCTTGAGGAGACTTCTTTTGGTCTCGGAATTGCGGCTGAGAACACTCAGAGCGCGGAATCAACAATCCGCGATACAGACATGGCTTCTGAAATGGTGGAATACACAAAGAATTCTATTCTTACCCAGTCTGGAACTGCTATGTTGGCTCAGGCTAACAACCAGTCACAGAATGTTCTGAGCTTGCTCAGATAAAAAGGGGAAGGAGTGTAGTTTGTTTGAGAGATATCTGGATGTCATCTTTTGACAAACTACACGAAAAAGCGGGAGGGGTGCGCCCCCTTCCCCCTTTTTCATTTTCAGGAGGAAGCGTCCATGAATACAAGTATTAGTATGATTGGGCAGATGATGGCCACGGATGGCCTGTACAAGACTCCAGCAACGTCGGGAAACAAAAAAACTTATAGCGGTAAAAGTACAGACGCTGTTATAAGTAACTTTCCTAACAGTGCGGCAGAAGTGGTAGAATCACTGTCTCAAAACATCGCCGACACCAAAAACAGCGTCGAAAAAGTTTTAAAGACTGCAGATGCTATTATGGGTCGAACAATGCAATTCTATGTAAACAAAGAGCTTGGAAGGGTTGTAGTGCAAATTATTGATCCTGCCACTCAGAGTGTAATCCGGGAAATCCCGTCAGAAGAATTGCAGAAACTTTCGGCTAGTTTGGAAAAAACTGCCGGGCTGATTTTTGATGAGAATGTATAAGTAACTACGCTGTCGCAAGGGACAGCGTAGTTATATTATTTAAAAACTGCGGCAAAACGCGGTGGCGGGATTATGGCAGACGGACTAACGATTCCTGGTGTATCAGACAAATATAAGACCAATGATCTCGTAGAATCTCTCATGGAAGTAGAAAGGATTCCATTAAAGAGAGAACAGTCGAATCTTGAGAAATATCAAGAGCAGAAAGATGTCTGGCGCGGAGTGAACCAAAAAGTCGCAGCCCTGCGTGAAAGCGTAAAGAGCCTTTATTCTTTTGAAAATCCATTTAACAATAAAAACACGACATCAAGCAACGAGGCTGCCATTACAGCCGATGCGGACAGAGACGCTGAGCTTGGCGACTTTAAGATAGAAGTCATAAACGAGGCAACTACAGACCGCTTTTTGAGCGGTGACATAGACAAGAACTTTAAGGTCGAAGCCGGTAAATACGTATACGGCGTAGGCGATAAGACAATAGAATTCAACTGGAAAGGCGGAAAGCTGGCAGACTTTGTAAAAGCCCTCAACAAACGCGGTACAGATTTGGTAAAGGCAAGCGTAATCGGAATCAGCTCAAAAAAAAGCTCTCTCCTGATAGAGGGTCTTAAGGAAGGCGCAGATAATAAACTTGTCTTTAAGGACAAGGCTCTGGAACTTGCAAAACAGGTTGGCATGGTGCAGGAAGCAAAGGCTGAAACCACAGCCCTGCCCTCTGATATTGGAAGTTTTTCGATTCCTTCAACACAGGATCAGATTGCGCAGGAAAACATGCCTGGTCTTTCCAAAGACAACGTAACCAGTGACGGAACAAAGATTACGATACCGTCGAGAGGCGGCATTGAGATTCCTATCAGCGAAGACTTGCATAAAGAAGGCAACCAGAAGCTGGAGTTTTCATTTAAGGCAAATGAAAGCACGGACATTACTCAGGCTATAAACAATGCTCTTTCTGAACCGGATTTGCCGGATGCAGGCAGCATAACATTCAGCGGACTGACAATCCACAACGAAAAGAGCGACGCAGCCCTGGAAAGCAACGAAGACAAGTCTGATGTTGCTTTGTTGGAGCCGATTGAAGACTCGAACTACATAGCCATAAAAAATAAGGACGGCAGTGAAACGCCGATTGATATTTCTTCATTCCCTGTGGACGAAGACGGAAATATAACTGTTTCTATTTCCCTTGATGATTATCCGGATGCTGCAGGTCTTATAGTCCGAAACTCCAACACAGGAAAAGAAATAACCATGTCAGTGCCCCAGTCGTTCGACGCGGCAAAAGACAGAGGCTACAATCCAAAGCACGCTATTTCGACAGCGGCAGACGCAGTGCTGAAATATGAAGGCATAACCATGACGCGGGGCACGAACGATGTGGATGATATTATTCCGCAGGTTACGCTACACGTACACGGCAAGACAGAAAGCCCGGCGACGATTACGGTAACGAGCGACAAGGAAAGCGTAAAAAATTCACTCATAGCCTTTGTAGGAAACTATAATCAGGTTATTGCAGAAATAAATATCCTCACGACGAACAAACCGGAAGTCATCAATGAACTTGATTATCTTAGCGAAGATGAAATAGAAGCAGCCGAGAAAAGGCTGGGAATGTTCCAGGGAGACTTTACGCTGACAAACGGCAAGTCCTCTCTTCAGCAGATTGTCTCCGCCGCCTACCCTCACTCTGACACGGCAGAAGTTACAATGCTGAACCAAATAGGGATTTCCACAAATGCCTCAAGCGGAACAACAGGTTATAATGCTTCTAGACTCCGCGGTTATCTTGAAGTAGACGAAAAAAAACTAGACGCGGCAATAGACAACAACATTGCGGACATAAAAAGTCTCTTCGGCTACGACAAAGACGGAGACCTAATCGCCGATGACGGAATAGGCTACAGACTGGACAAACAGACTTCTTCTTGGACTCAGTCAGGGGGAATAATCGCCTCAAAAGTGAATTCACTGAACAGCCAGATTGAAAATTCAAATAAGAAGATTGCCCAGCTGCAGACTCAGCTCGACAGAAAGGAAAGCGACCTGAAGGCAAAATACTCTAATATGGAAGGCACTCTGAACAACTTGGAAAAGCAGCAGAAATCAATCCAAAATACATTCTCAAACAATTCAAATAAGTAGGTAATAAGGTAGGAGCTAAAAATACATGAAACTAAAAGTTAACGGCGAAAATATAGATGTGACTCTAGAGGATGAGAAAACTGTTGGTGACGTCCTAAAGTCTTTTGAAAGCGAAGTTTCAAAGAATGACGCAACGACCGTAAAAATAGTGCTCAATGGTGAAGAAATTACTCCGGACAAATTTGACGGCATATTGGAAACGCCGCTGGACGACAATACCGCGTTGGAATTGACAGTTCTTTCAAAAGCTGAAATCGTGGAAGAACTTAAGACTATTGCAAAGGAAATTGATACTGCAAAAATAGAGAATATTCCAGTGCTATTGCAGAGCGGAAACGAGGGCGAGGCTTCTGCTATAATCGGAAAGCTTGCCGCAGACTGTTCAGATTTTTTCCATGCTGCATCCATGAGTTCTCTGTTTCCGGAGCTTTATTCCGCATTGGTTATAGACGGAAAGAATCTGACAGAGTTTTTCCAGGACTTTTTACCGATTCTTTCTGACTTTAAGACGGCAATGGAAGACAAAGACACTGTTACGGTGGGTGATTTAGCTGAATACGAAATCAGCCCACGCCTGAACGCGGTTCTGGAAGTTCTTAAAAAATTATAGAATGAATAAAGAATGTTAATCGGGTTCTTACCCATACCATAAAAAAGAGGTGAATCTATGCCGAGTTTAAACATCAATAAGTTCCTCATAGTGGAAAGAGCAAATAATCAATATATTTACTATATGATGACCGTCTTGATTTGTGGTCTGGCGGTTGCCGTGTTTATTGGTTTTGTTTTGCGCCAAATCCGTGCCTCTAGAGCGACAGCAAAATGGACTGAAATAAACAAGGATAAGCCGACAACAAAGGCAAACATTAATAATGTTGCGCAGCTTGCAGATCTTACTGCAGAAGAAAAGCATATTCTTGAGCATACATGCAAGAAATTTACCCCGCGGAATATCGAGTACATATTAAGGGATGAGGCAAAGATAAAGGAGCTGTTCAAGCAGGAATATTCGGATTTGATTGCAAATCATGCAAAGGAAGAAAAGATTGCACTTTTCTTTGAAATGCTTTACAAGATTGAACGTGCCCATGACAACATTACAATGATTACAAATGCGAAGGCTATTCCCTTAGGACAGAAGCTGACATATTTGGATGCAGAAAGAAGACTTTGGACTCTTACATTGGAGAGAATTAACGAACAAGGCTTTATTATTGCAATTCCGACTTCTTTTATGGAAAACGAGATAAAACCGGCTCCTCTTGCGAAATTTGTACTCACATTCAAGACGGAAGCGGGAACCTCATACGCTTTGCTTACGCGTGTTGTACGTTATGAAGAAGAAAAAACAGGTAAATTTATTCTCGTAGCTTCAGCCAACAGCACTTTGACCGCCGCACAACGGCGTGCATCAAAACGCAGACATACAGAGACAGCTTGTAAGTTCTCATCGGTAAAGATTGTATCAACAAGTAAAACGCCGAACTATGAGATTGCTGAAAAGAAATATGACGGAAAATTGGAAAATGTTTCAACAGGCGGATGCCGCTTTAGCTGCAAGATTCCAATCAAGCAGGGGCAATATCTAAATCTGGAGTTTAATCTTGGCGAAAGAGGTCCATATCAGGCGATAGGATATATCGTTATGACAACAAAATCTCCCGACGGAAAAGACTATATACTTCATGTCAAATTTGTCGATATTGATATTAGTGTAAAGAATAAAATTTCGTCATTCATATATGATTATGACAATTAGGGGGAGACGTATTGTTATTTTAATAACTTTGCGTTAAAATGGAGTTATGCGAGTAGCAGAAATTAAATCGATTTCAAAGGCAGAAGGATATATCTATTATATAAACCGATATAAAGCCACCGCTGTAATAGAGTTTCTATCAAAACAGACTTCATTCCCCTTTTCTTTTTCGATAGAGATTAATCCTCTTGGTGTAAAGACAATTGATGTTGCCGATATACCGCAAAGCTTGGAATACCCCGTTCTGCCAGTAAAAAAAGCTTTGAAAGAATACATTATAGATTTGGAAAAAGATAATAAACTACCATGACGGAAAAATCCACAGATATAGTCTTCCACACAAAAAATGAGGAAGAGACCATTGCGCTCGGAGAAAAAATCGGCGCTCTCCTTCAGCCGGGCGATGTCATTGCTATGACGGGAACATTAGCTGCCGGAAAAACGACAATAACAAAAGGAATTGCAAAAGCCTTGGGCATAGACGATACAGTAACAAGCCCGACGTTTTGTCTTATCAGTGAGTATGAGGGAAAGAAAATGCCTTTATACCACATGGATGTCTACCGACTTGAAGGAGCTGAAGATTTTATCAATTTAGGTGTTGAGGAAATGCTTTATGGCAGAGGTGTCTGTATCATTGAATGGAGCGAGAAAGTAAGCTCAGAGCTTCCAAAGAAAACAATTCAAATGACATTTACACCCAATGCAGACGGTTCACGTGATATAAAAATTTCAAATTGGAAAAACGGGGCACTAAAATGAATGCACTTGCCATTGACTGTGCGGTTTCTAAATTAGCAATAGCCGCAAAAAAAAATGACAATACAGTAAAACTTGTTTATGATATAGGAATCAAGCAGTCTGAAAAATTATTGCCTGCAATTGATTTTGTAATGAACGAATTGAGCTTGACTTCTGCAGATTTAAATTACACGACGTTAACCTTGGGGCCAGGTACTTTTACAGGCTTACGACTTGGACTCAGCTCTTTAAAAGCTCTTTCCCTTGCAAGCGGAACGCCGATTTTTGGTATTCCAAGTTTGGAAGCTTATGCTTTTCCCTATCAGAATAGTGAATCCGTTATCAGTGTTCTTGAGGCAAAAGAGGACGAATTTTTCTTTCAATTCTTCGCAAAAGGTAAAAAGCTGACAGAACCAGAGGACAAACCGATAGATGAAATTGTAAGACTGCTTGACAAGGAAAGTAAAACTCTTGTAGTTGGGCCAGTTGCTCGCGACTTTATCGAAAGTGCAAGTAATTCCGCTCCGTTACTGATGCTGCAGTCATTTGAAAATGAAAATGATGCAACAGACAGCCTATTTAAAATGGTAGAAGACCGCCTGTCCGCAGGAATCGCTCCACTCAAAGACTATGACGGTCCTCTGTATATCCGCAAAAGCGAAGCGGAAATTGTTTTAGAAGAAAAGAAAGCTAAAAACTAAGCCTTATTCCGGTTTGTTTTCTTAAAAAGAGCGGACAAGCCAGATTCAGACAGAGAAGAACTTGTCGTTGCAGCAGCCACATTTTCTTTCTGAATCGCGTCAAAGACTTCTTGGCGGAAGACTTTGACGTTCTTTGGAGCTTCAACCCCGATTTTTACCTGTTCGCCCTTTACTTCGATTATAGTAAGAGTAATATCATTGCCGATTCTTATCTTTTCATCAACTTTTCGTGAGAGGATTAGCATTATTTCTTCTCCCCCTCACCTAAGGACTTTGCTATATCAAATTTTATCGGCCACTTCTTGTCATCCAGAATAACTTGCATACCCTCATGTGTTTTCTTATTTATTACCAGAGGACCTCGCAAATTAGCTGTAACAGGACTACCGTCTCCTGGCACAGTAACAATTGAGAGCAAAAGAACATCAGCAGGATTATTTATGCCAACTTTTGATAATTCACTGTCATCAATATCAGCTTCATAATCAGAGCTGATGATAAAAGGATCAATCAAAAGGAAGGCAAGCGACTTGTCTTCCAATGACTGCAACCAAATAAGAGGACGAATCTTACAATCAATAAGTGCGAACTTATGGAAATCATCAAAACCAAAAAGTCCAGCAGCAAAAGTTATAACCTGTTCATCTGATATTTCTACAGATCCCATGGTTTTTGTTTCTACTTTCATTCGCCTACTCTACCACAAATCAGCGCATATAATCAAGCAAAGTTGTTGAATACATCTTACCTGCATTACTGAGCGTTGCCTGATTTACCATTTCGAGCATTTTTATATCTGTAAGAGTCTTGGTTATGTCTACATCTCCCTCGCGACTTACCAAGGCTGTCACATTCACGGCGTTGGTTTGGGAACGATTGATATTAGCAAAAGCTCTTTCATAATCACTTCCAGACTTTGCAAGTCTCGTAGTCATATTGGAGATTCCCAAATCTATTGACCCCAAAACACGCCCACCGATTGATTCCTGATCTCCACGGAACATAGCATCACGGAGAGCAATTACGGTGTCAAACACAGAACCACCGGAATAGCTTACGTTTGTTGCAAGATTATAAGGCGGCAACTGAGACTTATCTTTTATAAAACCTATTTCCTCAAGAACAGAACCTTTTTTATCCTCAAGCCACATTTGATGAGAATCGGTTGTCTCTAGGTCAAGACCGTTTGAAATCGGGTCAATGCGAGCTTTTACGGCAACACCAGACTCATTAATCTTGGATATAACAGAATAAATATTATCACCGCGATTAATATTAATATCAACACCATCAACATTAATCACATTGTCAGCATTGCTAGTCCATCCGGTAAGGTCACGTTTACCCATAACACGCTGCGGTTCTGCCCAGAAAATCCTGTTGCCGCTGTTATCGACCTGCATATATTGATTTTCATCAACTTCAACAGAATTCAAAGCTATATTTCCCTGATACAGGACTTCCTTAATCAGAGGCTCTGAAGCTCCGGGAACATTTCCCAAGAGCACATCAAATGCCTGTGTCTTAGCACGTGTTCCGGCAAAAAGACTGTTACCTTCCGGCCCAACAGCATTTGCATTCTGAATCATTTCTTTCAGAAGTTCATTGACCTCAGTCGCCATATTCTTGAGGTCATCCTTGCTGTATGTACCGTTTGCACCTGTTACGGCAAGCTCTCTGACCCTCTGCAAAATCTGGAGATTGGAATCAATGTATCCGTCACTAATCTGGAAATTATCAGCCAGAGTCTGGGCATTCTTTTCAAACTGATTGACACGGGAAAGATATGACTGATAGCGAATCAGATGGCCGGCCGCAATTGGATCATCACGGAGAGAATTTATTCTGGTCTGACTTCCGACCTGATTATTCAAGCGATTCTGCTTTACTTCTTGTTTTCTCAGATAATATTGGGTATCCGCATTGTTCATCTGCGAACTAATTCTACCAGTTGCCATATTGTTTCACTCCTTTGAATTACTAATCAGTCATTCTATCAGACGCCAAGTCTATTTATTATAGTATTTAACAGCTCATCTTGTACAGTAATAAATTTTGCAGCAGCCTGATACCCATATTGGAACTTGATGATATCCGCAAGTTCTTCGTCAACATTAACACCGGAAATACTGTCGCGCAAATCACGCAAGTCATTCATAATGGCATTTTGACTTGCAAGCATATTCTCGGCTTGCTCACCTTTCAAACCTATTCGAGTTGCGGTATCAGCAAAATAATCATCGAATGTACGATCGCTTCCAACCATCATCTTGCTATTGCGTATAGCAGCGATTTCCACAGCTGCACGACCATCATCAACATCCGCCCGTCCCTGATTATTTGCAAATGCAGCTGCAACACTCTGAACATCTGATACAATCCGCGGATTTACGACCAAATATCCAGACGGATGCATTATAGGGGTTACTGCAAACTGAGCGTCGGCCAGAGAATTTACAGCATTCGCCTGATTCCAGTTATAGGCTCCCGTAACTCCACTTCCTGCAAGAATGCCAGAATAGCCTGTTAAAAACATGCCCGAATCTTCTACATGGCGAATAACAAAATCCGGATTACCAACTTCATTTGCAGTAGTAGCCTTGAGTACAAGATTTGAATTACGATCCAAATAAGCTTTTACTTCAGCATTACTGTCATTTATACGGTTAATAACATCCTCAACAGTATCTGTCGGATAATAAGAGACACGCACATCGCCTGTAGTTCCGTTCAACGTCACAGTTCCAGCAAGCCCAATCTGTTCTTGCGGACGCAAAGCATTTGTTCCCGTCATACGGAAAATATAAGAAGAATCAACAGCACCATCGCCATTTCTGTCATAATTTCCATTTGTGTTTTCAACAAATGGATGCTCATTAAAGAAATCAAGTCCTGTGACATTGTTTTTACCAAGCGCATTACGGTGCACATCATTAACAAGATCAGCGAAGTTTTGCGTCATTGTATCAAGAGACTGCAATTCACTTCTTACATCTTTATCTCTAAGTTCAACAAGAGCACCCAAAGAACCGCCTCTAAAAGTAGCATCATTCTGCGTATCATGCCACATAAGCTTTGTGTAGCCAAAGTTATCCATATCGGTAACTTCGTCAATCTGCCTTGCAAGACCGCCCTGTACAATCATCTGTCCGTCAGTATGCACCAAGAACTCATCTGGATCGCTACGAACGACAGTAACGTTAATCAATTTACCGAGTTTTTCTACGAGTAAATCACGCCTGTCCTTAAGGTCATTCGGATTATCACCCACTCCCTCAACACGAACGATTTCCCGGTTTATGTCAGCAATTTGCCGTGTAATGTCATTCACCTGCTTTACGGAAGATTCAATATCACCATTTAACTGATTCTGAATAGCCAAAAGCGACATATTATTCTGTTTTATGGAATTAGTCAGGTTTTCACCGCGAGTTACGACAGCCTGTCTTGCGGCATCACTTGAAGGATCAGAAGAAAGTTCCTGCCAAGACTGCCAGAATTTATCCATATTGCTACGAACAGACACTTCGTCAGGTTCATTGTAAATTTGTTCTATCATAGAATAGTAGGTATCGCGGGTATCCCAATAACTTTCTTGATTTGTCTGGTCAATAATACGGTTATCAAGTAACTCATCACGAACACGAGTAACTGACTGAACAATTGTCCCCTGCCCAAGCTGCCCAGGACGTTCAGCTCTTTCCAAATCTGGTCTGTCGAGAGGATCCATTGTAGCTACAGTAACTCTCTGACGTGTATAGCCTTCTGTGTCGGCATTCGAAATGTTGTGTCCGGCAGTCTGAATCTGCACATTATGCGCCATAAGGCTGCGCTTACCGATTTCTATCCCTGCGAATGTTCCTGACATTTTAACCTTCCTTATCCGTAACCATGTATTCTATACAAAAACAGTTATCTTATTCATTTATCGGTAAAGAATAGGAAGATTATGAGTAAAAAAAAGTTTTCACCACCCATAGATATTCAGCATAAGCCTGATTCAGAAAAAGCACTGCATACATGATATATACTTTCAAGGCCAGGAACATCCAGCGCAATCACATCAAAGCGTATAAAATTTCCATCATATTCACGATGATTTTCCAGATAACACTTTGCTGTTTTTATTATTTTATGCCGTTTCACACCACCAAGCTCATGTGAAAGGGTATCAACATCACCTTTCGGTAAGGATTTCACTTCGACAAAGACCAGATACTCACCGTCCAAGACAATTATATCAATTTCCCCTCCCCTGATACGAAAGTTACGGTCTATTATCTTATAACCTTTCTTTTTAAGATATTCTACAGCTCTATTTTCTCCGTCCACCCCCTTTTCATGAGTGGACGGTTCCGATTTGTTTTTTGTAATAGTATGTGAATTCAAAATCAAAACTCAGTATTCACAAGCATACTACCCACATCACCTTTTATCTTACTGCCATCAGAAGAATAAGATGAATAGGATGATGATTCTTTTTCGTAACACTCTTCAAGCACATTGCTAATAAAGTCTTTTGTGGTCGTTACATAAGAACGAAGGGCTTCATTTTCAATTTTACTCTTAGTAAGTTTAGAACGTAAACTAGAAAAGACACCTTCAATTTCATCCTCAAAGTACAAAGTGCGCTCTGTACCGACCAAATTTTCTCGTTCACTATCCAAATTCACAAAAATATCACTCATATTGCGCAAGCGCTCAAGCGTATTCTGTAAATCATCCCAGTTGCGCTTTTTTACATCCTTGTGAAGACGATTCTGCTCTTTTAGGATATTATCCAAAAGAGCATCCTGATTTTTAAGAACTTCTAGCAACTTTACCTTTCTGTCCGAAACAGACTTTACTTCTTTCTCAGCCTCGAAAGATTCATTCTTTTCAATTCCCGAAGAAGAAAGCCCCCTCAAGAAAGCCGCATTCCGTTCGTGAATACGTTTTGCTTCTAAATTCTCCGAAAAAGACACCGTAGTCGCAGAAACGGAAGTCTTTACTTCTGGAGAAGCAGAGGCTACCTTCCCTTGGTCCTGTTTGAGAAAAGCATGTTTAAGCGATTTCATTAAATTCTTCACAGTTTATCCCTTCCCACGAGAAAATATTCTCTCTCTTTTTATCGGATAAACAGAGAGAGAATTTTATAATGAAAAAACTATCTGGAACGACGTCTTCTCGGCAGTTCCTCATCATCACGTCCAGACATACCACCATCACTGTTACCAAGCTCAATCATAAGCTTGACTTCATTTTCGGTAAGCCCCAAAGTACTTGCAATCTCATCTGCCTTCCATCCTTTGCGGCGGAGTTCAATAACACGATCTCTCTGATTCGGCGTAAGGTCAGAATTTTGCGAAGACACCTTCTTTGCCGAAGTTGCCCGGACGACATCATGAAGCATTTCAAGCTGCTTGTCTGCATCTGATGAAATTTCCTGAATGCGGTCGTAGATTTTTTCTATCTCGTCTCGCTTGGAGTTCACTTCATCAATTCTGTCTTCTGCTTTCTGAATAACACCCTGAAGAGAATCAAGTTTTTCAACGGCATCATCAATTCTGTCAGTATTAGAATTGATGATATCAACATTATCCTGCATCTTCTTAATCTCATCAGGAAGACGCTCAACCTGCTTATTGCAGTTTACAAGACGTTTCTCAAGGTCAGCAATCTTAGATTGCGTACTGTCCACAGTCTTCGCAACATTGTCGATTGTCTGCCCCTTTACTTCAATACGGTCATAACGTTTCTGAATTTTCTCAAGAGAATCCTGAAAGTTGTTAACCATGGACTGCATTTTGCCCAAATCATCGCTGGTAGCGGTAAGTTCTGCAATTTTCTGATCCATTGTGTTATACAGTTCCATCAAACGTGTGAACTTAGAGTCAATAGTCTGCAGCTTGATATTCTGAGAATCATAATTATCAATAGAATGGTTCAAACTATCATGCATAGCTTCAACCTTATTGATTTTTCCATTGATAGTATCAATCTTCTCTTC
>CAZKPZ010000035.1:13106-21164 GCA_964554745.1 uncultured Treponema sp. | reverse complement strand
CGCACGAGTGCAGGATAGAGAAGCTTGTGATTGCGGACTAGCAAGGCGGATTTCTAAAGTAGGTGTACTTGTTGCGGGCCTGAGATTCCCCGGCAAAAGCAGCCTGTGAGAAGTTTTGATTATTCTAAGATAGCAGCATACATTGGAATGCTTTAGCTTTCCTCGAACCAGTTTTCCATCATCAGACCGGGAATGTCCTCGAAGTCCGCTGTGTTCCGCGTGACGAGAATCATATTGTTCGCGATGGCGGTGGCTGCTATGAGGAGGTCTAGCTGTGGCCGGGGTCTGCCTTTGTGAATCATGTCAGCCTGAATTTCTCCATAAATTTGAGCCGAAAACTCGTCAAAGGGAATGCACTGATACAGGGCTTTTACTTCTTCATTGTAAAACTCAATAAATGAATCCTGCCTTTTACCAGGGGGAAGAAGATAAGCCCCTTTTGCAACTTCTGCCAGAGTAATTGCAGAAATAGCACAGACTGCAACTTTGTCGCGAAGGTTATTGATGACATTCTTGTTCTGAACTTTCTGAGTTGGTTCGGAAATAATGTTCGTGTCAAGCAAGTAGTAAGGCCGCATTGTCTAGTCCTCCTCAAAGGGGTTGGGGCGTTCCGGGTCTATCCGCTTTCTGTCACGTTCTATGACTTTCCAAACCTCATTAAAGTCATCATCGTCCAGCCCTCCACCCCATTTTGCAAGCCACCTGTTGTGGAACTTGTCGAAGATGGACTCCGAAGGGGTCTTGGGGGAGTTGTAATCGCGGATGCTCACCATAACGACAGAGGGCTGCCCGTGCTTGCAGATTTCCACAGGCTCTCCCTCCTCGGCAATCTTAACGTACTCGCTTAGCTTGTTTTTCACTTCATACAACGCGGCTGTCATCGCCACCTCCTTAACTGTGTCTCGCAGGTTAGTTCAAACTCTGAGATTATTGTATGGCTATATAGCTATTATGTCAACTGACTATAGGGCATTTTCACCGATGGAGATGCCGCCTATTAGAGTTGCGCAACAGGTAGGGCAGCCGTGCGGATTGCCGCAAGTTCTATAGCGCATTCTGACTTTTCATGTTAAAATATCTGTATGGCGCAGGTAAAACTGCGTAATTCTCTTAAAGAAGATTTCTTATGATATTTTATGACAACATTGAAAAGTTGGACTTGACTGACTTTCCGTATATATCATCAGTGACCGGCTCTAAGGAAGGCAGAAAGCTTCACAACTCCAACAACGGCTACATCTGGATTTCAGACGAAGAATACTCTACGCTGTGCTGCGTGGTCTTTTACTTTGACTACTGCGACATCTGCTGGTTTGAAGTCTCCGTCAAGCTGCGGCATCTGGGGCTGGGCGAAGTGTTTTATAAGGAACTTGAAAAATTCTGCCGCTGCTACACCAACGTAATTTATCTTGACCCGCTCGATGACCTGGCGCTTGCCTTCTGGACGCACCAAGGCTTTGTAAAGTCCAACTCGTCGCTGTTCACTCTGGAAAAACGGCTGGAAGACTTTGACTACACGCGCAAGGATTATCTGATTGACAAGGTAAAAGAAGCCAAGGAGCCGGGCGCAATTCTGGACACCTGCTACGGCCCGGAAGAGGGCATGTCCTATTTATACAACTGCTCCAATTATTTTCTGGGGCTTTCGCGCTTTGAGCGCTTTAAGCTGAACCGGGAACTAAAAAAGAAATTCAACAGAAAGCTGGTGCTCAAAAAAGACGGCAACGTCTATTACTTAATCGCAAAGTAGCCCTAGCGCTCACTAAAGCCCCTCTCTGATTCTTCAAGGGGAATATCATGCACGTCCATGTCCTCAATCAGAACAAAGTTGCGGCCTTCCATGTACGCAATAAGCATGGCGATTTGTTCTTCTGTGCCTTGGATTTCGGCTTCTACGCTGCCGTCGCTCAGGTTGCGCACCCAGCCGGTCATGCCGTGCGCGTTGGCAAAGTTCGTGCAGTACCAGCGGAAGCCGACTCCCTGCACGCGGCCGTAAAATAATATATGTCTGCGGATTTTCCTGTTCTCTGCGTTCATGGCAGTACCCCTTCTTGTTCTTGCGCTATGTCTTTTTGCGCGATACCGCAGCTGTATTACTGCATGAATGTATACTATCACGCAATCAAAACGTATACAATCATGCAATCGAACCGCTGGGGGTCAGGCAGTCATAACGCTGGCGTTCATGCAATCGAAACGCTAGGGGTCACGCAATCGAACCGCTGGGGGTCAGACTGCCGAAACGTATGCAGCTACAGTCTTCCGCCTTCAACAACCAGGTTGTCCGCATTTGCGGCAGTTCCGTAAACTGGGCGCAGGGTCTGCTCGTAGTCCGCATGGAAGAAGTTTTCTTTCGCAAGGCTCTGGATTTCGCCGTTAAGCCAGTTGAGCAAGTCCGCGTTGCCCTTCTTGACGGCAGGGTTGATGGTGTCAAGGTTGCCAAGTGACTCAATGCCGACTTTGTAGCCAGCATTCTCTATAGCCCATGCAAGGACTTCGGTGTTGTCAGTGCTGAACGCGTCTCCGCGGCCGTCAAGCAGCGCCTTGTATGTGTCAGCGTACAAATCGAACTTGAGCAGCTTTACATCCGGGTAGTTCTTTGAAAAATATGTTTCGGCGGTTGTTCCCTTGGCAACAATCAGTGTCTTGCCGTTAAGCTGCTCCGGTGCGGTGATGTTGCCGCTCTCTTTTGACACAACGCCCAGCGCGACCTTCATGTACGGCAGCGCGAAGTCAACTTTTTCCGCACGTTCGGGGGTCTTGGTGAAGTTTGCAAGAACGATGTCTACTTTGTTTGTCTCCAGCACTTCCACGCGGGCGGCAGGCTCTACCGGAACATACTTTACCTTAACGCCCAAGTCTTTTGCGATGCGCTCGGCAAAGTACACGTCATAGCCCTGGTAGTCTCCGTCTTCGTCAACATAGCCGAACGGCTTTTTGTCGCTGAATACGGCAACCTTAATTACACCCGACTTCTTTATCTGGGCAACGGTGCGTCCGTTCTTTGGCTTTGCGTAAGCAGTGGCGGCAGACGCAACAAGTACGGCAAGGGCAAAGGCTTTTACAGCGAAGTTCTTTTTCATTATATCCTCCTTATCGGTACTTATTCCTAGTACCTAACTGGGAATATAAAGAATTAAACCTAGTATGTCAATAGGTTATAGATATATTTTTTTTTACAGCCCTGAGCACAGGGAAATCTTGTTCTGCCTTATCTCCTCGAATGAGAATGTATTAAGGAACTCCTTTGCACGGGCGGTCTGTGGCTTTATAAAAAAGTCCTCGCCGGTGTCCTCTTCGACAATAGAGCCTTTTTCCATAAAGATAACGCGGTCGGCGATGGCGCGGGCAAATTCCATCTGGTGGGTGACAATAAGCATGGTCTTGCCTGACGCCGCAAGGTCTGCCATAACGTCAAGAACCTCGCGCACCATCTCGGGGTCAAGGGCGGCGGTAACTTCGTCAAAGAGCAGCACTTCAGGGTGCATAATCAGGGCGCGCGCAATCGCCACTCGCTGCTTCTGCCCGCCTGAAAGCTCGCGCGGATATGAGCTGAGTTTGTCCGCAAGACCCACGCGCCGCAAAAGCTCGCGCGCTTCCTGCTCGGCTTCTTCTTTCCTGCGCCCCTGCGCCTTGAGCGGCCCAAGCAGCAGATTGCCCAGAACGGTCTTATGCGGAAACAAGTCGTAACTCTGAAAGACCATGCCTATTTTCTGCCGCACCAGATGCATGTCTTTTGTCCTGCCGGAAATAACCTGGCCGTCAAGCAGAATCTGTCCGCCCTGTATACTTTCAAGGCCGTTGATGCAGCGCAGCGTTGTCGACTTGCCGCAGCCGGACGGCCCCACCAGGACGACGACTTCGCCTCTCTTTACTGAAAAGGATATTCCGTCAAGAATGACCTTTTCGCCGAATGATTTTTTTACGTCTTTTATTTCTAGTAATGCCATGCTATTCGTTCCTCTGCTTTTGTTCAATTATCCGCGCCGCGCACGAGAACAGTCCGCACACAATAAAGTACATAAAGAAAATCACGGTGTAGACTGCGACCGCACTGGAAGGCACTTTGATTCGGTTGGCCTCGATTATCTGCTGGCCGATTTTTACCACTTCTATTACGCCCACGAACACAACGAGCGATGTTGTCTTTATCATGCGCGTAATCAGGTTCATTGCAAGCGGAATCAGGCGGCGCAGTGTCTGCGGCAGAATGATGTAAAAGAAAATCTGCCGCTCCGTAAGGGCAAGCGCACGGGCGCTGTCGTACTGGCTCTGCGGAATTGACTCCAGTGCGCCGCGTACCAAGTCGCCCATCTCCGCAGTGCCCCACAGGCTGAACACCAGTATGCTGGCGGCCTCGCCGCTGAGCGATATGCCGAATGCCCGTGTAAGTCCGTAGTATGCAATGAACAGCAGCGCAAGCTGCGGCATGATGCGCATGAATTCCAAGTATATTTTGCAGACTGTCTTTATGGCTTTGTTCCTGCCGCTCATGACTATGCCCAGCAGGATCCCTGCCACAAGCGAAATAAGCACGCTCACTGCGGAAATCCAGACGGTTGTGCCAAGCCCTGCAAGAAGCCTGGCGAAATTCCTGCCCTTAAAGAGCACGCCGAACGAAGAAGCGAGTGTCTCGATTATGCCGCTTTCACTTAGCGCCGAACTGTCCATAGCGCAGCCTCCTTTCTGTATATCCGCTCAGGAGCGACACCGGCAGCAGCAGGATAAAATATGAGACGCACAAAAGCAGCAGCGCCTCGCCGGTCTTGTAGTAGAGTCCGATTAAGTCTTTTGCCACGTACATCAAGTCTGCGACCGCCACTATTGAAAACACGCTGGTCTCTTTTATGAGGAACATGACGTTTGCGCATAAGCCCGGCACAGAGACCGAGACTGCCTGCGGCAAAACTATGTAGCGGAATATCTGTGAATTTGTCAGCCCTATGCACATGCCGCTTTCTATCTGCTTTTGTGAGACTGTCTCTAGCGAGGAGCGGAATGTCTCTTCCATGTAGCTGCCGCCCAGAAAGGTGAGTCCCAGCACACAGCAGACTTGAGCGGAAAGCTTTATGCCCAGGTTCGGAAGGGCAAAGTACAAGAAGAAAAGCTGAATCAAGAGCGGTGTGTTGCGCGACAGTTCTATATAGCCGAGCGCAAGGGCATTCAAGACGGGCAGGCGCTTGTAGCGCACAAAGGCAGCCGCAAGCCCCACTATCACCGAACAGAGGATTCCTGCAAGCGCAATCCGCAGAGTCAGCACGGCGGCACTGGCATACAGGGGCAAGACCTGGCCAAGAAAGACAACATCCATTTTATTTTACAGCTCCATACAACAAAGACACTGCATCGCAGCTTTATACCCAGCAGTATAGTGGGGAATAAAACTTTGTACAAGCACCCTCAGGGCTGTAAAATATCTATCTGATTTCTACCCGGGCAGAACTAAGGCGCTACACCAGAGAAACGAATTCCTGTACTTCCTGCCGGTACAGCTCTATGCCCTGCTGCCAGAAAGCCTTGCTGGTAATGTCAAAGCCGGCTTCCTTGCACAAGTCCTCGCAGCTCATGCTGCCTGTGTGCGAAAGCAAGGTGATGTATGACTGCACGAAGCCCGCGCCCTCTTTGCGTGACTTTTCATAGAGGGCTGCCGCAAAGAGCTGTCCGAACGCATAGGGAAAGTTGTAGAAGTCCAAGTCGGTGCTGTAGTAGTGCGACTTGACTGCCCACATGTATTCATGGCGCTCGTCGCAAAGTCCGTCACCGTAGCTTTGCTGCTGTGCGTCGCGCATCAGGCGGCAGAAGTCGTCCGCGCTCAGCTCACCGTTCTGGCGTTCCTGGAATACGCTGCGCTCAAAGTAAAAGCGGCAGAGGATGTCGACCAGCACCTGCGCAACGTCCTGCAAGTCAAGCTCGATTATCTTTGCCCTGTCCGCGGCGGAGGCATGCGCAATCATGTCCTGCTTGACCAGTGTTTCCGCAAAGGTGGAGGCGGTCTCCGCAAGGGTCATCGGGTAGTCAAAGAAGAGCGGGCTTTTGCCTTTCATACATGAAAAGTGAAAGGCGTGCCCCAGTTCGTGCGCCATGGTGATTACGTCTGTAAAGCGGCCTGAGAAGTTGCAGAGAATGCGGCTCTGGTGCCCCTTGGCAAAGTCTTCGTCATAGGCGCCTCCCACTTTGCCGGCGCGGATTTGTGCGTCTATCCAGCCGGAGCTGAAGGCGTTGCGTGCAAAGTCGCCCATCTCTTTTGAGAATGAGTCGTACTCTTTTATAACGTAGTCCTTTGCCTCTTGAAAAGTCCATTCCTTTTCAAACAACGACTGTTCTGCGCCAGCGCCTGCAACCGTGCTGCTGTCCATGTCAGGCAGCGGCGCAAAGAGGTCGTAGAACGCAAGTCCTTCTTGAGCGCCGCTTACCGTCGCACCGGCCTTGCGCAGCAGTGCGGCCTTTGCCTTAAAGTACGTCCGCCACACAGGCAGTGCGTCTTCCAGTGCGCCGATGAGCGCGTCAAGCGAGGCGCGTGAAAGGCGCGAGAACGACAAGGCGCGGTCAATCGCCTGCGGCCAGTTGCGCCGTGAATTCAAAAAGACCGTCTCTCCCTTAAGGTTGTTCAGACAGGCGGCCAGCGCGACGCGGTTCGCCTTGAGCAGGGCAAGTTCGTTTTGATATGCGTCCTTGCGCTCTGCCTTGTCGGGGCTTGCGGCAAGACCGCGCAGGGTGTTGAACGTGCGCCCCTTGGAGTCCTGCAGCGTGCTGATAATCTGCTCCTGCAGCCGCGCCCAGGCATTGCCGCCGGTTTTCTGCAGGTCGGACGCAAGCCGCTCTTCCTGCGCGCTCATCTGGTGGCGCGTGCTTTCTATCAGCTCGTCCAATATGAACTTGAAGTCTTTGTATTCTGCAAAGCGGTTATAGAAGTCTTCCAGATACTTCTGGTGCGAGGCGAGCACCAGGGCAAAGCGGCGGCGCAGGCTCTGCGAGTCGGAATAAAGGTCTTCTGTCTTGCTCAGGTTGTTCAGATAGGCGGAGTTCGTCGTATCCGTTGAGTAGATGATGTATGCATAGCGCATGAGCGTGCCGAGCATGGCGGAACTGCGCTCGTATTCCTTAAGGAACGAAGCAAGCCAGGCGGCAAAGTCAAAGTTCTGGTTGCCCTTGCGCGTAAAGTCGTCCGCGCTGTCAAGCAGGGCGGAAAGGTTTGCAAGGCTTTCTTTGCAGGAAGCTGAATATGACTTGTATTCGTCTGATTCTAGTGACGGAAAGAGTGTATCAAGATTCCAGAGCGGAATAGTGTTTGTTTTATTGTCTGTCATGCCTTGTATCTTAGCACAAATCGACTGTTTGTAGAAGTTGACAAAAAACAAGCGTTGTATCCTTGGCAGGGTAGAATATGTTTTTATTAAAGTATACAATAGGTTCGAGAGGTTTTAGAATGAAAAAGATTGTTGCCGGCAGCACAGCTGTTTTGTTAATGCTTTCAGCTTCCGGAACGCTCATAGGGTGCAAGTCAGCACCGAAAGACTCCGCAAAATCTTCAGGTTCTTCAATAGAATCACAGTCAGCGACAGATAACGATTCCAAGGCAAAGAAAAACAAGTCTGTTGCGGAAGGCACATCTTCTGCAGACAAAGAGACCGACAGCGCCGAAACTGACGCAAACACCGAGAATACAGAACAAAAGCCCGAAATCAGCGAAAAGGACAGCGGCAGCGATAAGGTCGCCGCAGCTTCCGACGCGAATGACCAGAACGATGACGGCGAGAACGGCAGCGACGACGAGAACGGCAGCGACAAGGCGCAGGATGACAAAAAGGCCGTCGCAAGCAGCTCTTACGGACATGAGGGCGCAAAGCCGCACGAGGAGCGCGGGCAGGAAAAGAGCGGTTCGAAGGGGCAGAAGGCTGAGGAAGAGCAAAGCAGCAAAGAGGCGCCGAACGATGAGACGCACTTCCCCGAAACCATGGAGCGGCTTAAGAAAAGCAACGAGATTGCAAAAGATAAGAGCAGCGAAAACAAGGGCGGCACACGGCAGAGTTCGGTAGCGCCGAATGCCAATGACGAAAG
>CAZKPZ010000035.1:0-13006 GCA_964554745.1 uncultured Treponema sp. | reverse complement strand
AATGCCAAGAACAGCGCCAATGCTAACGCCAACAATGCCGGCAAGAACAGAACAGACAATAATGCACTTGCTAACAACAACGGCAAGAACGGAGCAAATAACGGCAGTTCGGCAACCAACAAAACCGCTGCTGACAAGAACGCAAAAGCAAGTAAGAACACAAATACCGGCAAAGTCGCCGCTAATGTCAACGCAAACGTGAACAACGGCAGTAACGGCGCAGTCTCAACAGACTACGTTGAAAAATACAGCAAGTGGTTCCACCCGACGCTCGGCGATGTACAACGCTGCGGCTACTTTTACACAACCCCGGAAATCTGCAAGTTCAACATGATTCAAGGCGACTTCCGCAAGATATCCGGATACAAAAAGGCGGCCTACGGCTTTGTGTTCGGCTACAAGCAGCCGGACGCACGCGGATACCTGAGCGACTACATCAGATTTGAAATCAACGTTGACGGCGAATTCGCCTGCTATACCTGGGACGGCACAAACTACAAAGACCTGGTGGAAAGCAACAACGAGGGAACCGCGTATTTCTACAAGAATTCCGCAATATACATGGGCTACAACACGCTGAATACCATAAAGGTGGAAGACACCGGCAAAGGCTACAATGTATATGTGAACGGCAAGTTGGTAAAAGGCAACATTCCGTACCTGTCAAACAAGGCAACCAAGGGCGTCATGGCGTTCTTCTCGATAGGAAAAGAGCATCAGGAAGACCTTGCAAATGCTCCGGTACAAGTCGGCATGCGTATTACAGATGTAATAAGGGCAAAGTAAAAAACTTGACGACGCTTGCGTCATCGTGTTACAGATGCGACAAAAAAACGCCGGACTTTCCACTCAAGAAAGCCCGGCGTTTTAGTTTATGTGGCTGTGTTCTTATCTAGCAATTAGTGACCAAGGTAGAATGTATAGCCCAAATCGATGGTGAGCTTGCGGCGTGTAAGAAGACTATAAGAAGTGTCCCCGACCTTTGTCTTAAGAGCACCGAAGTCTGTTGCAAAGCGCATACCGGCGTTGAACACACCAGAATCACCTGTTTTGTAGCCGACTTCAAGACCGAAGATTGAACCGAACAAAACATGAGAATCAATATCGATATCACCTGCGTCTTTTCCGTCATAAGACTGCTTCAACTTTCCGAGCGGAATAGAAAGATACGGTCCCACTTGCGGAGTAATAAGGAAGTTACCGCCCTCTATTGAATATCCGAGCAAAACCGGGATGTCAAAGGAGCTGTAATTACAATTGCCGTATTTGTCAGCTGACTCATACTTAATTCCAGTCTTGTTGTATGAATACTGAAGCTCCGGCTGGATAGAAAAACCAGGGGCTGCATCAAACTTGATATTGCCATACATAGCGATGTCAAAGTCAAATCCCTTGAACGCAGCAACTTTTGTATCAGAACCAGCATAATCATCGCTCAATGAAGTTCCTACTGGGAATCCGAATCCACCTCTTACTCCAATACCTGCCGTTACCTGAGCGAACAAAAGTCCGGAAGCACACACTGCCAGAACACACGCGAACAGTCTTTTCATTATATTGCCTCCTTTAATGAAAATCCAATTTTTATATATAATACTTATATTAGCCTTTATCATCTACTTTGTCAAACTCTTTTTGCAAAAAAACAGCATCAAAGCTATTGACCTAGCGCTTTAGAATTGCTATAAGTATTCTCTAGTTATTCAGTAGTTAAAGGCTCTGCATGATTACTGCACTTTTTGTGCCGTCACTGCGCAAAATTGTTACCATGCAAAAGAAGAGGGCATTTTACTACAGAAAGCATTCATAATTCAAAAGGAGGAAATTATGAAAAAGATTATCAGTTCTATTATCGCAGCCGCAGCTCTTACTGCCGCAGCTGCCGCACAGACAGTGCTCAAAGTGGGCGCGACCCCGGAGCCTCACGCGGAAATCCTGAAGTTGGTAAAAGAAGACCTTGCCGCTCAGGGAATCAAGCTCGAAGTCGTTGAATTCACGGACTACGTTACGCCGAACAAGGCTTTGGATGCCGGGGACATCGACGCAAACTACTTCCAGCACCTGCCGTATATGGAATCTTTCAATAAAGAAAACGGAACCAAGCTGGTAAACGCCGGCGGAATCCACATTGAGCCGATTGCCCTCTACTCAAAGAAGGTAAAAAAGCTCGCCGACCTCAAGAAAAAGGCCAGCATCGCAATTCCTAACGACCCTACCAACGAAGGCCGCGCCTTGCTGCTCTTGCAGTCAGCAGGGCTGATTACCCTCAAAGACGGAGTAGGTCTTGAAGCGACAATCTTTGACATCAAGAAGAACCCGCTCAAGCTCAAGTTCCGCGAAATCGAAGCCGCCTCTCTTCCGCGCGTTCTTGACGACGTGGACGCAGCAGTAATCAACGGCAACTACGCAATCCCTGCAGGTCTCAATGCCTCTAAAGACGGTCTTGTAGTAGAAGGCGCCGACTCTCCGTATGTGAACGTAATCGCCGTAAACGCCGGTCACGAGAACGACAAGGCTATAAAGGCTTTGGTAAAGGCCTTGCAGAGCGACACAGTAAAGAGCTGGATTAAGAGCCGCTATCCGAACGGAGATGTCATTGCGGTCTTCTAATGTGTGATATATTGCTATTTTAGAATAGAAATTTAAAGACAGAGCAGGATAAAAAGTAAAAGAAGGGGCTGCACCACAACGGCGCAAGCCCCTTCTTTGTTTAACCCCGGCCTACAGATGAAAACTATTCAAGGTTGTAGGTCTGGCCGTACTTAATGATTTCCACATTGTTGTAGCCATTCTGCTCCAAGTGATCCTTAAAGAACAGCTGCGCGTCCTTTTCGCCGTGCACAAGGAAGATTTTCTTGAGACGGCTTTTGTCGATTCTGCCCAACCAGTCGGTCATTTCCTGGTAGTCTGCATGGGCGGAGAATGCGTTTATTGTCTCAACATCCGCCTTAACCTTGTACCAGTCACCAAGAATATGCACTTCCTTCTCGCCGTCCCGGATTTTGCGGCCAAGCGTGTTCTCCGCCATATAACCGACAATCAGGATAATGTTCTTGGGGTTTGAGATATTATTGGCCAAGTGGTGCAGTACGCGCCCCGCTTCGCACATGCCGTCCGCAGAGATGATAATCATCGGCCCGTCCTCTTTGTTAAGAGATTTGGACTCGTCAATGCTGGTCACCATGTTGAGCTGTGCAAATCCGAACGGATTCTTGTGATGCCGCAAGAAGGCTTCCGTCGTCTCTTCGTCATAGCATTCCGGGTGCAGCTGGAAAATACCAGTCGCATTGGCAGCCATAGGAGAGTCAACATAAATCGGGATTTTCGGAATCCTTCTCTGGTCACTAAGAAGATGCAGGTAATACACCAATTCCTGAGCGCGCTCGATTGCGAATGACGGAATTATAATCTTTCCCCTGCGGTCTACCGCACGGTGGACAATGCGCACCAAGTCGTCCATGGCAACTTTCTGCTCTTCATGCAGACGGTTACCGTACGTGCTTTCCATAAAGATGTAGTCCGGGGCAGGAAAGTTCACGGCCGGGTCGCGGACAATCGCCTTGCCGTTGCGCCCCAAGTCGCCCGTGTACAGAATGCGTATCTCGTCAGAAGGAGAACTGCGCACAACAGCGCCTGTGCTGCGGTTGTAAGAAGAATCGGGGTCGGAGCCTTTTGTTGCGTCTCCGCCCTCCACGTTGTCGCGGAAGCCCGGGAACAGGGTGTGCCAGAGCCGGCGCATACCCATATTGCCAAGCACTGGCTTGCCCGTCACAGAGTTCTTGCGCTGGCCTGTTATGGTAAAGTAGGCCATGGCGCTGCCCAGAATATGCCCCGCGTCAAAGAATTCAAGCTGCACGTCCGGCGCAATGAACATACGGCGGTTGTACGAAAGCGAAACCATCTGGTTGGCGGCCTTTACGCAGTCATCCTCTGTAAAGAGCGGCTGCCAGTTGAATTTTTCTTTCTTCTTACTTGCCTGTTTGCGCAGATATTCGGCATCACGAGCCTGAATGCGGGCGCTGTCCATCATAACAATATTCGCAAGGTCGCGGGTTGCAGGAGTCGCATAGATGTTTCCGGCGTAGCCCTTTTTTGCAAGAATCGGCAGCAGGCCGCAATGGTCATAGTGTGCGTGGGTTAAAATAATAGATTCTATCTTGTCGGCCGCAAAGTCAAACTCGCGGTTCTTCTGGTCGCTTTCCTTTCGTCTGCCCTGAAAAGCTCCGCAGTCAACCATAAAGCTACGGCCGTCTACTTCAAATATGTGTTTGCTGCCGGTCACTTCCTCGGCGGCACCTAAAGAATAGCAAGTTATGCCCATATTTTTACCTCCGTATTTATTCTGCCGGAGTGCCTGCCGGGTCCCAGCGACGGAAAAAAAGCTACGGTATCCCCCTGTGGTGCCCCCTTAGCTTTTTTTCCTGCGTCCCGGCACGCACTTTATCAGCTAAATATCTATTATACGACAGAAAACGTATGAGCGCAAATAAATAAATTTATAATCGGCTTGTGCGCAACAAGCTGCGTTCCTTAAAGCGTGCCATGGCCTCTGCAAAGAGCAAATCAATCAGCCTTGTAAAATCTAGGCCTTCTGACGCACAGAGCTTCGGGAACATGCTTATGCTGGTAAAGCCGGGGAGCGTGTTTATCTCGTTGAGATATACCTTTCCGTCCTTTCTGTCAACAAAGAAGTCTACGCGCGAAAGTCCGCTGGCATTTACCGCGGCATAGGCCTTCTTTGCAGTCTCCTTGATGCACGCAATCTTCTGTGTGTCAAGGTCAGCAGGAATCTTAAGCTCCGCCGCGTCCGGGTCATTGTACTTGGAATCGTAATCGTAGAAAACACGCTTTGGAACAATCTCGCCAGGGCCATACGCCGTAAGAACCGTCTCCGCCTTGTCCGGGCTGCCGGTTACGCTGTTGCCCGTCACGCTGCACTCAACCTCGCGCGCGTCTATAGCCTGTTCTATAAGAACCTTGTTGTCCCACTGGAACGCTTCCATCAAGGCAACAGACAGCTCTTTTGCATTCGCGGCCTTGCTGGCTCCGTCGCTTGAACCTGCGGAACACGGCTTTACAAAGAGCGGAAAGCCGAACTCGCGGACAGCCTTCTCGACCTTTGCGTCATAAAGCGCGCTGTTGTTCACATCCGCCCTGGTGATGCAGACATAGGGAACGACCGGCAGTCCGGCGCTCTGCAAGAGAACCTTGGTAGTCTCCTTGTCCATACAGGCGGCGGAAGAAAGCACTCCGCAGCCCACGTACGGCACGCCGGCCATCTCAAACAAGCCCTGTATCGTTCCGTCCTCGCTGTAAGTTCCGTGCATAACCGGGAACGCCACGTCACAGGGAATATAGGAATTGCCCACGGCAAAAGCCTTTTGGCAGCCGCCGCCCGGCACAACGCAAACACGGTTCTGCTCCACTTCATGCACGGCAAGAGCCGCATTCGGGTTGTCGAGCAATTCCTTATAGTACTTTTCGTCTTCCAGATACCAGCTGCCGTCCTTGCTTACAGAAATCAGACGCACCGTGTGCGCCTTGCCCAAGTTACGGGCAACTGCGGCCGCGCTCACCAACGAAACTTCGTGCTCGCCGCTCTTTCCGCCATACAACAAAACTACGTTCATCGGTCACTCCCCTACAATCGCCGCGTTACAGGCATCAAGCTCTCTCTTTACGTCAGCGCCGTTCCAGATGTTGGTAGAAGCATCGCCGAATGCCGTCCAGAACGTGTTCATCTGAACAAGAGAAGGCATAGGGAACGCGCAGTCGAGCTGCTTCATAAAGACATCAGTATATTTGCTTGAAAGCTGCGTGTTTATTGCAGGAACAGCGCCTGTAAGGTTAAAGCGCAGCTGCTGCATCTCAGGTGTAAGCAAAAAGCGGGCAAAGCTCGCGGCTTCTTCCTGATGCGCTGAGAACGCGCTTACGAACATCGTGCGCACGCCGCTGAACGAAGCGCAGGGCGTATTCTCGCCCGGCAATGACGGCAGCGGAGCTATGCCGAAGTTCAGCCCCATATCCTCAAATGCGCGGATATCCCAAAGCCCGGTGATGAACATCGCCAGTCGTCCGGCCTTGAATTCAGCCTTGCCGATATCGGTAGTAAGCTCTTCTGCCGGCATGTCGACCGTCTTGCGCAGCGACTGAAAGAACTTCATGCCCTGAACAGCGGCAGGAGTGTTCAAATACGATTTTGTGCTTTCATTGCCGTATGTACCGAACAGGCGGTTATTTGCGCCGGTTGTAAAGATGATGGTGTAGTATCCGCTGTTCACGTCCATCATAAACCCCTTCTTGTCAGGATGCCGTTCGTTAAAGTCCTTTACCCAGATTGACAGGTTGTCCCAGGTGTCCGGCACTTCGTCTTCGCTGATAAGGTCTTTATTATAGAAGAGAACATAAGTTTCCGCACTCACCGGATAACCGTACATAGTTCCCTCATAAGTCAAAGCCTTGGCGCATGAAGGAAGCACTTCTTTCTTTACGCCCTGCGGATCTTCCGTAGGAACGACATACTTGTTAGAGGCAAACTCACCCACACGGTCATGAGGGGCTGCGAACAAGTCAGGCCCGCTGCCGGCAGGGCCGTCTATCGCAATCTGGTTGGAAGCCTCCCCGGACTCAACATTCACATACTCAATCGTGACATTAGGATGCAGCTTTGTATATGCCTTGCCAGCCTGCTTAATGAATTCATCAGGCCCGTTCTTTGATTCCCAGACAGTCAGTGTAACTTTTTCAGACTCATTCTTAGAACAGGCGGAAAAAAACAATGTGGCGGCAACTGCCAGTGCCAGCACAGAAAAAGCATTCTTTTTCATCAAAATCCTCCAAAATTCTACCGCCCATTGTAACGACTGGCAATTATTGCGTCAAACGGTTTGCCCTCTTCTATTATTATTTTTCGCAATATGCTATAGTACAACATCATGAAACACAATATGGAAAAGCTGCGCGAACTCGCGGCAAAATACGGCCCGCTGTGCGTCGGTCTTGACACCGACCCTTCATACATACCGGAATCAATTCTAAAGCAGTACTCTTCCCCGGCAGAAGCAGTGCTTGCATACAACAAAGAAATCATCTCCCGCGTAAAAAGCGGCGAAAGCGCCTGCTGCTTTAAGGTGCAGATTGCCTATTACGAGGCGATGGGCCTTGAGGGCATGAAGGTCTACGCGCAGACGCTTAAGGCCGTGCATGAGTCGGGCTTAAGCTGCATTTCCGACATAAAGCGCGGAGACATCGCCGCAACTGCGTCAGCCTATGCGCGCGCCCACTTTTCCGGCGACTTTGAAAGCGACATAATCACCATAAACCCCTACATGGGCTTTGACACCATAAAACCATTCAGCGAATACTGCCAGAAGCAGGGCAAGGGCATCTTTGTGCTTTTGCGCACAAGCAACCCCGGCATGACAGACATAGAACAGCAGCAGCTCAAGAGCGGAGGCCGCGTACTGGATACAGTTGCAGACGAACTCAACCGCATTGCCGCAGCCAGCAGGGCAGACTTTGCCGATGAACGCTGCTCGCCAATCGGAGCAGTAGTCGGCTGCACAGAAGAAAGCGACGCGCGCGCCCTGCGTGACCAGTGCCCGGAGCTTTTCTTCTTAATCCCCGGCTACGGCGCACAGGGCGGCCAGGCCAGCATAGCACGCACGCTGCTGGACAAGGCCGGCGGAACCGTGAATTCCTCACGCGGAATCCTCTGCGCATGGAAGAAGTCCGACACCTGCCTTGAAAAAGACAAGGCCGGCACTCTCACACTAGACGACCTGGGAGATGCCGCCGGAGCCGCCGCACTTGCATCTAAGGCTGATTTGCTGGGATTATAATAACTGCGCATAAGGCAGTGTAAAAGGGCTTTTGCAGAGCGATAGCAGCCACACTCTCGGAGTGGGCAACCGTAGCCCGGCACGGTGCTGCGCAAGTGCCGTTCTCCGGATTGCCCGCTCCTACGTGCGGCTGTTATATGCCATTTGAGACTTTTTTACTGCCGTTGTACGTACATCTGAAATGGGAGAAGAAAATGGCACGACTAATAACAATAGCAAACTGCTGTGTGCAGGACAAATATAAAACACTTCTCAAGCGCGTTGACTGGACGCTTGAAAGCGGAGAAGCCTGGCTCGTTACAGGGCCGAACGGCGGCGGCAAGGCGGCATTCGTGCGTGCACTGGCAGGACTTGCCGAATTCGTACCGAACGAGGTAACGCCGCAGGACACAGAAGTGCCGCTCTACACGTCCGTCTTTCAGGCAACAGGCGGAACGGCAAAAGCGCCGGTAGCCGTCGTCTCGCTTGAAGCCGCCGCCGCCCTTATAGAAGAAGAGCGCGAGCGAGACGAAAGTGAGTACATGGACAAGCAGGACATCGGGCGCACCGGCCGCCAGTACATCTGCGAAGTCTTAGGCGGTTCCTCGCGCAAGGGTGCGCCGCTGCCACCCATTGCCGCCAAACTCGACGCACTGCCGGAAGTAAAGCTCTGCGGCGTGGGCAAAATCCTTGACCGCGGACTGCGCTTTATGTCCACCGGTGAAATCCGCCGCACGCTCCTGTGCCGGGCGCTGCTTTCCGGCTGCCGTCTGCTTATACTGAGCGACCCCTTTGCAGGGCTTGACGCAGAGTCGCGCAGAATCCTGCTGGAATTCTTTGACACAATCCTTAAGCGGCAGCTTTCACAAGACGGCGACTCGTCTTTCCCGCGGATTATCCTCAGCATGGAACGCTTCCACGAAATCCCCGGCGGCATAAACAAAGTGCTTGAATTCCGTGACGGCGCAGTCTCATTCTGCGGAGAGCGGACTGAATATGAGTCGCTTTTGGCAGAGCGCAACGCGCAAAAAGACAGCACGCGCGAGGCGGACAAAAAGACCTTTCTTGCAGAACTTGCCAAAATCCGCAGCGAGAGCGACGCGCTGGTAAACGAAATCAACCAGACACCCGTACCCGACAGCCTGATTAAGTTTGAGCAGGTGAACGTTGGCTGGGACGAGCACAAGGTTCTTGTTGACCTCAACTGGGAAGTCAAAAAGGGCGAGCACTGGCTAATCCGCGGCCCCAACGGTTCAGGCAAGACGACAATCCTTGAACTGATTACCGGCGACAACATGCAGGTCTTCCGCGAAAAAATCTCGCTCTTCGGCAAGAGGCGCGGTTCCGGCGAGACCATCTGGGACATAAAGAAGCAACTGGGAATCGTAAGCTACCGTCTGCACGTGGAATACCGCATGGTAGGCGGAACGGACTTGCAGAGCGTGATAATCTCTGGCTTTCACGACAGCATAGGACTCTACGAGCAGGCCACCGACTTTGAAATAAGCACCGCGCGCGCCTGGCTGCGCCTTGCAGGATTTGCCGGCCGCGAGAACAATAGCTTCAGCTCACTGAGCTACGGCGAACAGCGCGCCATATTGATTATCCGTGCGGCAGTCAAAACACCGCGCGTGCTGATTCTTGACGAACCCTGCCATGCCCTTGACGACAACTACCGCGCAAAGATACTGGACTTGCTGGAGACTATCGCAGGAACAGGAACAACAACACTGCTGCACGTCACGCACGACCCCAGCGAAGTTCTGCCGTGCGAAAAGCACATTCTGGAACTTCACCCGGACGAGTCACCTATGTACCGCATTCTGGAAAGCTAAGAGGCAGCACATAGGCTAAAAAGAGACTTAAAAAGAGAAGCGTATAGCATAAAAATCTATACGTGTGACCTCAGATTTCTATACGTATAAAAAAAAATTTCTATACGTATGACTCGAAATTTCTATACGTATAGAAATTTCTGGTCATCTATATAGAAATTTGGAGTCATACGTATAAACTTGTAAAAGTTCATGAAGCTCGATTTTGAGCTATTACATTTTAAGATTTAATGGGATTCTTGGGGTTATACCATAAAATCCCTCACAAAAACAGCGACCTAGAGGCCGCTGTCAAGTTTTCTTGTTATGCCTTTTTGCTGCGCAACCCAAGCACTACAATCCCTGCAAGCCCCAGCACAATCATTCCCATGCAGAAAATCTGCCCGGTTGAGATGTTCAGCAGCGACGTATTTTGAAAGATAGCCGCGCTGCTGTCTTTTGAAATGCGGAAGCCTAGGTCGGCGTCCGGTTGGCGGAAGTATTCCAGGCAAAAGCGGATTATCCCGTAGCCGACGGAATACATGCAGGTCAAGAAGCCGTCAAAAGGCTTGCGCTTGCGCAAGTTCCACAAAAGAAGGAACAGCAGCAGACCTTCGCAAAAAGCCTCGTAGAGCTGGCTCGGATGCCGCGGCAAGTTCACCATGCGCTGCCCTTCCGCAACGCTCATGCCGCACTGCTCCATAAACGCCCTTACCCAGTCAATGCTTACAGAAAAAGTCTCCTTTGCGGCTTCCGCACGCGGGAACACCATGCCCCACGGCGCAGTCGTAATGCGGCCGTACAGCTCGCCGTTCATAAAGTTGCCTATGCGGCCAAAGGTGTATCCAAGGGGAATCGCCACAGCCATGGCGTCTGTCCACTTCCAGAACGGCTTTTTATGCACAATGCAGAAGAGCAGCAGACCTATAAAGCCGCCTATAAAGCCGCCGTGGTAAGACATGCCGGCAAGCCCCGTAAACTTCTTTGTAACTGTGTCAAACGGCCAGAAGATAAGCCACGGCATCTTAAGATACTCGCCGCTCGTGTCATACACCAGACAGGAAAACACCCGCGCGCCGATAAGCAGGAACACAATTCCCCAGGCGATAAAGCTGAAAATATCGTCATCAGTCGCCTTGGACTCCCCGCTGTCAAGCGCGCCCTCGCGCATTTCCTGTCTTAACACAAAGAATGCCGTCGTAAAGGCAAACACATACATCAGTCCGTACCAGCGGATAAGCCCCAGAACAGGCATTCCGGGGAAAATCTCGGGACGAATCCATGACGGATAATTTATATATAGAAGAAAACTGTTCATATACACCTGCTCAGACTTTTTTTACACTTTATAGCCTTTTTTAGCAGCGTCCACAAGCTTCTTTTTCAAAAGAGTGTTCTCATTGCGCAGCTGCGTCATTTCGTACTGCTGCTGCTTCAAAAGTTCAGTAAGTTCCCCCACCGTAAGCGCGCCGCTGCCCGCAAGCTCTTCGATATAGGCCATCTTTGCGCTAAAGTCGTCGGCAGCCTCTTCGCTGGCAAGGCTGAACGACTGGTCAGAAACCTCAGACGGATTATAGCCTGCATCAAAGAACACCGTCTCGGCCTGCATGATTTTTTCCGCAATACGGTAAACCGCCTGTGAGATGACGGCCTGGGGCTTGTAGACAATCACCGGCAGACGGGAGGCAAGCGCCTTGTCCTGCATGGTGTCGCGGTAAATCACACCCAGATGCTCTATGTCAAGACCCAGGAACTGCTGGCATGAGCGACGGATCTTTATTGCGCGGTCAGCATCCTTGGGGTCGTCTATCATGTTCAGAATCAGACGCGGACGGAACTTTGCAAGCCGCGCCTTGAACAGCTCGGCGTTCGGCCGGTCAATCTTTGACAGCTCGTCCACAAGCTTTGGAATGTATATGCGCTGCATCACCGCAGAGTCCTTCTTTAGCCCCTCAAGATATTTGTAGGCCGGAGAGCCTTTGCGGAACGTGTTGTACATCATGCGGAACACCACGTTCTTTAAGAAGAGATAGCCGTTCAGAATCGCCGTAACGGTAGGGGCCGTCACCACAATACCCTGCGGAGAAAGAAGGAACATGTCAAGTATGGTCAGGTGAGTGCCCGCTCCAAGGTCAAGGATGAGATAGTCCGCGTCCAAAGAGGAAAACTGCTTTATAAGCTCGTTCTTCTTGCCCGCCTTTAAGCTTGTGAGACCGGGAATCTCGGAATCGCCCGCAATAAAAGAAACATTCTCGTATTCGGTAGGCTCAATCAAATCATTGAAGTCGCTCTGCCCGGTAAGGAATGTGCCGATTCCCCGCTTTGAAGCGGTCTGGCCTATGACCAAGTGCAGGTTCGACGCACCCAAGTCCAAGTCCGCGAGAACAACCTTTTTTCCTGACTGCCCCAAGGCAATGGCAAGGTTTGCGCTCAAAAGGCTCTTGCCGACCCCGCCTTTTCCCGAAGCAACTGGTATTATCTGCATAACGCTCAGTATAACACAAGATAAACTCTTCGCACAAGTGCGCTGTCATTTTTTGAGTTCTCCGGCCAGAGGAGAAAAGACCACTTCTACATTTTTGGAATAAGAGTCTTAAAGTCTATTGAGTTTTTTGTTATATCCCATTTTCCGATCTGCATTTTCTTAATGGTTTTACCTTCGCCAAAATCCAGTAAATCAGTTCTTGAAAAATTTTTAAGTATCTTCTCCAGACTCCCCAAACCGCAAGATGAAAACAAAAAAGCCTCTATTGGATTGCACAATTTACAATATGCCCAAAGTTGTCCTAAATCATGCAAATTCAACTGGGTTTTCTTTGCTTCTATGAATACGATATTTGTTTTTTCACCTTTAGAAACTATGCCTAAAACGTCAATTTGAATATCCAGCCCGACAGCTTGAGGACAGCAGGATATTACACCATTTTCTTCCAAAAAAGAATCCAGTGTCCTCGCATGAGAATCAATAGTTTTTACATTCCAACCTTTATATTTTTCTTCTAAATAGTTAAGAAGCCAAATACGCATTGGCTCATATAACTCAATTTCCTTTCTTACATTCTTGTCCATAGCCTAAAGCTCCTGCAAGTTCAGTCCAAGAGTTGAAATGTTTTCCACGGATTTCTTCTGGCAACGACAAATCACTTTCTCCCGGATGGAAAGGCTTAAGCTTACCCTTACGAATCGTTTTTTCCCAATAAAATTTATGTGTTTTTACAGGGTCAATGAATTCCAACAATTCATCGGTATATTTCTCCAGAGCTTCCTGCTTGTGACGGATGTTAAATCCGATTGGCAAAAACTCATTTGCAAATATTTTTATTTGATGTTCTTTTTTCCAATAGCCGGGCTTTCCCTCATTATATTTTTTCA
>CAZKPZ010000034.1:0-21616 GCA_964554745.1 uncultured Treponema sp. | reverse complement strand
TGATACTTACTCAACCGGCCAAACATTCATTTTCCGCTCAACCCCAGCTTCCTGATCCGCCCCCCCCCCCGAAAACAGCGACCTGAGCGTACGTTCGAGGACTTCCACGTTAAGCGGCTTTGCAACATGCGCATTCATGCCGGAAAGCAGAGCCTTCTGCACATCCTCGCTGAATGCGTTCGCCGTCATTGCGATAATCGGAATCTTACCGGCCTCTTTACGCAGTGCCGGGTCGGCAGTGTCATCCTCTGCCAGGGCACGGATTTTGCGGGTTGCTCCGTATCCGTCAAGCTGCGGCATCTGCACGTCCATCAGAATAACGTCATAGCTGCCCCGCGGTTCGGAAACGAATTTCTTTACGACTTCCTCACCGTTCTCCGTTACAGTAACATTCGCACCCTTCAGCTTGAGGATTTCAATCAAAATCTCGGCATTTATCACATTGTCCTCAGCGGCAAGTATATTAAGGCCGTTTAAAATATCCCTTGTGCCGTCAGCTTCTATTGCGCCGGCCTCATCGGCTGCTTTCTGCCCATGCTCCGCCCTTTCCAGGAACGAAAGCGGTAGCAGCACCAGGAACATACTGCCCTTGCCGGCCTCGCTTGTCACCCGGATTGTGCCGCCCATCAGAGACACCATGTTCTTGGTGATTGCCATGCCCAGCCCCGTGCCGCGGTACGGCTCCTTGGCACTCTCATTCTCGCGGCTGAAAGGCTCAAAAATATGCTTCTGAAACTCCTTGCTCATGCCCCGGCCGTTATCCGCGACCGTAAATACAACATCCATAATCGTGGATGAATGCAGAGAGGCAGTCTTTACCGTAAATGTAATCTCTCCGCCTTCCTGCGTGTATTTATGGGCATTGGAAAGAATGTTAATCAGAATCTGCTGCAGACGGTTGTCGTCAACGATGTAGATTTTGTCTTCCAGACCGGACGTGTCTACGGTGAATTTCTGCTTCTTCATGTCGAACTGAGTGCGCATGATGCTTTCAACCGTGGCGACCGTCTCAAACAGATTAACCTCATGGTCATTGAGCTGCACCTTGCCCGACTCTATCTTGCTCATGTCGAGCACGTCGTTTATAAGCCCCAGAAGGTGCTCGCTGGAATTCAGAATCTTCTTGGCCTCGTCAAGCACCTTTTCCTTGTTGTCGGCATTGCGCAGAAGCAGAGTGGAAAAACCGATTATGGCATTCATCGGCGTGCGGATGTCGTGGCTCATGCGCGACAGGAAGTCGCTCTTTGCCCTGTTGGACTGCTCCGCTGCATCAAGCGCGATGCGCAGCTGGGCCGTCATGTGCTGCTGCTGTTCCCAGGCATCGGTCATGTCCTGCTGAACGGCAATCACGTCATTGTGGAATTCGTCAAGCCATGAATACTTAACCTGCTTAAAGGCGGAGCTGCCCTTATAGACCAGCTCGTAGGTAATCACCATTGTGTCCGAAAGCTCCAGAGTACTCCGCATGTAGCGCAGGGAAGTCAGCCTTCTGATACGCTCGCGCTCTTCCTCGCGGATTAAGTCGTAGATGGAGCGCTGCATCTGCAGGTCGTAGTCAAACACTCTGTCTCCTGCCCAGTTGGGGGCAAGCTGGCTGATTCTGGCATTCATGTAGCGGAACGTGACGCTCTGCGTAGGCAGGTTAATGACAGCCACAAAGTCGCAGGACTGCTTCATGATAAAGTTGCGGATTCTCTCGTCCTGCCGCTCCGCATTTATGTCAGTCGTATAAAAGAAGGCATATAAGTCCTGGCTTTCGGGATTTATCATCAGGACAATGCGCGTCTTGACCCAGTGCAGGTTCTCGCCAAGCATTCTGCGGTATTCTATTTCCTGCTCAAGCCGCCCCTCGTTAAAGGCATCTATAAGCCCGTAATGGCATGACATACTGGCAAATTTTGCGCGCTCCTCGTCATCGGGAATCGCCGCACAGGCAGAAAGCAGTGCGTACAGCGTAGTTGCACCCTGATTTGCGGCACGAGGTTCTGCCGTAAGGATGTCTGCCCTCATCTCGGCACTGCACGGGTCTCCTCTTGCAATAAAGTGACTGTCATCAAGCCCTTTGTGGCTTACAACCGTGTCTCTTGTGACGTTAAAGCAGGAAGCCTCCAGAATTACGTTCTGCATCTGCTGTCGCAGAATAATCTGGTCTGCAAAGCCCCGTTCCCTGTTCTTTTCCTGCGTGATATTATAGCTGAAGGCCAGCGCATAGTCCGGACTGCCGTCAGCCTTGTAAAAGTTAAAGAATCTCTCTCTCAGCCACTCATGCCCGTTAGGAGTGACAATCTGCAGCGTGCACTCCGCAAACGGAGCGCCTTCGTCAATCTGTCTTACGGTATCTTTCAGTCTCTGCCCGTCTTCCTTTGAAAGGTGCATGAATTTAAATACACATTCAGGGTAATTTACCCAGCGGTTGGGAATGGGGCCTGCTTCAAAGGGAACCCGCTCTATATCACAGGTCTTGTCTTCCGGGTGATAGACAAAGGTCAGGACATGCGAACTTTCTCTTACTTCCTTTGCAACAAAGTCAGCATGCCGCGCAAAATAACGACCGGCTCTTTCGGCAGGAGACAAGGTGGATTCTTCTGGATGTTCCGCATTCACCATAGAAACTATTATAGCACGGTTTACGGATTTTAACAGCTTTTTGTTTTGCAGTAAGAACGTATACTGTTTGGTCATCGAAACGCTTACTGTCATGCAGCGTGATAGTAAGCGTTTCGACAGCCTTACAGTTAGCGTATCGACTGCCTTACAGTAAGGGGTTCGATTGCGTTACAGTATAGCAGACTTATCTGCTGCCCCGGGCTTGATTTATCTGCTGCCCCGGGCTTGATTTATCTGCTGCCCTTGTCGTAAGGCACACCTTCCGCACGCGGCGTATTGCTGCTCTTGGAGGCAATGCTCAAGACCAGCAGTGTTGCTATATACGGAATCATCTTGTAAATTTCATTCGGGACAGGCAGACTCTTAAGCCCCGGAATTCCCGAATATACGCTTGAAAGAGTCTTCATTATGCCAAAGAAGAAGGCCGCGCCGAAGATTGTGCCGCTGCGCCACTGGCCAAAGATTAAGACTGCAATCGCCAGGAATCCGTATCCTGCCACATCCGCATTGAACTCTGTGGAAGTAGGCACTACGAACACAATGCCGCCGATGCCGCCCAGGATGCCGCTGATTACCGTGCCGGCATAGCGCATCTTGTACACGTTGATACCGACGGAATCCGCAGCCTGTGGGAATTCGCCGCAGGCGCGCAGACGCAGACCGAAGCGGGTCTTGCTTATTACGATTGCGGCAATGGCAAAGATGGCAAAGCCGATGTATGCTGTTATGTAGCAGTTCTGAAAGAACATGGGGCCAATCAGAGGTATTCTGCCCAGCACAGGCACGCGGTCTATGTGGAAGCTGTCTGTAAATCCAATCTGCTGAACGCCGTTGAACATGCGCCCCATGAAGATTGCAAAGGCACTTGCGAACATGTTCAGCGCAGTGCCGCTTATGGTCTGGTCAGCCTTTAGGTTTATTGAGGCAAAGGCGTGGAACAGCGAATACACGCCTCCGGCCACCGCCGCCACAAGTATGCCCAAAAGCAGCAGCAGCTGGCCGCTCATATATTCTTCCATAATATGGATAAAATAAATGCCGCAGAACGCGCCCATCACCATAATGCCTTCAAGACCGATGTTTATAATACCGCTGCGCTCGGAATACATGGCGCCCAGAGCGACGATTAAAAGCGGAATAGAAAAATACATGGCCTGTTGTATGATAAAATAAAAAACACTCATGCTCTTTTCCTCCAGTCCATGAGACGACGGAACAGTTCCTTGAATATAAGGGCGAACGCACCAAAGTAGATAATCACGGCGATAATGATATTGATGATTTCAGGCGAATAGTTGTACAGCTGCATGTTCTGCCCGCCCACAGTGATATACGCTATGAACAGACCGGCAAAGAGTATGCCGATTGGATTGAGCGTGCCCAGAAAGGCTACAGAGATTCCCGTAAAGCCCTCGTTGGCAAGAGTGTCCACAACGCGCATGTACTTGCCAGTGCCGGAAAGGTATGTCATGGCACCTCCGCAGCCGCTCAAGAGGCCGCCTATCACAAGCACCGTCACAATCGTGCGGCGCGCGTTGATGCCGGCGTAAAGGCTTGCGTCGCGGTTCAGTCCGCATGCGCGCAGTTCATAGCCGAACTTGGTCTTGTTGAGTACGATATAGATTATCACCACGGCCAGCAGCGCGATGAAAATACCGATGTTTATGTTCTTTGTGCCGAACAGCTTGGAAAGTCCGCCGTTGGGCAGGTTCGCAGTCTTGGCGACAGCCATGGACTGGTTCTTGGCCTGATTGTACACGGTGGCCTGAATCATCGCATTAACGCTGTACATGCCGATGTAGTTCATCATGATGCAGGTAATGACTTCGTTAACGTTACGGTAGGCCTTTAACAGCCCCGGAACAGCACCCCACACTCCTCCGGCAAGGGCGGCGAGCAGCACAGCAGCCACCCAGTGCAGGGCAGGAGGCAGGAACGTGCACTTTACGCCCACCAGAATGGCCACATAAGCGCCCACCATGAACTGGCCGGAAGCGCCGATGTTGAACAGACCGGCGCGGTAGGCAAAGCCCACGCTCAAGCCGGTCATGATAATAGGAGTGGCAAAGTACAGTGTCTCGCCCACGCCCTTGGCTCCGTCCATGAAGCCGCCTGCAAGAATAGTGCCGAAGCCGGCGAGCGCCTGTGACGGCTCGGTTATAAACAAAATCACAAGCCCTACCAAGAGACCTGCTATGATTGCAAGCAGAGAAGAAAGGAAACTGACCGTCCCCTTTTTATTTATAAGGTTGCCTTTCATGCCGAAACCTTCCTTTTTGCACCGGCCATGTAAAGGCCAAGCTCGTTCAGTGTAATTTCACCAGGCTTTACGTCCGCGACTATTTCACCCGATGACATGACCAGAATGCGGTCGCTTACGTTCATAACCTCGTCAAGTTCGAACGAAACAAGCAGCACAGCCTTGCCCTTGTCGCGCTCGGCAATCAGCTGCTTGTGCACGTACTCTATCGCACCCACGTCCAGTCCGCGGACAGGCTGCACGGCGATTATCACCTGCGGATTGCGGTCTATCTCGCGCGCGATAATCGCTTTCTGCTGGTTGCCGCCAGACATGCCGCGCACTATGGAGTCCACGCCGTCGCTTGAGCGCACGTCAAAGCGGCTGCACAAGTCCTTGGCAAAGGAGCGCATTGCGTCAAACTGCAGGAAGCCGTGCTTTACGAAGCGGCTTGTATAGTAGGTCTGCAGGACCATGTTTTCCATCAATGTAAAGTCAAGGACGAGGCCGTGCTTGTGGCGGTCTTCAGGGATATGCGCCATGCCGTCAAGGCACTTCTTGCGTATGCTTTCTTTGGTGATGTCCTTGCCGTTGAGCAGCACGGAGCCGCTTTCTACCGGGGCAAGCCCCGTAATGCCGTACACCAGGTCGCTCTGGCCGTTGCCGTCAATGCCGGCAATGCACACAATCTCGCCTGAGCGCACGTTGAACGACACGTTCCTGACGACTTCCTTGCCGGAGAACTTGCTCCTCATCACAAGATTCTTAACCTCAAGCACGCTTTCGCCCGGCTCTTTTGGCGCTTTGTCTACTATAAAGTTCACCTTGCGGCCGACCATCATCTCGGACATCTGTTCCTTGGTGGCGGTTGCAGTGTCTATTGTGCCTATGCACTTGCCCTTGCGCAAAACCGTGCAGCGGTCGGCGACGGCCTTTATTTCGTCAAGCTTGTGCGTAATGAACACCAGCGACTTGCCCTCGCTGACGAGCAGCTTCATTATCTTCATCAGCTCGTCTATTTCCTGCTGGGTAAGAACGGCGGTTGGCTCGTCAAAAATAAGGATGTTGTTGTCGCAGTAGAGCATCTTTAGGATTTCGACACGCTGCTGCATGCCCACTGTGATGTCTGAGATATATGCGTCGGGGTCAATCTGGAACTTGTACTTTTCGCTGAGCGCCATAACCTTTTTGCGCGCGTCATCCATCTTTAAGAAGCCGCCGTGCACCGTCTCGTGCCCCAGGACGATGCTTTCAAGTACGGTAAAGTTATGCACCAGCTTAAAGTGCTGGTGCACCATGCCGATTCCCAGACGGTTAGCATCTATAGGATTGCGAATCTGCACTTCTTTGCCGTTGATTTTTATGCTGCCGCCGTCAGGCTGGTACAGACCGAAAAGCACGCTCATGAGTGTGCTCTTGCCGGCTCCGTTTTCGCCAAGCAGGGCGTGTATCTCGCCGCGGCGAACGTGCAGCGTGATGTCGTCATTCGCCTTGAACGAGCCGAACTGCTTGGTTATATGGTTCATCTCGATTATGTTGTCTTCTGCGTTGTCCAAAACATTTCCTCAGTTATTCATTTGTAGTGCGCTATATGCACTTTGATGTTGACCAAAGGTCAAGAGACAATCTTCTATTGTATCCGAAAAGCCCCGATTGTCAATTAAAAAATGAATAGCCAAGCGGGCATGGCCTGACAGGCGGAAGAATTACGCGACTACACCCTCGCGGCTGTCGCTGCGCTCTTCCACATATACAATGTCATTTTCTTTGTATGTCTTGAGGATAAAATGCGTTTTTGTGGAGCGGACGCCTTCCAGCGTGGAAAGCTTACGGGTCACAAAGTCCGCGACTTCCTGCAAGGAGTCGCCGTCTATCATTACCTTAAGGTCGTAGCCGCCGGACATAAGGTACAGGGAGCGCACCTGCGGAAAGCGGTAGATTCTGTCGGCCAGGCCGTCAAAGCCGCGCTCGCGCTCCGGAGCGACCTGAAGCTCTATTTCTGCATGCACCTTCTTTTTTGCGCTCGCATCCTTCTCAGGGTTGACGACAGCGGCATACTTCATGATAATGCCGTCATTCTCAAGCTGTTTTATAATCGCCTCTACCTCAGCAGAGGTTTTCTTTGTCATGGCGGAAATATCCTCCACAGACAGGCGGGCGTTGTCACGCAGCAAATTCAAAATCTCTTCAGATGCATCCATACTCTTAAAACCTCCGTTGGCTTCCTGTACCTACCCTAGCGCATTTCTCCACTTTTTTCAATATAAATTTACCTAGACAAGGCGCTCAAACTTGGTATACTGTTAACTATACGCGCCGGCAGCAAGTGACCGCGCATATTCTATACAGGAGATTTTTATGTCTACACATTCTGATGCGGAAATTCAGTCACTCATCAAACGGATGACCTTGGAAGAAAAATGCAGTCTTTTAAGCGGAGAAGACTTTTGGCACACTAAAGCGGTAGAGCGGCTCGGCATTCCTGCAATCATGGTATGCGACGGCCCGCACGGAATGAGAAAACAGGACTCTTCACACCCGAATGCAAGCGAAAACGAGAGCATCAAGGCGGTGTGCTTTCCGGCGGCATGCGCCACGGCAAGCTCCTGGGACCGCGATGTACTGAAGACTCTGGGCGAGACGCTGGGGCTTGAATGCCAGGCACAGGACGTTTCAACCATATTGGGACCTGCAATAAACATCAAGCGCTCCCCTCTGTGCGGACGCAATTTTGAATACGTCAGCGAAGACCCCTATGCCGCAGGCGAGCTTGCGGCCGCATATATCAACGGCGTGCAGTCAAAGGGCGTGGGCACTTCGCTCAAGCACTTTGCGCTGAACAATCAGGAATACAGGCGGCTCACCTGCTCTTCCAACTGCGACGAGCGCACCATGCGCGAAATCTATCTGCCGGCATTCGAGACGGCTGTAAAAAAGGCGCAGCCAAAGACAATCATGCACAGCTACAACTTGATTAACGGCGGCTATGCCGGCGAAAGTGAATGGCTGCTTACTGACGTGCTGCGAAAGGAATGGGGCTTTCTGGGCGTTGTGATGAGCGACTGGGGCGCGGTGAACAACCGCGTTGCAGGCGTAAAGGCCGGCGGTGACCTTGAGATGCCGGGCACGAACGGACTTAACGACAAGAAAGTATGCAAGGCCGCAAAGAAAGACAAGAAGCTGGTAAAAAAGATAGACCAGTCAGTATTCCGTATCCTGCGCTGGGTGTTCGACTCTGTTGACAAACGCCAGCAGGGAGAGTTCGACTTTGAGAAGCACCACGACATTGCGCGCAGACTGGAAGAAGAATCCATCGTACTTTTAAAGAACGACGGCATGCTGCCGCTGAAGCCGCACACAAAGTTTGCCGTAATCGGCGAGTTCGCGGCAAAGCCCCGGTTCCAGGGCGGCGGCTCCAGCCATATCAACAGCATGGAAATCACTAGCGCGCTCGATGCGATAAAGAAACAGGGCGTTGAGGCGGAATATGCCCAGGGCTTCTTTATAGAAGAAAAAGACGCAGACCCGGCCAAGGCTGAAGAGCTGCAGGTCAAGGCCATGGCGACTGCAAAGAAATACGGCAAGGCGGTTGTGTTTGCAGGACTGCCGGACTCTTTTGAAAGCGAAGGCTATGACCGCAAGCATCTTGATATGCCGGAAAGCCAGAACCGCCTTATCCAAGCCCTGGCAGACGCAGGGGTAAAGGTGACTGTAGTAATGCACAACGGCTCCCCGGTTGTAATGCCATGGCGCGACAAGGTAAACGCAATTGTAGAGGCCTACTTAGGAGGCGAAGCCGTGGGCGAAGCCGTTGTGAATGTGCTCACCGGCGCCGTGAACCCGAGCGGCAAGCTGTCTGAGACGTTCCCCCTGCGCATAGAGGACACGCCGTCGTTCCTTAGCTTTGCGAATGACAAGAACAGCGCGGAATACAGCGAGGGTGTCTTTGTGGGCTACCGCTGGTACGACAAGCGCAAGATAGATGTTGAATATCCGTTCGGCTACGGCTTGAGCTACACCACGTTTGAGTATTCGGGACTGACGCTCAACAAAGACAGAATCAGCGACAACGGAACAGTAAAGGCCACCGTGACGGTAAAGAACACAGGCAAGGTCACCGGCAAGGAAGTGGTGCAGCTCTACGTCGGCGACAAGACCGGCAGCGCGGTGCGCCCTGTGCGCGAGCTGAAGGGCTTTGCAAAGGTTGAGCTTAAGCCGGGCGAGCGGAAGGAAGTGAGCTTTACGCTCGACAAGCGCAGTTTTGCCTGGTACAATACAGACATTGAGGACTGGTACGCGGCGAGCGGCGAATATGAAGTGTGCATTGGTTCTTCCAGCCGCGACATCAAGGCATGCGCGCCTATTTACTTTGAGACAAAAGTAAAGCCGCCGCTTATCCTGGGACCGAACACAGCCATAGGAGACTTGCTTGAGAACAAGAAGACCGGCAAGATAATCAAGGCGTTCCTTAAGACCTACATGACGCAGAACGACAGTTCGGAAACAGCAAGGGAAGCGATTACTGACGAGATGGTTCACCAGATGCTAGACGGCATGCCGCTGCGCAGCATTCACATGATGGGCTGGCACGTGCCGGACAAAGCGTACAAAAAGCTTGTGGAAGACCTGCTTGAAAGCGAAGACAAATAAAGGTACTATTCACGTATGAATTGTATCGAATTTGAAGACGTATCTTTTACATATCCTGCAGTGGACGGCGACCTGGACGAGAACGGCAAGAGCGTTCAGCCCAAGGCCGTCTTCTCGCACTTTACCGGCGCCATTCCGTCCGGTGGGGGCGCTCACTTTACGAGTCTTATAGGACCGAACGGTTCGGGCAAGTCAACGTTCCTGCTGCTTGCTTCCGGCCGCCTGGTTCCGCAGGAAGGGCGCTGCATGCTTTTGGGGCAGGACGTTGCCCGCCTGCCGCAGGACAAAAAGAATTTGCTCGCCTCTGTAATCTATCAGAACATGGAATTCGAGAGCAAAGACAAGGTGGAGCAACTGCTTGCCTATGTGTTTGCGAACGGAGCGCTCAAGGGGAATGCTAAAGGTGTACACAGCTCCTCAAAGAATCTGCTCAACGAGACTATAGAAACGTTTGAACTGCAGAAAGTGCTTTCGCACGGTCTTACGGAGCTGAGCAAGGGCGAAATCCAGCGCACGCTGCTTGCGTTCTCGCTTTTGTACGGCAGTGCAAGCGTGTTCATGGACGAGCCGATGTTCGCCATGGAAGAGCGGCAGAAGCAGAGTTCACTTGCCTACCTGCGAGAGTATGCGGAGGCGACAGGAACAGCGGTGTTCGTTTCTATGCATGAGCTTGACCTTACAAGAAAGTTCGCGCAGAAAGTGATTCTCTTTTACCCGAACCGGGACATGGACTACGGCACGCCGGACGAGGTTATGACTGACGCGGACTTGGAAAAAGCATACGGTGTTCCTGCAGCCATGCTGAAAAAGCAGGAGGACATGACGAGAGAAGAGCTGAAGGCGACTGCCGACGCTATTTTGCAGATGCAAAAGTAAGAGCAAACGCCGCACTTGTCTGCATGAGGTAATTGCTGTAAAATAATGCATATATGGAAACGCAACAGGATTCTCCGCTCCTAAGCGTGAGGCATTTAAAGACTTACTTCAACAAAGGCTCTTTCCGCGCCGTGGATGACGTGAGCTTTGACATCTACAGGGGAGAAGTCTTCGGCTTGGTGGGAGAATCCGGCTGCGGCAAGACAACGACAGGGCGTTCAATAATAGGGCTGTACAAGCGCACCGGCGGCGAAATACTGTTTGACGGCAAGCCGCTTGTGCCCGGCACGTTTGACACACGAATCCAGATGATTTACCAAGACCCGGTATCTTCGCTTGACCCGCGCATGACGGTGCGTGAAATCATCGCAGAAGGATTGCGGATACGGGGCGAGAAGGACGAAAGCAAAATACAGGAACAGGTTGCAAAAGTTCTTGCTAAGGTTGGCTTGCGGCAAGAATACAGCGACCGCTATCCGCACGAGTTTTCTGGCGGTCAGCGGCAGCGCATAGGCATTGCACGCGCCATCATAATGAATCCGTCACTCATCATCGCTGACGAGCCTGTTTCCGCACTGGACGTGTCGATAAAGGCACAGGTCATCAACTTGCTGAACTCGCTGCGCCGTGAGATGGGTCTGACAGTGCTTTTTATAGCGCATGACCTTTCTGTAGTGAAATATTTTTCTGACCGGATTGCAGTCATGTATTACGGCAAAATCGTGGAGCTTGCCGAAAGCGACGAGCTGTTTGCGCATCCGCTGCACCCTTACACAAAGTCTCTGCTTTCTGCAATTCCGCTGCCGAACCCGCACTATGAAAAACAGCGGCAGCGGATTATATACAATCCAAAGACCGACCACGATTACACCACAGACTTACCGCAGATGCGGCAGGTATCGCCGGGACATTTTGTGCTGTGCAATCAAAAAGAATTCGACGCTTTTTCAAGCGAGCGTAACAAGGACTGAACATGCGCACAATTCCATTCACAAAGAAAGCTCTGTTCATTCTTGCCGCATTTGCCCTTGCACTTATAGTCGCAAAGGCAGAAAGCGCTGCCTACCGCAGTGCCGGAAGTCCGCTCAGTCTGGAGCGGCTGTGCTGCGACGGCTTTTTTGTTTCGGCAGTATGCTTTATCTCTGTGGGGCTGCTCACACTGATTGTAAACTGGGGCGGCTTTGATACGATTTCGTACGGCTTTGCAAAACTGGGGGAACGGTTCACCAGAAAGCCGACTGCACACAGAAACTATTTTGACTACACACAGGCAAAGCAAGCTCAGCGCAAGAACAAGAACAGCTCCGGTCTGGCGGTCAACTTTATAGTAAGCGGTGCTATCATGCTGCTTGCCTCCATTGCGGTTTTGCTGACCGGCTGCTTCTAATCGCCGAAATTCCAATCATTATCCACTCGGCAAAGAATGCCGTTACAAGACTCGTCCGCAATAAGGCGCACGGCTTCTGCAGCGACTTGCCGGGCGGTAACCGCATACTGCTCAGAACCGGCAGGCGGGTTGGTTACAAAACCCGGCAGCACGGCATTGCAGCGTATGCCGCTTTCCGCATACGTTTTGGCTACGGACTCCACCAAAAGCGACACGGCCGTCTTCGCTCCGTGATACGCGGCCGTGACAGAGCGCGGATGGATTGCTTCTGTTCTTGTTCCGCCGAAAAGCAGTATCGAGCCAGACGAGCGAGCGCACATGCCGCGCAGGGCACGGCTTAATGCAAGACCTGGAAGAGCGTAGTCCATCAGCGCAACTCGTTCCCAGTCAGCGGCGGAAAGTTCTTCCAGACGTTTATGCACAAAGGGGCCGTAGCTTACGACAAGAATATCACATTCCAAAAGCCGTGCGCCAAGCTCTCCGCATTCCAGCGAGGCAAGACCGGAGCACTCAAAGTCGACCGAAACGAATTCCAGCTGCGGATTCTTCGGGGCAGTCCGGCCGGTCACACAAACGGCTGCTCCGCGCTCTGCAAGCATGGCCGCCACGTTAGAACCGATGCCGCTTGTTCCGCCGATAACGAGCGCTTTCTTGCCTGCTATGCCGTCAGCCGCAGCGTTAAAAGAGCCGCTCAAAAGAACACCCCCCTTATCCATATCTCTATGCCGATGAATATAAGAATACAGCCGCCAAGAATCTGAGCGCGGGAAGAAAGCGTCCTGCCCACCGACCTGCCGATTAAAAGACCCGTCAGGCAGATTGCGAATGTTACGGATGCAATAATCAGAGATGTGACGGTTGCCATAATCGGACCGTACTCCGCGATAGTAAAGCCAACCGAAAGCGCGTCTATGGAAGTTGCGACGCCCTGGACGGCAAGAACGGCGGCAGTGCACGCTTTTGCGCCGGCCATATCATCACAAGCTTTTTGATGCAGAGATTCATAAATCATTTTTATACCGATAAAAAGCAGCAGAAGCAGAGCAATCCACGGAACGGCCACCTGCAGGAAAGAGAACAGAGATGCTATTGTACGGACGCAGAACCAGCCAATCATAGGCATGGCAAACTGAAAAAACGCATACACACCGGCAATGGCACACTGTCGCCGCCGACGCATTTCAGGCTCAGCAAGGGCGTTTACGATTGAAACAGAAAAAGCGTCCATTGCAAGACCGACTCCCAACAATGCGGAGTTGGCAAAAAACATGAAGTTCCAGTTCATCTTCTGCCATTCTAACATAAAGCAGTCCGTTAGATACAGACAATTTTGCCGCATCTCATTGCCCAGATTTGCTAAAGAGTCTATACTGGGCACCGTATGAAGTTGGATAATATTGTCGTAGTGCTTGTGCGTCCGGAAGAGAGCCGCAACGTAGGAGCCGTCTGCCGTGCGATGGCGAACAACGGTATTCACACACTGCGTATTGTAGGAAAAAAAGAAGACATAGACGACTCACGCGTGCGGATTCTTGCAATCCATGCAGCATACATTTGGGACAAGGCAGAGTTTTTTGACAGCGTGACAGCCGCCACGGCAGACTGTTCCGTAAGCGCCGGCACAACACGAAGGCGGGGCAAGAAACGAAAGGGCAAGCTCTTTTTGCCGGAAGAATTTGCCGCAAACGCATCAACCGTAACAGAAGGCGGCGCAAAGGCGGCGGTTGTTTTTGGCAACGAGAGAACAGGACTTACAGACGACGAGCTTTTGGAATGCACATGCGGTGTTACGATTCCGTCAAGCGATGAATTTGCGTCTCTTAACCTAAGCCATGCCGTGCAGATAATCTGCTATCACTTGTTCAGGGAGAACAAAGGCTCTATCACTGGGTACACGCCTATCACGCTTGAACGCCTAGGCAAGACAATTGATACAATAACTGACAGTCTCAAAGAAATGGGCTTCTTTCACCGAGTGGACAACAGCGAGATGTCTAAATTCTGGCAGACTGTACTTTCACGCTCTTCATTAAGCGAAGGGGAAGCACAATATATTGAAAAAACATTTACGAAAGCAGCCGGTCTTTTTAAAGGCAAGTCGCAAAACTGATGTCAGAAGCAGAAATGTTACTGTTGCTGCTGAGCATGCACGAACGGACAACAACGTTCCGCAATTCGCGTATGTTCCAGCGGTAGCGGTGACTGCGCAGTTTTTGAAGCGCAGAACTCGTAAGGAACTTGCCAGATTTTCTTGCAAACAACTGGGCAAGTCTTGGAATATCATTAGCATGCTCATTCAATGACGGCACTCTGAGCGTAATCATGTTGATTCTGCTCAGCAATTCACTTCTAAAGCCTGAGTCCTTGTCCGAAGCGGCAAGTTCCAAATCTTTGTTTGTTGCAAAGATAAGTCTGGCACACAAATCTTGTTCTTTTACACTTCCAAGACGGCGGAATTTGCGTTTGTCCAGCGCATAAAAAAGCTTTGACTGCAAATGCAGCGGCAGTTCGCCTATTTCATCAAGAAAGAGCGTTCCGCTTCCTGCAGCCTCCAGCAACCCGGCACGAGTCTTTGCTCCTGTAAAGGCACCGGCTTCCGTACCAAAGAGAGCGCTTTCGAAAAGCTCGGAACTGATATTAGCAAAGCTTTCGCTTAAGTAGCCGCCGCTTCTCCCTGAATACTCATGAATCTTTTTTGCAAGGTAGGACTTGCCGGAACCGCTTTCGCCAAGCAAAAGAATATCCGCAGACGTAGCGGATATGTCTTTTACTTTATTCAAGAATTTCTGCATATCAACGGAGTCTTTTTTGTCACTATCAGTGTTCTCTGCCTGAGAGCAAGCGCTTACACATAACTCGTCAGAACTGCGTTCATGCTCTATTTTATATGTGCACTCAGGCTTTGGGCTGAGCGGAAACTCCTTTGAACCGAGGCCATGCAAAAGCGTTTTTATTTGTTCCGTTACAACAGACGGGGGATTGTTGATGTCAACGCAAAAAGCCCGACCTTCATACTCACCTGCCGAGGCCGCACAGTCATAGGATTCCATCAGAAGAATGACCAAAGCTCTTCCCCTTGTAAAGAAAAGCATTGAATCCAACAGGCTTTTTTCAACACTGCTACTGTCAATTAGAAGATTGGAAGCCCGAGTAGAAATTTCCATTGCACGAACTCTGTCCTCAGGACTAATAATAACAAGTTCGTAGCTTTTTCCAAATAGATTACTAAACCAGCCCTGAATAAAAGGACTTGAGGTAACAAGAAAGAGTTTCATTTTTTAAGCAACGAATAACTAAACCGAATGATATTGTCACAAAGGACAATTACATCATTAATATCAGAGAGAGAAACTTTATCGTAAAAAAGGGCTTTAATCAAGCACTATTTTTGAAAAAAAATATAACTACCTGAACAGCTTGTACCAAAGCAAAATCAGTTTATAGCGAATATAAGGAATGAACAAAAAAAGCTTTATCGGATTCCTGAATATCTCGGAGAAAATCTCTAAGCCCTTATTGAACATCTCCTTACTTACATGGGCTTTTCTTTCGCTGAAAATTCCGATTGCATCCTGATAATACAAAAATACACTGTTCTCAAACTTATCGCGTCGATTGTGAAACCAACAGAGCTTATCTTTTAAGCCCTCGCTCATAATAACAAGAGAAGGGGAAGCTTTATGGATTGCCTCAACCACAAGGGGGTCTTCATTCTTAGGATATACGCCGACATAACGGCCGACAACCTGAAGAGTCTTGAAAGTGACACGAACATTTCGCTCTGCCGCAAGCAGCATCTTTTTGCGTCCGCCAAGCAAATACACCGATTTGTAGCGGTTCTCAAGAATGGTCATTATGTTTATAAGAGTCTCAAAAGGATTCCAACGATAAGGAACTGGAAGCTTAAGGAATTTTGCGCCTTTGATTATACTCTTTGAAACAGGCAGAATCATATCTGCATTTTTTACGGCTTCGCTGAACTCACCTTTTTTTCTTGCTTTCAGCAAATCCCAGACAGAAAGAAATACAATCTGCTTTGCGCCTTCCTTTTCAAACAAAGAAAGAACCGCCTCTTCAAAATCAGCTGGACGCACTATATCCACCGGCACTCCAAGCAAGTTTATTCTTTCAGTTTCCATGCTTCATTCTCCAAAACCATGCTTTGCAACGCAGCTATGCCATACAAAGCAGCAGTTTCGCACCTTAAAATATTTGTCTCAAAATGCACCGGAATAAATCCGGCATTCACCGCCATTTCAAGTTCAGCAGGGGAAATACCACCTTCTGCACCCACCATTATAGCAATATCGGCAAGAGCAGTACCACTTTTGAGAGCGGCAGCCTTCTTCTCATAAAAAGCCTCGTACAGACTACGAGTCTTTTCAGTGCGTTCATAAAGAACCACGGCAAAAGAAATGTCGGTTGCAGTCTTGTCTTGCCAGAATTCTAAAGCAGCAGTAAGATTCATGCACGGCAAAACTCTCGTTTCAACAGGACTGCCGCTCTGTTCGCGGGCTTCCGTGATTATCTTCTTCCAGCGCTCGTCAGCAGGAGAAGATTTTTTTACAGCACTCTCGATATTTCCCTTCTGGCAGAATTCTCCCGCAACAGGAACAACAGACACAAGCCCACATTCTGCGGCCTGCCGAATAACCAAGTCAAACTTAGGCGGTTTCGGAACAAATTGAAAGAGGTGAAAGTTGAACTTCCCCTTCGTCTCCATGGGCGCTGCTTTTACTCCGCCAGAATCCAAAAGATTGCCAGAAGTTGTGGCGCACGAAAGCAACACTTGCTTTTTCGCACCGTCAACCACGGCAACCGTCATCGGCTGCAAGACTCCAGAAGGCAAACGAACATAAATCATATCTCCAGAGGTGACCCGAAGGACAGAAGACAAATAACGGAACTTTTGCCCCGTCACCGTCAAGCAGCCGTCCTTACCAAGCTCCCTGTCACTGACAAACTGTCTCATTCGCCCTTGCTTATACTGTTCGCTTTATCAGCGGCTTCTTTTGCAAGCCGCTCGTCCTCAAGCTGCTTAAGGGTCTTTGCCTGAGACATAAGAGAATCATAGTCCTCTTCGGCAAAAATACCCAACGCCGCAGAGAGCTGCACGTCAAAATCCAAGTCATACAGCGGCGTCTTTCTGGTGCGGTAGACTTCATTGCGAACTATGCGGCGCAGAGTACGCAGATTTAACTTGTATGTCGTTTGTAACTGCACAGCATAGTTACCGATATCAATCTCGTCCATATTCGGATGGTCTTCAACATATTTTTCTACCACGCCGGACTCCATTAAATCAGCAAAGGCCTGAGTCTCTCCATCCGCCAATTCAGGATAAAGCACCTCTCTGTCCGGCGGAATACCAACTTTATCTATATTCACGTCCGTCGGGGAATAATACTTTGCGACCGTAATCTTAAAACCGTCCCTGTTAATAAGCGGAGTCGGAATCTGCACACTGCCCTTTCCAAATGATTTTTCACCAACTAAATAAGCCCGGTGTGCGTCTTTTAAGGCACCGGCAAGTATCTCACTGGCACTTGCAGAAGCCCTGTTGATAAGGACTATGACTGGTATTTCCTTTTTTACCGTCGTCTTGCGCTTTGAGGCCGTATATACACTGTTCTCAGATGGAATGCGGCTCTTTGTCACGACAATGTTACCACTGTCAATAAATTTATCCGCAATATTTACAGCAGCAGCCAAAAGTCCCCCGCCATTATTGCGCAAATCGAGTATTATAGAAGAATAGCCCGATTTTTTATATTCGTCCAAGGCATCCTGCACCTTCTCTGCAGTGTTGCTGCCAAACTCGGACAAGCGGATATACAGGGTGTCGCGAATCATACCGTATTTTACGGTAGGATTTTCTATAAGCGCACGAACAAGCGTGCAGTCGAACTCAAGTTTTTTACCACGGCGGATTGTCACTGTAACACTTTCGCCCACTGTTCCGCGCAGACGATCCAAAACCTGATTCATAGTCAGTGTAGACGTATCCACGCCATCGATCTTAATAATCTTATCGCCCGGCTGAATTCCCGCCTTTGCACCAGGAGTGTCATCAATCGGCTGAGAAACCTCCACATACGAAGGCTTGCCGGGCTTATTTTCCGTCGGCTTGGTAATCGAAAGACCTACGCCACCAAAAATACCTGTAGTGGTGTCAGAAAGGCTGCGCCAGTCATCCTTTGAAAGATACTGCGAATACGGGTCATCCAGAGCCTCCATCATGCCCTTTAACGCACCCTCATAAAGCTTTTCGGCATCCACCTCGTTCACATAATTTTGCTGTATATAATAGTAGATAGAACTGATTATTTCCACATACTGCCTGTCTCTCTGCGCCTTCATGTCCGCAGTCACAGACTCGGACTGCGCAAAGCACTGCGAAGCACATACAGAAATAAGAGCGTACCAGAAAATAAAAGCTATAGTCTTTTTTATGCCCTTTGCAGAAATCCTTTTCTTTTCCATTTAGTCCCCACAATCTTTTTTATTCTATTCTAATATAGATAATACGTTCATTCTATGATAATTACAATCATCGGCATATTTTTGCGTTCCTTCTTCTATTTATAAAAAATAAATTATATCTACACAAGAGGCTGAATCTATGCTAAAATAAAATTGTATTTATATTTAGGGGACAAGGCGGAGAATTTGATGATAAATAACAATATAGTACCGGGTTTTCTTGATGAAAAGGATGACAGCTTAATCATAAACTTGGAAGCTGTAGAGGCTGTTCCTGGATGCATGATTGTAAACCTCAGCGGTTACGTTGACACCTACAATACAGCATATTTTGGCCGCCAAATGGAAAAAATCATTGTAGCGGGTTTTTCTAAGATTATCTTTAATTGCACAAACATCAATTACATTTCCTCTACAGGAATAAGCGCATTTTCAGACCTTTCAGAACGGGTAAAACAAAACAGCGGAAAAATAATTCTTTCCTGTCTGCAGGCAAAAGTCCGCGAAGTGTTCCAGCTACTGGGATTCATGGATTATTTTAGCTTTGAAGAGACTGTAGAAGCCGCAGTGGCCTGTTTTACAACAAAAGTTGCAAGCATAAGCGTGTTCCCTAAAGTAATCGCCTGCCCGATGTGCTCGCACAAACTAAAAGCGACAAAAAGCGGGCGCTTTAGGTGCCCTGGCTGCAAGTCGATAATAGCAATAGACGACAACGGCGATGTCGTTTTGGGATGAAATCAATAAAAGGGAACCTTCTATAAGGGCTGTGCAAAACTTGTGAACTTCTGTACATAAATTGTGGAAAAACCTGCACAGGCCTATAGAATCAACATTCTTTTGAAAGTTCGGAAGAGATTTCAAAAGAATCAAAAGATTTTGATTTTCAGTTTTATTTTTAATTGCTTATAAAATAAGGAGTTAAACCACATTCTTCAGCCATATATTTTATACAGGGGAAGCAAACTGTTAATTCTGCACAATACATGGAATTAAAACCCCTGTATATAAAGATGAACAGTCAAACCTGTAAAAGCTGTGGAAAACGTGAGGGAAAACAATGGATTTGAAAAAAGGTTTATTCACGACACTAAGGCTCATCATTTATTATGCCTTTCTGACAGTCTTTTTGTGTGCTGCGCTTGCAACAGTCTATATGATTTACACGCTCTGCGTTAATCTTGTGGCCGGGCAGTCTCCCAGCTTTAACGCAGAACTTTTCGTACAGGGCATCTACATATTCCTGCCGCTCGTACTGATTTTTCAAGCGATGTTCATGACATTCTATTTAATTCGGCACCCTACCCCGTCCGTTCTGCCACTGATAGTATACGTACTCATCTACGTTTCTTCATGGCTATTCCTGATTCCGGGGGCGGCAAAGGCGAATGCAGCCGTCTCGGCAGACAGCCCAATACAGGAAATTTCAGACAAACCGTCCGCCGGCTACTTTAGAAAGAGCGGCAGCCAGATATTTTATTACAGTTCCATAAAAGAAAACGGCAGTGCAAACGGCCTATGTGTAGACACACAGAAAGCCGGCAACAACGTCTACACATTCAGCAACCTGCAGCTCTCCAAAAAGCGGACGACTTTCACGGACTCCCTCATTCAGAGCACCATAGAAATGCCAGACTCACTGTCAATCATTATCAATTACGTCACGGAACTTTCAGTAATCCTCACAAAATGCGCCGGCAGAACAAAAGGCTACTGGCTCTGCTTTGCCACCCTTGCGCTCCCACTGCTGGGAGTAATTGCATTCAGGAACTTCTCCCAGTGGCGACTTGTGAACATAGTCGCAATCCTCATCGTGACATTCAGCTCAATCGCATTCAACATAGCCGGCTACATGAGCCCCACAGTCGTCACGGCAGAAAAAGCCGTCAACACCGCCCTAGGCAAGCTTCCACTCATAAAGAACCTTGCACCGCTCGGAAACCCCTGCGTCATACTGTCAAACATACTATTTTTCCTCATTCTGCTGGGAGCGTTCTTTATATTCGAAGCCCAAAGCAGCAGATTTACCGTTGCTGACAGTCATGAAAACGACAACGAATTTGGAGAGGACATCAACCTATGAAAAAAGTCTTCAGCGTATTGACCATTTATACAATCATCATATTTCTCTGCTGCCTGGGCGAAACCTTTATTTACCGCACAACCCCCGTACTCATACCCGGCACAGCCACAACATTCCGCATAATGAGGGCACTGAACTGGTTCCTCACGCTGCTGCCGACAATTTTTCTAAGCGGCTTTACAGTCGCCTGTGCCGTTTTATGGAAGTCAAATACCAGTAACTCGCGCACACGCTTTTCAGCAGCCATGGTTGAGCGCTACAAGACTGTCATCATCAGCGCCCTTGTCTTTGTAGCACTTCTTTCTTTTAACGCCGAGATATTCCGACCGCTGGTTTCAGCCCGTCTGCGCAGCTTGGAAAACGCCCCCATTGACCTCAAGAACGACCTGCAGAACGCAGGGCGCTTCATGCAAGAGCGGGAATACGAAATCGCCTATATGTACGCCTTGCGCGCTTCCAAAACAGCCCCTTCAGACGAAGAGGCGACAGCCATGCTCAAGCGTACGCACGATGCCCTCGACATCTGGCACGCACAGAGCATTGCAAACGAGAACCTGCGCAGATTAAGCGAAGAAAACATGCCGCTGACAACAAAAGACCACAGCTACAGCGTAAAAGAACTGGTGGAACGCTCCCGCAAGGCGGCGGAAGAAAAATCCTGGTTCAACTCACACTACTGGGCGAACCTTGCCGTAGAAGCCTGCCGCGGCGTAGACACAAATATAGAAGACGCCCAGTACCTGTCCGTAGCGGCATGGAACGAGCTTAAAGAGCCAAAAAGCTTTGAAGACACCGAAGAATTCAAATTCTACCGACAAAAATGGCGCGGCTACATGGCCTTTACCCAGGGAGACTTTCTTGACGCCTACTATGTACTCAACTCTCTCAACGAATCTTTAACTAAAAAGCACAAGACAGATCCCGATGTGGACTACTATCTTGCCCGTGCAAAAGAAAATCTGGAAAACGAATACTTCTTTATAGACGAGACTAACAACATAGAAGAGCTTTCCACCGGCCGCAACGTATACTTCTCGCTAAAGAACCCGGACGGCTCACACAGCGCGTACTACATACGCAATGTAATGGATTCATCTTCCTCCAACAGCGCAGTGCTCTACCTAAAGGATTTGACAATCACCCTGTACTCAGCGTCAGGCAGATTCATACGCTCCGCCTATATTCCGCTGGCAAAAGCCGTAAGCTACAGCACCGCAGACAAAGAAGTCTTTACTGACGAAGTAAAAAAGAGCCTGGGCATCAACAAAAAATGGAAGGAAGTTCCGTTCCTGAT
>CAZKPZ010000033.1:0-21919 GCA_964554745.1 uncultured Treponema sp. | reverse complement strand
GACATCAATATCGGCGAGACAATCTGTGACGTTGAAAACATAGAGCCGCTTCCGCTCGAAGAGCAGATGAACCTGTCACAATATATCTCCAGCAGCGTAGTATTCGGCACAAACGAAAAAGGCGTTGACCAGCGCTACTTAGTCGCGCTCATCCTGCCCAGCCAGGAAGACATCGAATCATGGGCAAAAGAAAACAAAATTGAATTCTCCAAATACGAAGAGCTGGTAAAGACACCGGAAGTACTCAAGCTGCTTGAGGGCGAGATTGCCAATGCCGTCTCCGCAAAGAACGGCTTCAAGAGCTTTGAGAAGATAAACAAATTCGCCGTCATCACAAAGCCGTTTGAAGTCGGCGTGGAACTTTCCGCCAAGCAGGAGATGATGCGCTACCGCATTGCAGAAATCTACAAGGATAAAATCGCAAAGCTATACAGCGCAAAGTAAAAGGCCAGATGTTCACACATTCCAATTCCTCTGAAAGCGCAGATGACTCATCAGCCAGCATGCACTCAGAGGTGTTCAACCTGCTGATTCTTTTCACACTTGTATGGCTGTTCGTCTTTCTTTCAACGCTGGCTCTTGCGCTGAACTTTTCGCTGAAAACCGCAAAAACCAAGGCGGAGAACACCATGAAGACCATAGTCACCTCCCTGGCAGACAGCGCCATGGTAAAAGACGCAATACAGTCAGGCAACTGCCCGCCAAGCCTTGCAGCATACCTTAACGACATCATAAAGATAAGCGACGACATCCAGGTTATCACAATCGCAGACAAGAACAGCACGCGCATCTTCCACCTTGTTCCATCCCGTATCGGCGGGCAGTTCGTCGGCGGCGACGAAGGGCGGGTATTGCAGGGCGAATCATATTTTTCTGACGCGCAGGGTACGCTGGGCTTTCAGCACCGATACTTCTCGCCGGTCAAAGACGGCAACGGAGCAATCACAGGTTTTGTAATGGCCAGCATGACCACAGACGGCCAGGAACAGCTCCGCGAACGGATTCTGCACTCATTCGCAGTGCTTGCGGCGCTCCTTCTGGCATTCACCATATTTCTTGCGACACTCATGCTCACATTCACCAAGCGCATTCTGCACGGACTTGACCCCGACACGCTCGTGCAGTCCTACCTGCAGCAGACAGAAATACTGCGCGCTAACAACCACGAATTCATGAACAAGCTGCAAGTCATATCCGGTCTGATTCAAATGGGGCAAACACAAGAAGCCCTGTCCTACATAGGCTCTGTGGCAGAGACACAGACAAGGGCAATCTCCCCGATACTCCAGAACATCGTAAGCCCTACCGTCGCGGCATTGATTCTGGGCAAACTCGCAAACGCGACAGAAATGGACATACGGCTGGTGCTTCTTAACGGCAGCAGCCTGCCACGGCACAGCGCCTATCTTTCAACGACGGAACTCGTCACACTCATCGGCAACCTGCTGGAAAACGCCATAGAAGCCGTCAACATAAAGCCGCTCGATGAACTCCGCAACATAGACCTGCAAATCACAGAAGACGACAAAAGCCTTTTGATAATGGTCTCAGACTCCGGCATCGGCATACCAGAAAACAAGCTCGCTAAAATATACGAGAACGGCTTTTCAACAAAAGGAACAAAAGGCCGCGGCATAGGCATGACCAAAATAAAAGACATAGTGGACAAGCACAACGGAGATATCGAAATAGAATCGGAAGAGGGAACAGGAACGACCTTCACCGTGATAATCAGACAAAAGCGCGAAACGCTGGGAGCGGCAAAATGATGCATGCAGTAATCGTAGAAGACGACCCGATGGTTGCGCATATAAACGAAGAGTATCTTGCAAAATCAGGCGACTTCACGACCGACAAGATTCTAGGCGACGGCAGGACTGCCCTCTCTTATCTAAAAGAGCGCGCCGTCTCAGCCCCGCCGGATTTAATCATACTTGATATGTACATGCCGATTATGAACGGAATTACGCTTTTGCAGCAGCTGCGCGCGGAGCACATACTTACGCCGGTCATAATGGTAACGGCGGCTACAGAAGCATCTCTTATAGAAGAAGCGCTTGGGCTGGGCATTGTGGACTACCTTATAAAGCCCTACAAGTTCGAGCGGTTCAAAATCGCAGTGGGAAAATTTCTGGAACGGCGTAACGTGCTCGGCGGCAAGACCAAAATATGCCAGGAAAGCCTCGACATCCTGCTCAGCTCAGCGGCAAGCACCGCAACTGCCGGCAAAGAAAGCGCCGCCCCTGTGGAAATCCCAAAGGGACTGAACCTCACGACGCTTAACATGCTGCAAGAGTTCATAGACGCACACAAAGGGGAGCGGCATTCCTGCGAAAGCATTTCCGAAGCGACAGGACTTTCCAAAGTGACAATACGCCACTATTTGAACTACTTTATAGAAACAGGAAAGGCGTCCAGCACAGTTGACTACGAAACCGGCGGACGCCCCCGCGTTCTTTTCTTTGCCACACAATAGACTGTTACAAAAGACCGATTGCCCGCAAGAAAGAAATAAAGACGAACAGAGTGAAAGGACAGAGCAAGCTAGTCCACACAACAAGCTGAGAGGCCAGCGTCTCGTCTCCGTCCATCTCAGCTGCCATAACAGTGCTGGAAACCGCACACGGAGTCGCCAGAATGCCGACCATCGCCTGATAGACGGCAGGAGGCGCTTCAAACAAGTGCAGGACGGAGCTTGCCACATACAGCAGCGCAAAACCGCAAGCCGGCATAATCAGCAGACGCAGCGCGACACCAGAGACAATATGCCGTATAAGACCGCCGGCCGCCTTAAAGCTGAACCGGGCGCCCAACAAAATCAGCATAAGCGGCGATGCAATCTTAGACAGACTTGATATAGCATTGTAGAGAGCCGGCAGATTCTTCTTTATAGTAAAGACCGGCTGACCGTCTGCCCCACAGGGTTCCAGCGCCCGAACCGCAAGGCAGAGCATACCAAAAAAAATGCCCAGTATAAGAGGATTGCGGGCGATTCCCTTCATGGACTTCACAAGCCGAGCCATACCAGAGCCTTTTTTGTCTTCAGGGCCGAAGGTCATCAGCGCAATAACGGCATACACATTGTAAAACGCAGGCAGCATCATCAGCGGAGACATAATCTGCGCAGTCTCGTCGCCACCCAGCAGCACGGCAAGCGGCAAGCCCAGAACCGCGCTGTTGGAACGGAAGAACGTCTGCGCAAGGACTCCGCGCTTGGGATTATCCTTTGTCATAAAGCGGACGCACACCATGCCCAGCAGGAACGCCGCAGTCAGAAACACCACGCTGAACAGCAACAGCTTCCACGGCAAGTCGGACAAGCCGCCTATGTTGTAGACACTGGTAAAAAGACTCACCGAAAGGCAGAAGCGGAAGGCAAAGCTGTTCATCTTGCCGCTCAGAGCCTCATCAAGATAGCCCTTCCGCTTTAGAAAATAGCCGAATAACGAAAGCAGCAGTATCGAAGCGACCGCCGTAAACGCATACTCAAAAATCGCAAGCATAGAACCTCACATCAAAAGCGGCGTTCCGCACAAAAGCTATAAATCACACTCACCTGTATCCCCCTGGAGACTCTCAAGGTAATTGTCCATATAGCCCTTGTCCAAGAACATAGCAAAAGCGAGCTGATCCAAATACGAAAGCTGGCAATTCACATTGCCGAACAGCTCCTTGTATTCCGCCAGCAGCTTATCGGGCAGAATCATCCACGAAGCGGACACTCCCTTGCCCAGCAAGTTCGAGAAGGAATTCAGATACACAACCTTGCCGTGCTTGTCCGCACTCTTTAAAGTGTAGTCAATACCTGTTTCCGTTGAATTGTCATCTTCGATTATATAGCGGTAGTCAGCCTCAGCAGCCCAGTCAATGATACCCTGCCTGCGCTCTGCCGGGTCAGTTACGGAAAACTCCGGTTCTGCAAAAAGATGCGTGAACAGAACCGTAGTTCCAGACGTAAGCAGCGAATCCAGCGAAACACCGAGGTCATCAACAGCAACCTTCTTTACATTGAATTCCGCATTCTTAAAGAGGTTCTCATAATACGAATCCACATTCTCGGGCATCACCATGACAGGAGAAATAGAGGTTCTGACCTTTTCCGCATAGCTTAAAAGACTGCCGCTCTTTCTCTCGCCGGAAGGTCGGCGCAGAGTGTGCAGCTGCATAAGGTTAAAGCCCAGCGACTCTATGGTGGCACCAACAACAATATTCTCAAGGGAAACATCTATCTTACGGAAGCGGAACATAAACGCCGCAAGAGACTTACGGAAGGCATCCTCGCCCAGCGGACTGGCGCCGCGGTTCAGATTCACAAGCTCGTCATTTAAAACAGCATTATAGCACCGTGCCAGATATTTAGCAAAATACTTGGCATTCGGTCCGGGTGCGTCCTCTTTAGGAGAATCAGCCGTATCGTCGATAAACGCAGGAATTTTTGTCAGAGAGTCATCTGGATTAAAGAATTGGTCTACACTGTTCAATTTTTCACCTCATCCGAATTAAAACCGTTGCGCGGAAAATTCTGACAACAATTATAAATCAGATAGAGGTAAAAATCAAACAGTTTAAAGAGTAAACTGCCCGATAAGTGCCTTAAGCTCAGACACACTGCCCTGCGTGCTGGCAGCCATGCCGTTCACCTTTGTTGCGGAACTGCTGAGCAGCTCCGAACCGGAATTCATCTCGTCAATATTGCTAAAAATCCGGCTGCTCTGCTCCAGAACAGTGTCCATAGTGCTCGTAATCACGCCAAAACCGTCATTCAGCGTGCCTGACATGTCACGGACCTTTACGGACTGCTCCTTTATGTCATTCAGAGCGGTCAGAATCTGCTTGGAGCCTTCGTGCTGCTCAAGCATGGCGTTGTCGATGCTGGTAATGATATTTTCAGTAACACCGATATGACCGATGATATTCTCAAATTCCTTCTGGGCATCGCCGGAAGACTTAACAACCTCGTCAATCGCCCTGGTAATCTCACCCAGCTCTTTCTGGATAGACTTTGACTGCGCACCGGAACTTTCCGCCAGAGAGCGGATTTCGTCAGCGACGACAGAAAATCCGCGTCCTGCCGCGCCGGCGTGGGCAGCCTCAATGGCAGCATTCATGGCAAGCAGGTTAGTCTGGCTTGCGATGCGGGCAATAACCTGGTTCGCCTCATGCAGGGAGGCAGACTTTTCAACCATACCGTTCACCTGCGCCGCAACGTCAGCAAGCTTCTGCTTGCCGGCCGCCACAGACTCAGAAAGCAGACGGAACTTGTCGGCCATTACCTTTGTTGAATTCGAGACAGTCTTGATATTCCCAACCATCTGCTCAATGCTTGCGGAAGACTCGTTTATGTCCGCGCTCTGCTCGTTAATCAGCTCGCCAAGACTCAGAACGTCGTTCTTTGCGCTCTCCAATACAGTAGCCGTACTTGAAACGCTGTCTTTCTGGTCCTTACTGCTCTGCCTGATATTGCCGATGTTTCCGTGCATCTGGGCTGTAGCCGCAGCAGAAGTCTCCGAAGACTCGGCAAGCTGCGTGACCACGCTGTCAAGCATGCTTTCCGCATTCTCAACCTTCTTCATGATACCCTGCAGCTTGGTTATAAAAGCGTTCATGTCGGAGCTGATAAGAGTGAACTCGTCCTTGCCCTTCACCGGGAGACGGTATGTAAGGTCGGCATTGCCCGAAGCAAGATTGCCCATAGCCTCGTTCAGCCGTCTGAGCGGCCAAATGACGATTGAGCGCATTCTGAAGACAATCAAAAGCACAATCAGCAGCCCCAGCACACAGGCAATGGCAACTATAGAAGACACAATGACAATACCAGTATGCGTGATTGCAGTCATCGGAGTGCCGATGAACAACGTCGCGATATTCTCGCCGTCACTGTTGGTGAGAGGGAAATATATCGTCACATAGCGGTTTCCGCCGATTTTGGAAACCTCGCGGTAGATTTCACCCTTAAGAGCATTGTCTATAATCGACTTGTTCGCTATCTCGGTTCCGCGCATACCCTCTATGGAAGTGGCAGCCCTTGTATAGCCGTTGAAAACCGTAATGTCTGAATCCATCTGCCACTTAAGAGAAAAAATGTATTCCTCGGAGTCAAGCTTGACCCTCTGGCAAATGATATTGCCGGTAGAAGTTTTCTTGCCGGCCATAATATAAAGCCCTTCCTCCGTCTGCACAACGTCAGCATAGCTGTACAAAAGACGGACTTTTTCCTGAAAATCCATGGGAATTCCCTTCGGCACGCGTCCTGCCGGGTAGATTGAAGCCAAAAGCTCCAGTTCAGAAGTCAGAGTCTTCTTTTGCTTCTCAATATCAGAAAGAAAAATCTTCTTGTTCAAGTCAAGCTGGTTCTTGCTGTAGTCCACAAGACTCTTGTTTACGGTATAAGAAACCGTCACGCTGATAGCGCCGATTAAAAGCGCAAGGCTGATGCCAATTACCGATACAACCTGAGTTACAACCGAGTGGGCACGAGAAACACCCCTCATCTTGGTTTTTGAGCCGCTCTGAGGCATAAGAGTATAATTCCCCTTTGAGATAAAAAATAAGATTCCAGCCAACGCCGGACCAACGTTTTTAGATTAGGAAAACCACAAGACAGCGTAGCACTAAGAAGATACAAAAAAACGTTATAATATGAGGAAACTTTTGTCAAGCATTTTTTGAAAGCTCTTTCATAAAAAGTTGCGCACCTTAACACAGACGTGTAACGTACGTTAATGAGACATTGTAACGTACGTTAACGCGGCATTGTAAGCTACGTTAACACGGCATCGTAAGGCACGTTAATGCGGCATCGCAATGTACGTTAACACGACATCGTAAGCTACGTTAATGCGGCATCGTAAGGCACGTTACTGCAAAAATCAATGAGGAAACCAGTTTAAGGCGTATTTTTTATTCATACCGACGCTAAGCGCCTCGCGCTGCTTCATGAGCAGCACAAGAGAGGCGAGCTGCTTCTTAAAGTCGCCGGCTGTATCGGTGCCGGCAATCGCCTTGTCGCACAAAAAACCCACCTGCGTAAGCTTTGTAAGAATCTCGTATTCCGCCTTGGAAGCCCCTACGTCATTAAGCGGAAAGAATTTTGCGGCGCTGTCCGCAATGTTGCCGAGCAGGGCTTTTTCGTCTTTAAACGACTCGCCCAGAGCAAAGGACTTTTCCTGTATGTTATGGGTGACTCCGCGAATCCGCTCTATTGACTCCAGGCTCTTTTTTTGGTCTTCTTCTATCTTAAGGCGCTTCTCTTCTGTAAAAGAAGATAGCAACACCAGCGCAAAAACAACAAACCACGTGACCCCGGCCAACAGGGCACGTACAAATTCCAACTTGAGAATCCGCGACATTAAAACCAAAACAGCAATTCCTGCAAAAAAGAGCAAGACTCTTTTCATCCCGGAACTATTCTTGTTTGTCATCTATATAACTTCCTTAAGGTATTTTCGCCAATTTTTGACTTCATATCTTTTTTCATCTCGTACATAAGCGCGTCGGCACGTTGCTGCGCCTCCGCAAAGTCCGCACGGTTACGAGGCTTAAAGGTTGTCCAGCCGTATGCAACGGTAAACACATACTCAGTGTCCGACTGCAGCTCTACATAGCGGTCAAACTTCCTGAGCAGGTGCTTCACCTCCTCGTCATCTGTGTTTTCAAGCAGACAGATAAATTCATCGCCGCCAATCCGGTATATTGTACCCTTGCCGCCAAACACGTCTTTCATGCAGTCGCAGAAGGCATTTATAACTTTGTCGCCGACAAGGTGGCCGTAAGTGTCGTTCAGGACTTTCAGGTTGTTCATGTCGAACATTATCAGGCTGTATACGGTATTCACATGCTGCGAATAGTCAAACTGCTCCACCAGGTAGAACCAGGCGGTTTTACTGGAAACGCCGGTATTAAAGTCCACCAGAGCAAGTTTTTCGTACAGCTGCGCCTCTTTTAGCTTTGCAAAGCGTTCCACGGTCTTTTGGTAGACAATGACAGCAAGAGAGAACACGGTAAAAATCAACGCCCGGCTCAGCCCGAAGTCGTTGCTTGACTTTGAGGCAAAATTTCCAAACAGCATCAGCATCAAGAAGGTAAAGACTCCAAGGAACATTGAGCCGCCAAAAAGGAATTTCAGCAGCGGATTGGGGAACTTTATTGTCATCAGAACCAGTATGGAGCTGTAAACGCAGATAGAAATAAACACAATGTAGAGCATCACCGCACTTGCAGTAATCTGCATCATACCGGTAATCTGCATGACCAGCTGCATGGTGGAAATATACAGGATTATGGCTGTAAAGACGTTTGTGGTGTGAGCCAGGCGCTTTGGAGTAAGAGAATGTATAATAAGCAGGGCGCTGTAGAGTATAACAAACTGCAACATGTACTCAAGACACCAGTGCACCGGCTGGCTTGCTATAAAGAACTGCAGCACGCGGGACTCTTCAAGCTGCCACACGCCGATACTAAGGAATGACAATGCTATATAGAACATAGTGAAGTCCCTGCCGGCGACCTTTGTTAAGGTGGTAAAAGACAGAATCAGCACTAAAAAGCCCAAGGTAAGCACAATCAGTCCTACAATCAGCTTGTCCATACGGTTCAGCACAAGACGGTGCAGAACAGAAGCGCGCTCACCGATGTATATTTCGTTTAGTTCCCCTTTCCTGCTGTTCACCAGCCCCTGCAGTTCCAGACAAATCAAGCTGGTCCGCACGGAAGGAAGCTGAACCATGTGGTTTAGGGAGCGGTAGCTTGTAAGCCAGGGCGGGTTGCCTTTTTGCACAAATGAATACAACTCCACGTCATTCAGATAGAGCCAGGCATTCTGATGGTGGGTAAAAAAGCACAAAGTCTTGCGGTCGTATGAAACATATTTATGGTAAATGCGCACTCTGCCGTCTGGTTCAGCGGGAATCTTTGCCGGCAGGGCAGGAATGTACACGCGGACACCGTCACTGCCAATGTAGTACCAGCCCCAGTTATAGCTTTCGGCAGGCTTGTCCAGCAAACGGACGCTTTTAGTCTTTGAGGAAAATGATATTACATACGCACTGATAAACAGAATAAAAATCAAGAGCGAGGCTATTATGATTTTTAGGACATCAGCCGCTTTTAACCTTGCCAAAGGCAAGCCTCCTTTGTTTTATTCGCTCATTCCCGGCACAGAAAGCTTGTCATGTATCGTTTCCACTTCAGGACGTATCTCTTCAAACGCTTTTACCACTGCGGGGTCAAAATGTGTGCCCGCCTGATAATGGATTATATCATACGCTTCCGCAACTGTGAACGCACGCTTGTAAGGCCTTTCGCTTGTAAGTGCGTCAAACACATCTGACACGGCCATTATGCGTGCGCACAGAGGTATGCTCTCGCCTTCCAGCTTGGACGGATAGCCAGTGCCGTTCCACCATTCGTGATGGTGCAGGGTTATGTCGTGCGCCATGGAAGAATACAGCTTGTCGCCGCAGTCGCGCAGCGCCGTATACAAAAATTCCGCGCCGCGCACCGTATGGGATTCCATAAGCAGCCGCTCCCCTTTTGTAAGGGGGCCGACCCGGTTCAAGAGCCGCTCATCGATATAAATCTTGCCGATGTCGTGCAACGGCGAAACATGCTCGATGGTCTCGATAAAGCTTTCGTCGATTTCGTCCATGTATACATTTTCTTTATAAAGCTCGCATGCAATCGCCTTGGAATAAAAAGACGTTCTGGTAAGATGCCCCTTGGAAGAAAGGTCGTGGTGCTCTGCAAGAAACGAGAAGCTGAAGACCATCTGGTCACGCATTTTCTGAATCTGCTGAGTCTTCATCTGCACATCGTCCTCAAGGCGGCTCTTGTAGTTGTGCAGCAAGGTCACGTCAACCAGGCTTAGGATGTAGCCCAGCAAATTGCCGTGGGTCTTAACCATGCGCAAGCGCGGCTGATAGGTCTTGTCGCCCACGAAAACCAGATTGTCGTCACTCTCGGAATATTCTTCCGCAGTAACGTCCCTGCCGTCCGACTCTTCGTTTGCAAGTGAAATAAGATTTTCAAACGGACGCACAATGTAATCCGGCAGTACAGACATGGCGCGCTGACCGACCATATCCTCGTTGATGAAGGCAAAGGTATCAAGAGTGGCCTTGTTGATGTTGGTGATGCGGAATGTCTCTGTAGTAACAAAGGCAGGAGTTTCCATCAGGTCAAAGAAGACGTCGTTTGCCATGGCGTTGACGTTATAGAAGCGCCTGAACGCCACGAGGTATATTGTGGTAAGGTCGGATACTATTATACCCATCGGCACTACAGGCAGGATTTCGCGGCCGGTAAACAGGGGTAACGTTTCTTCAACCAAGAAACAAATAACTGGTATAATTATAGAAGAGAACAACAGCGTTAAATCCTGCCGCTTTATCACATGATTGTGCCGCATGACGTAGAAATAGAGCGCTATCAAGGATGTCATATAGAACACAATCATGACCATAAAGAGAACGTAGCCACCGTTGCTTTGCGCCCTGAGGTAAATCAGTTCACGTATAATCTGGATATAATAGCCCTTAAAAAACCAGCGTCCCATAAAGCTGAACCATGAGATGGGATTTCCCGGTATGGGGCGCATGTGCACGTTAAAGTTTATCACCATCAAAAGGACGAAAATCCCGATGGCAAAATACACAAAGAAAAGGATTCTGGGCAGTTTCACCTTGAAATATGAAAACACCATAAAAAAAACGACGAGCTGCATTACGAGTCCGATGAACTTGAGCTTTGTGGCGAACACAAGTGCGGTCTCAACCGCGCCGGACTGGAATATGCCCAGATAGCCAAGACTGGTCAATATAGCAAAAAAGGAGAGTGAAAGGGAAATTTCATAGTCCCTTGCCGCCCGGTGGCTTGCAGTGATGGCAAAGCATAGAACGGAAAGGAGAAATGCAATTGTAGTGACAAAAATCTCAAATGCAAATAACGACATACTGCCCCAATCATCTAAGTGTACAGCTATCTTATCTTACAACAAATATTCTCATGTTGCAAGTTAAAAAGGCGCGGGCAGTCTGAACGCAAGCTCCCGCCTGGTTCGCGGATGGCGAAAGCGCAGGTAAGAGGCATGCAGCATCAAGCGTTCCCCGGCGGCGCAGCTGCCGTACAGGCTGTCGCCGATTATCGGCACGCCAAAGCCGTGGGAGTCCGCGCTGGCCAGCCGCAGCTGATGGGTACGCCCTGTATGCGGCATAAAGGTAACGCGCGTGCAAGGCCGCTTGATTCCGTCCGGGGCGGTATAGTCCTGAACCCCCTCTATCTGCCATTCAGTAACGGCTTTTTTGCCGTAAACGCTGTCCCAAATCTGGTGGGGGCGGTTGTCTACATCAAGTCTGAAGGTGAGTTCCATCTGCCCATGCGGGGCAATATGCCGCCGGGCAAGCACTCCGTCAAGCAAGGCCGTGTACTCTTTTGACACCTCGCCGTCCTGGAACTGCCGGGAAAGCGCCTTGTACGACTCGGCGTTAAAGGCGAGAACCAAGAGGCCGCTCGTTTCCATGTCAAGGCGGTGTACGGCAGGATACGGCATACAAAAGGGGTAAAGCCGCCTTACCCGGCTAACAATGCAGTCCTGCTTGTCCGGCCCCCGCCCTGGAACGCTCAGAAGACCGCTCGGCTTGTTCACCACAACAATGTCATTGTCTCGGTACAGGACGTGCAGTCTGGTCATGGCCGGCAGCACAATGCCGCAGCGTTCATCGCAGGGGGGAAAGAACTGCCCTTTTTTTACCCTGTCCGGCGAGGAAGCCGTACAGTAAAAGACCTGCGCCATGCTAAGCGGCGTAAGAGCCTGCGCAAAAGCCCAGTTGAGCATCTTGACTTCGGCACAGTCGCCGGTGCCGGTGGGCGGCAGCTTGCCGTAATTGCGTTCCGCGCAGATTTCTTTAAGGGAACGTGTACGGCCGTCGGCACAGCAAAAAGAATACAGGTCGTGGACGGCGGCAAGAGACTCGTCCGTAAGGGTCTTGCGCCGCTCTTTTAGGCAGTCTGTGCCATCGCCGCCCGCTTGGATTTGCCTGGTCAGAAGGTGTATTTCCGCATCATTCTTCGCAAGGGCGGTCTTTATGGCTTGTGAGGCAACAACAGGCGGCGCGACGACGGCCTGCGACAGCGCCCCGTCAGACGGCAGACTGAGGGCATAGCGCAAGCCGGACGACGCAAGCACGATTTTGCGCACGCAAGGATTCTTGCCCTCTGCAATCATAGCCCCCAGCATAACGCCCTGACCGCCGCGCTCATCGCTTTGCTGTTCGGCAATAAACTGCAGCTGCATCTTTCCGGCATCAAGCAGTTCTATCATTTTAAGACAAATTTCTTTTGCGTCGTTCTCTCTAAAGGGCGGAAACATAGGAGCAGTATAACAAAAACGATTATGAATTGAAATATTTCTTTCAATATTATACAATAGCTTTAATTTTAATAAACTCTGGGGACAGACTATGATTTTTTCACCTGTTGAAATTCAAGAAACGGTAAATATGTTCATGCGGCAGAAACTGGACATCCGCTGCATCACAATGGGAATCTCACTCCTTGACTGCGCATGCGAGGATGAGAAAACGTCCTGCCGCAAGATTTATGACAAGGTTATGCGCTACGCAGGCCGTCTGGTACAGGTGGGTCAGGACATAGAAAAAGAATACGGTGTTCCCATCATCAACAAACGTATCTCTGTAACACCAATTGCGCTTGTGGCCGGAGCTTCGGGCGCAAAATCATACGTAGAGTACTGCAAGACTCTGGACCGCTGTGCGCACGAGCTAGGCGTGAACTTTATCGGCGGCTTTTCCGCGCTCGTGCAGAAGGGCATAACTCCTGCCGACCGCATTTTGATTGATTCTATTCCAGAAGCGCTCGCCACGACAGAATGCGTCTGTTCTTCGGTAAACGTCGGAACAACAAAGAACGGCATCAACATGGACGCTGTTAAACTCATGGGCGAGACCATAAAGAAGACGGCGGAAGTTTCCGCAAGCTGCCCGGTAAACGGCTGCGCCAAGCTGGTGGTCTTTACCAATGCCCCGGAAGACAATCCGTTTATGGCAGGAGCGTTCCATGGGCCGGGAGAGGGAGACGCTGTTATCAACGTTGGTGTCTCAGGTCCCGGAGTTATCTTGGCCGCAGCCCGCGAATTCAAGGGCAGACCGATTAATGAACTTGCAGACGGCATTAAGAAGATGGCTTTCAAGATTACCAGAATGGGTCAGCTCGTAGGCTCAGAAGCCGCAAAGCGCCTTGGCGTGAACTTTGGCATTCTGGACTTGTCGCTTGCGCCGACCCCGGCGGTAGGTGACTCAGTTGCGCGCATTCTTGAGGAAATCGGCCTTGAGGGAGCCGGCGCACCGGGAACAACCGCTGCTCTGGCGATGCTCACCGACATGGTAAAGAAAGGCGGCGTTATGGCAAGTACGAACGTAGGCGGACTTTCCGGCGCATTTATCCCTGTCAGCGAGGACGAGGGCATGATAAACGCGGTAAAGCAGCATTCCATCTGCCTTGAAAAGCTTGAGGCGATGACCTGCGTCTGCTCTGTCGGTCTTGACATGATTGCCATTCCGGGAGACACTCCGGCAACCACAATCAGCGGCATCATGGCCGATGAAATGGCTATCGGCATGGTTAACAACAAGACAACAGCCGTCCGCTTGATTCCTGCTCCTGGTAAGAAAGCCGGAGAATGGGTGGAATTCGGAGGTTTGTTGGGCGGTTGTCCGGTAATGGACGTGAACCGCTTCTCATGCGCAGACTTTATAAACCGCGGCGGAAGAATCCCTGCCCCGATTCATTCGTTCAGAAACTAAAGCAAAAACAAGCGCCCTGCGGCTGCGTTCCCTTTGCAATGTGCAGAGGAACTGCCGTGCCGCAGCGCGCGCATATTCTATTTTTTATTCAAGTACTGCTGTGGGTCTTCATTTTCGCCGTTCACCTTTATTTCAAAGTGCAGATGAGGGCCGGTCGCAAGGCCAGTCTGCCCTACTTTGCCGATTGCCTGCCGTCTGGAAACAGGAGTTCCCACTTTTATATTTTCGTAAATATAGCTCAAATGAGCGTAGAGACTGGTCATGCCGTCTTCGTGCTTTAGTATGATGTAGTTGCCGTAGGTGTAATCGTTAGTTCCTATGTATTGCACGACACCGGCCTTGCATGCCATAACCGGCGTTCCTACGGATGCCGCCATGTCTATTCCCTTGTGAAATCGCCATTTGCCGCTGATAGGGCTGACCCGCATTCCGAAAGGAGACGTAAGACGGAAGTTATCCAACGGCAGCGCCATGCCGGGATTTACAAAAAAGGCGCGGACTTCCGGCGAAAAGCGCCCTCCCTTTATAAAATAGAACTCATCGCCGTTGATGTGGTAAACTGGATAGGCACCGTTATTAATCTGCACGGAATACTCACTGGCCATCAGTATCTCTATCTCGCTCTTGGGAACAAGGGGAATATACAGCCCGGCAACGGTCGGCAGAAGTACGGAAAGCCCGTCTATCGGAGTAGACTTATTCGGCAGCCGGTTCAGAGAGGCAATACTGTCATAAGGAACGGAACAGCGGGCATAAAGGTCAAGCAAGGTGTCATAGTCGGCTTCAGCGACTGTATAGGTGTAAAAATTAAGGTATACGTCTTGATTCGCCCGCAAGGCCTTGTTTGCCACCTGAACTTCTTCCTGATACTGTTGGAACATAAAGTTCGACTTGCGTGAAACAAGACTTTGTATGTGCGGATAGTTCTGGGCACACACTGAGCCAGCACACACGAGAAGCAAGGTAAGGGCAAAAGAATAAATAGTATGTAGGCGCATTTGCATATAGTATCGGAATATAACAGACAACAAAAAAGGCTTCTACCACCTTATGGCAGTAAAAGCCTTTGTTTATAAGCTATAAAGAGTTAAGGTAAAACCTTACGCCTCAGCAATAGCTCCAACTGGGCAAACAGATGCGCATGAACCGCAGCTCACGCACTTGTCAGCAGTAATGAATCTTTTGTCATTCACTTCGCTGATTGCCTCAGACGGACATTCTCCTTCGCAAGCGCCGCAGTTAATGCAGGCGTCTGAATCTACCTTGTAAGCCATAAATTACCTCGTTTATTCAAGTTTTTTATACTCTAGCATATAGAACACAAAAAAGCAATGTTTTTTTGTTCCAGCTATTTGTCGGTCGTTTCGTCCATTGGAATAATCAGATTAAGCAGAATGCCGATTACCGTTGCAAACGCAACCGACCCCAAGCTGAATGTGTAGCTTCCGCCAACCTTAAACTGCAGCAAGCCGCCGCCGATTCCAATAACAAGAATGACAGAAGAAATCGTCAGATTGCGCTTATTCTGATAGTCAACACCGCCCTCTACAAGGGTACGCAGACCGGAAGACGAAATGAGCCCGTACAGCAGAATGCAGATTCCGCCCAAGACAGGATTCGGAATTGTCTGTATTACTGCACCGAACTTCTGGCAGAATGAAAGAACCACGGCAATCACCGCGGCACCGCCGATTACCCACACGGAGTAGACCTTTGTTATTGCCATAACGCCGATGTTCTCGCCGTAAGTCGTGTTCGGAGGACCACCCCAAACGCCGGCCCAGGCCGTAGCAATGCCGTCACCGATAAGCGTACGGTGCAGCCCCGGGTCATCGTAAAAGTTTTTGCCGACTACTTTGGAAGCAGTAAGGATATCCCCCAGATGCTCACAGATTGTGGAGATAGAAACAATTACAAAGGTAAGAACCGCCACAATGTTGAACTTTGGCAGCATATAGAAATACGAGCCGTTATCAGCGGAATGCAGGAACGGCAGCGCAACCCACTTTGCCTTGTTCACCACACTGAAGTCTATGATATGGTATGCAGGGAAAAAGAAACCCATTATCAATGTAAAAAAGTATCCGCCAACAAGGCCAATAAGAATGGCCAGCGTGTTAAAGAAGCCCTTCAAGAAGATTGTCGCCACAATAGCTATAGAAAGCGTAACGAACGCAATGCTAGCATGCACCAAGGAATAACCCTCTCCTGCGGCTATGCCGGCTTCACTGATTGCAGTAGGCGCAAGGCTCATGCCGATAACCACAATGACAGAGCCTATAACAACAGGAGGCAGAGACTTGTCAATCCAGCTGCGGCCGGCCAATGCTACGATGCCCGCCACAATGCAGTAAAAAAGGCCAGCGGCAATTGTTCCGCCCATGGCATAAGCAGGACCATACATCTGCCCGATTGCGACAAGCGGCGGAATAAAGGCGAACGAAGAGCCAAGGTAGACAGGAACCTTTGCGCCTGTCAAAAGAATATAAATCAACGTTCCTGTACCGGCGGTAAAAAGCGCCGTTGATGTGCTCAGCCCCGTAAGCAGGGGAACCAGAACCGTGGCTCCGAACATGGCGAATACGTGCTGAAAGCTGAGAGGAATCCAGCGCGCAAGCGGCGGTTTGTCATGGGGGCCCAAAACAGATAGATTTGAAGACATAGAATAAGCTCCGTGTTTTTAAAATTTCACAGAGTATAGCACAAGAATAAAAATGAAAAAAGCCCTTCCAGAATGAAAGCAAGTCAAAAGCCGGAATCAAAACAGCTTTGCTTTGACAGCTCGGCGGAAATATCATCTGCCGAAAGTGATATATCCCAGGCTAGGCGGCCGAAGGCATACCAGTTAGCGCAAGAGCATACAGCCCCCGCAACGCCGGCCATACCTGTCAAAAAGAAACTGCCGTTTTTGTGCCCTGCCCCAGTCACTCGCTGGCCTACAGAAAGCCTACCGCCGCAAACTTCCGTCTCCTTGTCTAAGACAGCTTTCCACTGCGGCACAAGATACGCAGAGTCGCCATTCTGCCTTCCCTTCTCCTGCGAAAGCGGACATTCAATAAAAACAGCCGTCTTTTGCAGCATACTGAACAAACGCCTCGCTGCCTGCTGTTCTTGCAAATCGGAGATTCTCACTTGCACCGCGACATTACGAAGAAACATGCCGTCAAGCGCCTTAAAGCTATCGCAACACGTTGCGGCATTTACATGCCATATCACCGTTCCGCCGTGACTTTCCAGTGCTCCAGCTATCACATTCGCGCAGTCTGCATCAGTCCGTCCGTAGTTACTGGGGGAATACGGCTCGTCAGCACTGACCACAAAGCCTCCAAAGTCCGGTACAGAGGCATAAATTTCATCAACGCGTTCCTTCCAGAAAGAACGAACCTCGTCCAAGTCGGAGTCTGCTGACTGCAATGCACCTTGCAGAACAGGAGACGCAAAAGGCACAGAAAGGAAAACGGATATCCCCCATGCCCTGAAAATACCAGCAAGCTCCGCAATTTGTTTCAAATGCACTGCTGAACGAAGACTATCCAGTACAAAATCGTTGCAGATTACACACGCATTCAGCCCCACGCTGGCGCATAGCCTAGCGTAGTCGCCGTAGCGAGTCTCCAGAGATTCTCCTGCCGCCGTTCCAAATGCCGCAGACAGATTCAGCATTCTCCAGACGCAGTTCGGCGCAGAAGAATAGTCCTTGAACTTGGAATAGTTGCCAGTCTGCAAGAAGCGCAAGAATGCAAACGTGCCGTAAAGCACACCCTTGTCCGTGCTGGAAGTTATTACGCATATAGTATCCAGCTGGCACAGTTTATAGCCGTTCCCGCCCGGCAGATTTTCCTGACCGATACGGCTTTGCAAATCCGGCGGCAGAAGACTGAAACTCCCCACCGTCATAGCAGGAACACGATTACCGAACATCACAGAAAAAGCTCTTTTCAACTCTCTCCGTACAGAAGACATAAGCGGAGACTTACCGTACACTGATACAGAGTTGTCTTCGCTCACGTTCAGACAGCAAGTTTTTTTATCAATCGGCCGGTAATCAAGCCATAAACTTTTATAGTTCATATAATAACTATACAGCAGCTTAAGGCTGATTAAAATCAGACTATTTACCTAAAATTCATAGTATTCCACTCAACGGCCATCTGCCGCAGACTTTGCGTAGAAAGGCAATTCAGCTTCTGCTTTATGTGCTCCTTGTGCGTGTCAACCGTCTTTTTGCTCAGATTAAGCTTCGCGGCTATCTCAATCGTTCCCAGTCCCTTACCTATCATGGTAAAAATCTGCATCTGACGGTCAGAAAGACAAGACAAGTCTGCCACCCTGCCTCCGTTTTCAGCGGCAGCGTCTTCCTGCCGGCGCAGCTCTTCGTCAGAAAGCCAGATTTTGCCATCAAGCACTGTACGAACGGCATCAAGCACCTTTACAGATGACTCTTCCTTCATTATATATCCGCGAGCACCAGCTTTAATGGCACGCTCCGCATAATATTTCTCATCGTGCATCGAAAGCACAAGGACTGCGCAGCTGCTGTCCCGGGCATGAATATCTTTAACAACATCCAGTCCATCCTCACCGTCAAGATTCAAATCAACAATAACCAAGTCAGGGTTCTTAGCCGCGAACAGACTCATCGCCTGGGCATGGTTCGGTGCCTCACCGCAAATCTCATATCCACTCTGCGAAGAAAGCAGAGCCGACAGTCCTTTACTGAAAATAGGATGATCCTCAACAATCAATATCTTAACAGTCTGCATACAAAAATAGTATATCCCATAAGAGCATTTACCGATAGCGCTATTTGTAAATAATCAGAATAATGTAGTAAAAAACGGGTATTTTTAAAGGGGATTTTATATGACAAACTTAGAAAAAGAACGCACAGACGAAATCAACGAGATGATACAAGCCATGAGCCTTGAAGAAAAAGTCTCGCTCATGTTGCACGAAAGCATGGCAGTAGACAAAGTCGGCATTCCAGAATACAACTGGTGGAACGAATGCCTGCACGGAGTGGCACGCTCCGGCTCAGCCACCATATTCCCCCAGGCAATCGGACTTGCAGCCACCTTTGATGACGAACTCGCATTTAAGGAAGCAGACGTCATATCCACCGAAGCCCGCGCAAAATACAACGAATGCCAGAAAGCAGGAGTCAGAAGCCAATACTGCGGACTCACCTTCTGGACCCCAAACATCAACATCTTCCGCGATCCGCGCTGGGGTCGCGGCATGGAAACATACGGCGAAGACCCCTGTCTAACCAGCAGAATGGGCGTGGCGTTCATAAACGGACTTCAAGGAAGCGACAAGGAGCATCTCAAGATTGCAGCCTGCGCCAAGCACTTTGCAGTACACTCAGGGCCTGAAAAAGACCGTCACACATTCGACGCAGAAGTAAGTAAAAAAGACCTGTGGGAAACATACCTTCCGGCATTCAAGGCTGCCGTAGATGCCGGTGTAGAGTCCGTAATGGGCGCATACAACAGAACGCTTGGCGAACCTTGCTGCGGCAGCAAGTTCCTGCTGCAGGACGTGCTCCGCAAAAAGTGGGGATTCAAAGGCCACGTAGTAAGCGACTGCTGGGCAATCCGCGACTTCCATGAAAACCATAAGGTCACGTCAACACCGGCAGAATCCGCCGCGCTTGCCATCAAGAATGGCTGTGACTTGAACTGCGGCTGTACATACCACGCGGCAATCGAGGCCGTGCGCACAGGACTGCTTTCAGAAGAAGCAGTAAACGACTCCGTAAGACGGCTGCTCATGACTCGCTTTAAGCTGGACATGTTCGATGCCCCTGAAAAAACAAAATGGGGCACTCTCAGCAAGAAAGACGTGAACACCGAAGATCACCGCTCGCTTGCACGCAAAGTCGCGGAAGAATCAATTGTCCTGCTCAAGAACAAAAGCAACCTGCTTCCGCTGCAGGCAAAGCCGCAGCACATACTTGTCATAGGGCCTGCAGCAGCAAACATCAACTCGCTGATAGGAAACTACTACGGCATCAACCCGCGCCTTGTCACCATTGTTGAGGGAATCGCCGCACGCTCAGAACAGATTCCCGGCGTTGTTGTTGACTACATACAGGGCTGCAGCATGTACAGCCCCAACATACAGAACGGCTGGACCATCGGCCAGGCAGAGGCAGCAGACGTGGTAATAGCATGCTTCGGCCTTGACAACTCAATGGAAGGCGAAGAAGGTGCCGCCGTAAACTCAAAGAAGGGCGACCGCGAGGCGATTGAACTGCCGCAGTGGCAGTTGGACTACATAAAGGCACTGCACGAGCGCGGTAAACCAGTGGTACTCGTTGTAACAGCTGGCGCGGCCGTAGCATTTCCGCCGGATATCGCGGACGCTATTCTCTACGTATGGTATCCGGGAGAAGAGGGCGGCAACGCAGTGGCAAATGTACTCTTCGGCGACTGCGCACCGAGCGGACATCTGCCGGTCTCATTCCCTGCCAGCACTGCAGATCTCCCGGCATTCGACGACTACCGGATGAAGGGCAGAACCTACCGCTACCAGGAAAAAAAGCCGCTCTTCCCGTTCGGCTTTGGCTTAAGCTACACTACATTTAAATTCGGCAAAACGACTCTTTCTTGCGGCGAGATTCGCGCCGGTAACAGCATAACACTGAGCACAGAAGTGCAGAACACCGGTACTCGCGATGCAACACAAGTCGTTCAGCTATATGTCAGCAAGAAGCATCGCGGCACAGACGACCCACTGTGCTCTCTTAAAGACTACAAGAGAGTGTTCGTTCCGGCAGGACAGAAAGCCGCCGTAACATTTTCACTCCCGTCAGACTTATTTGAAAGCATAGACCAAAACGGAGAAAGTGTGCTTGCAAAAGGCGAATACACTGTAACCATTGCAGACGCAGCACCAGTTGACGCGATTGCAAGCGACGGAACTACAGAGCCTGTTTCTTGTACGGTAAACGTGCTATAATAACTGCATGAAAATTGCAGTCTACCTTAACCGACTTGACCAAGAATACCAGATAGAGTTTTACAAGAGCCTACACAAACGCGCAATGGAACTTGGCATAAACACTATCTGCTTGCAACAGCAAACGTACAGACCTTCTAACGAAAATTTTACGTTTCTGCCGGCAAGCAAGTTTGTTAAGGCAGACGGCGTAGTCATTCTGTCATCCGCATTGACAAACCAAGAGCAAGTTTTAAATGCCACATTTCTGAACGAATGTTTCGGTACCGTCCCGATAATCGCAGCAGGAATACCTGTACCAGGTATTCCCTCGGTTGTCATAGACGCAAAAAACACCATGCGGGAGCTGATGGAGCATTTGATTTACACCCACAGGTTCAAGAGCTTTCTTTACGTTGGCGGTTCAAAAAAACACCGCGACAGCATCCTGTGCGAAAACATATTCCGACAGACCCTGGACGAAGCAAAAGACAAAGGCATCCCCGTCCAGTATTCTTCAATATATACCGAGTTCACCGAATACACTGCCATGCGTTCTCTTGGCGACTGGATAAAGCATAACCCCAAAGACATACCAGAAGCCATAGTTTGCGCAAGCGACATGGTTGCCATGGGCGTAAAGCAGGTTATAAAGACACAAGACAATCCAGACTGGCAAGATATTGCGATAACAGGATTTGACAACATCGCAAAAGCCAGCGGCGAAGAGCTTACCACCATCTGCCAGCCGATTGACGAACTGGGGCGGCTCGCCGCAGAAAACATCTACACCCTGCTCACCAACGGCAAAATCGAACTGCTCAGTAAAATTCAGTCATCTCTGATTATTCGTGAATCCTGCGGCTGTAAAAAACACTGTGAACAAGAAAAAAAAGAAAGTGATTACGAGCGCGGCAAAAGGGAACAAGTTGAGCAGTACGTTAACCATTTTGGCCCGGAAGTGAACCAAGCAGAAAACCTTGAAAAGATTGCCGACCTGCTGAATGAATTCCTTGCCGGCGCAGGTATCCAGTATTTTTACCTGCTGCTTTTCAGTGATGCCAAGATGGAAGCCCAGGGCAGAGCCTATCTTGTATATGAAAAGACACCTGAAAACGAAGAATACAATGCGCTTGCCAAAATCGTGGATTTGCCGGACT
>CAZKPZ010000032.1:18082-21983 GCA_964554745.1 uncultured Treponema sp. | reverse complement strand
ACATTGCCGTTGTAGAAGACAGTTCTGTTGTAAAGGGCGGGTGTATCTTTGAGACAGACTTTGGTGCTGTCGATGCACGTATTGCAAGTCAGCTTTCTGAGTTGGAGTCTAAGATTCTTGAGATTTCGCCGATTAAGACTGTTAATAAGGTTGATGTCCAGAACCCCGATAACTAATTAAGCTGAAATAGGGGTGGGCATGGAAGCTGTATCTTTTTTTGATAAATATGTAAAAGCCGTAGAGCGTACTGGTACAATAAAATATACTGGTACCGTTACTGCCGTTAAAGGACTGATGATTGAGAGCCGTGGCCCTCATTCTGTAATGGGTGAGATTTGCCGCATTGAAGTTGCAGGTGGAGAGCACCCTGTCTTGGCGGAAGTAGTCGGTCTTGAAGAGAATATTGTCCGTCTTATGGTCTATGGTGATACCAAAGGTATTGAAGTAGGAGATTCCGTTGTTGCAAGCGGTCATGTTCTTGAGGTTCCTGTTGGCGAGGGGCTTTTGGGGCGTGTAATCGATTCTACCGGGAAAGCTTATGACGGCAAGGGCGATTTGGCGCCTGAAGATTTTTATCCTGCAATTGCAAGTCCTCCAAATCCTATGGAACGTAAGCCGGTGAACCGTCGTATGGTAACTGGTGTGCGTGCTATTGATTCTCTTCTTACGGTTGGAAAGGGGCAGAGAATCGGTATTTTTGCCGGTTCTGGAGTTGGCAAGAGTACGCTTATTTCGATTATTGCAAGAAATACCAATGCTGATATTAACGTAATCGGTCTCATAGGAGAGCGTGGTAGGGAAGTAATGGACTTTATCAACCGCGACCTCGGTGTTGAGGGATTGAAGCGTTCTGTCGTTATTGTTTCAACGAGTGACCAGCCTTCTATTTCCCGCCTTCGTGCGGCCTATGTTACGACTGCCGTTGCAGAATACTTCCGTGACCAAGGTAAAGATGTTATGCTCATGTTTGACAGTGTGACTCGTTTTGCCCATGCTCAGCGTGAAATCGGTCTTGCAACCGGTGAGCCTCCTGCTCAGCGTGGATATCCGCCGAGTGTATTCGACATGTTGCCAAAACTTCTTGAGCGTACTGGAACAAATGACAAGGGAAGTATCACAGCTTTTTATACTGTCTTGGTGGACGGTGATGATATGGACGAGCCTATCGCCGATAAAGTCCGAGGCACACTTGACGGACACATAGTATTAAAGCGTCAGTTGGCGCAGAAGCAACATTATCCTGCAATTGACGTACTCGCCAGTATCAGCCGTTTGTCAAAACGCGTTTCTGGTCCTTGTACGCTTAAGGCTGTGCAGAAGGTTAAGCGCTGGATGGCAGACTATGCGCAGCAGGAAGAAATGATTCTTGCCGGTGTCTATCAAAAAGGAAATTCTCCAGAGATTGACGAAGCAATTGAAAAGCATGCGGATATCGAGGCGTTCCTTTGTCAGGATGAGAGCGAACACTGCACTATTGAAGATACGCTACAGCGTCTGTCTGAATTGAGCGGTGTGGAGATTCCAGACGATGAATTCCCGGAAATGCCTCATGGTGCGCGTGTCTGATTTGTAGGAGCCGCTCGTGAAACGGTTCAAATATTCATTGCAGAAGATTCTAGATCTCAGGGCTTTTCAGCTGAAACAGGCGGAAATAGAGTTGGGGAAGGTGAATGCCCAGATTGCGGCAATTGATTCCCAGCTGAAAGAGATTGCTCAAGAAAAAATCACTATTGAAAAGAACATGGATGCCACGCATGATATGCAGTTGTTTGCAAGTGGGCATAACTATATTGTTTTTTTGAATCAAAAAAGGGAACAGTGTCTTTCTCAGCGTGCGATATTGCAAATTGAGGCTGACAAGCGAAAAGAAGTTGTCCGCCAGGCAATGCAAAAGGAAAAGGTTCTGGAACGGCTGAAAGACAAACGACTTGAAATGTGGAAAGACGAGAACCTAAAAGAAGAGGAACTTATTACTGATGACGTTGTTACCGCAAAGTACGGTGCCAACGCCATCAGGTCTTAATCATAATTATTGGGCTTTTGCGCCTTTTATGACTCGTTGCTGGGAAATAACCGTTTGATTGGAATACTTACCTGTGATTCTGCAATAAACCATATTGTCGCCTTCCTGCAAAATCTTTGCTGATATTGTAGAAGTCGTGCCTGCTTTCTGTCCTGCAACATACCATTCATAGCTAATAGGTTCGTCTAAATCAGGTGTTGTCAGACTTGCCGTAAAGCTACTGCCTACAAAACCCGATGCAACGCTGAGTCTGACAGTGTAAGATGAACTTGCGCTATTTCCGACAAGTTTTGCCGCACGTAGTGAAACATTGCTCTTTGTAAAGTTTCCGCTACAATATGTTCCTGCGATTGTTCCAAATGCAGTGAGCTTTCCTTCATCGTATGTCATAACATAAGGAGATGGAACATTGATTGAGCCGTTGCTGCTTGCCGTTCCTATTGCGGTCGGAAGATACACGAATTGACCACCCGATGAGAAGGCCTGATATATTTTTCCGTTTGAATCGATGTAGTATGCCCTTGCCTTGTTTGCGTCATTAATCCAGATACCTTTTACGTCACCTGTATTCTGACCGCTTCCTGAACCAGAGCCTCCGCCTCCTGAACTGGAGTTTCCTGAACCGGAGGAGCCGCTGTTTTGTGAGGCCTCAGCCTCTGCTTTTGCCCGTTCAGCTTCCGCTTTTGCTTTAGCCGCAGCAGCTTCCGCTTTTGCTGCTTCAGCCTCCGCCTTAGCTCTTACAGATTCAGCTTCCGCTTTTGCTCTTGCAGCCTCGGCTCTTGCGCGGGCTGCTTCCGCTTCTGCCCTTGCCCGGTCATATTCTGCCTGCAGTTTTGCAGCTTCCGCTTCTGCTTGTTGTCGCTTTGCTTCTTCTGCTCTTGCGCGGGCGATATCTTCTTCCTGTTGATTTATCAGTTTTGCAACAGTTATTCCTCGTGAAGAGTCTGCAACATATACGTTAAAAAGATGATAATAGACTCCGCATGAAACCTGTACTGTTGTGTAGCCGCATTTTAATCCGTGAATGGTGTATTCGGACAAATTCGAGGCTGTTTGTGTTACGGTAACAATAGTGTTGTCATCTGTCTGAATTTTTATTGGATATCCGTTTTCTACAGGGTCTGATGTGGCTGTGAAGACATATTTTGTTTTTCCGCAGGTGAGGTCCAATGGAACTGTTGACGTCTTTTCCTTGAAGATTTGACCGTTTACCGAAACAAGTATTCCGTTTAATTCCCAAACTTGCTTTATAGAAGCACAGCTTGCGAGACTGAAAAGCGTGATGACACAAAACAGAAAACTCAGATGCGAAAAGCCTTTTTTCATTGCTAACTCCTTGGAATTTGCTAGTAGTGGAATGCTGAACCGCCTATGAACTCTCGTATGATAGATTTATTAGGAACCGCTGTTGCCGGAATTGTTGAGAAATAACTTAAGAACTGCAAAAGTCTGTTCGCCTCACTGTATTCCACTTGTAATGGTGTTACACAGCGCAAAAGTGGCTCTGCATAGACTTTAAGGACAGGAATCTCGTAGTCAAGCGCTGTGTTTAGCATTGCGTCTGCATTATTTTGGAACGGGAAGATATGCAGACGCTCTCCTTTCTGGACGCTTTCCCACATTGCTATTGTATCGGCGGCGCTCTTGCCTCGGAACTGTGCATCGCGTACTATGCGGCGAATCAGACGGTTGTCGCTGGTTGCGATTCTGTTATGGTCATCCAGATTCAACTGTGTTAATGCGGAAAGATATATCTTGAATTTCTTTTCTGCAGGAACGAGCGGCGTAAGTTTGTCGTTCAAACCGTGGATTCCTTCCATGATAAGGATATCGTTGGTTTCTAGTTTCATCGTGTCGCCTTTGAAATAGCTGATGCCC
>CAZKPZ010000032.1:14543-18072 GCA_964554745.1 uncultured Treponema sp. | reverse complement strand
AGTCATAAGACGGCAGGTCTACTGTCTTGCCGTCAAAGAGATCTACAAGGTTCTGGTTCAGCATTTTTACGTTCAAGGCTTCCAGGCATTCGTAGTCATAATTGCCATTTTCGTCCTTCGGAGTCTGATCCCGCCCAACGTAGTACGAGTCCAGACTGATGATTTTTGGTGTGTATCCGATTGCCTGCAATTGCAGTCCGAGTTTTTTGCTTGTTGTAGTCTTTCCAGATGATGAAGGTCCTGCAATCAGAACTACGCGGACTGTTCCCTTCTGTCTGATTTGCTCTGCAATGTCAGACATACACTTTGTCTGCAAGGTTTCGGTAATGTCGATAAAGTCATTGACTTTGCGGTTGTAGATAAGCTCGTTCAATGACGCGGCAGAAGTAACTGCAAGCCGTTTGCCCCAGTCTTTGTAGCGTTTGTATATCTCGAACAGTTTCGGCTGATCCTGGAAAGGGGTAAGATGCTCTGGCTCTGTGTGTTTTGGGAAGCGCAGTAAGAATCCGTCTTTGTATTTCATGAGCTCAAATACTTTCAATACGCCTGTATTCGCAACAAGGGGAGCAAAGTATAGGTCAGAAAAGTCTTCGAGCTGATTTACGCGGATGCTTGCAGGGCAGCGGAAATTCAACTGTTTGCGTGTCTCTATCAACCCAAGACGTTCAAATAGGTCACATGCTTCTCTGTATGAAATGTAGTCGGCTGTGATTACTTCGTCCGCATCGATGATACGCTGCATTTCTTTTTTGAGCAGTTCAAGCTCTTCTTCTACGATGGGGTGACCATTTTCTATTGTATAGTAGTAGCCGTAGTCCAAGCTGTGACCAACGAGCAACCGTGCTCCAGGGAACAGTTTATGAGCTGCTGCGGCAAGGACAAAACAGAGTGAACGGCGGTAAATCTGTGCGCCTTCACTTGTGTTGTCGTAGACAGGCTCTACATCGGCAGTTACGTGAATCGGGCTGTAAAGCGAACAAATCTCGTTGTTCACTTTTACGGCAAGAATCTTCCTGCTATGACCTTTGAACCTTGTGAGGAACGTTATCGGAGTTATCTGGTTTTCCACCTGCATAGTGGATTTGTCAGGAAATGTCAGTGTAAAATGTTTCATACCTTTTATTATAAGGTATTTACACAATTTATCAAGAAATTTTTATATTTGTGCTTTATGTCTATTTGCAGAATAGTCGTGGCACGCGCTTTGTTATGCAGCTGGTAATTTCATAAGAAATAGTACCAGTGGCACGAGCTATGTCGTCCGCATTCTGCAAGGCACCGTCCTGTTCTGAACCAAAAAGCACAGCTTTGTCCCAGCGCTTTACGCCTGAGTTCAGCCCCAGATTTACCATGCACTGATCCATGCAGATTCTGCCTACTATTGGATAGTTCTTGCCGTTTATGGCTACCATAAAGCCTGACTGTGCAAAGCGGCGGAGAAGCCCATCTCCGTATCCAACTGGCAATACTGCTATTTCAGTGTCTTGTTCGGCTTTCCATGTGCGCCCATAGCTTACAGACATACCTTTTTTGAATTTACGTATTGCGCAGACCTCGCTTTCAAGCGTCATAACTTCTTTGAGCTCAAGCGGTGTACCAATCGTTTTTAGGTAATCTTTATTCACATCGTCTGCATAATATCCGTAGACGATAATTCCTGGCCGCACCATATCCATGTGCATAGCTGAGTCTACGAGAGTTGCCGCTGAGGCACAGCAGTGACGCAGACCAGGTTCTATGCCTTCTTTACGTATATTGTCAATGGCCAGACAGAAGCGCTTGAACTGTTCGTCTGTGTATTGTTTGTCTTTGTCTGAAATACCGTCACTTGTCGCAAAGTGTGTGCAGACTCCGCCTAAATGAAGCCCGGAGGATACTATTTTCTTTGCGATTTTACCTGCGTCTTCCGGGTAAGCGCCTATTCTGCCCATCCCGCTGTCTATTGCCAAGTGTACAGTATAGTTGTTTTTGCCCTGTTTTTTTGCAGTATCAGCAAAAAGGGTAATATAGTCTTCGTCAAACACAAGTGGTGTAATACTGTTAGCCACGACTTCTGAAACTTCTTCGGGACTGCAGAGACTCAAGAGCAGTATGGAGGTCTGTATGCCTGCTTCTCTTAGTTCTTTGCCTTCATCAGCCGTCGCAACGGCAAGAAAGTCTGCTCCTGCTTTTACTGCAGTTTTTGCGCACTCAACGGCGCCATGTCCATACGCGTCTGCTTTGACGGCGACACACATCTTTGCGCCGGGTTCTATAAATGTTTTTATATTTTGTATGTTCTGCGTTAAATTATCTAAATGAATGATAGCCCGAGTTGTTCTCATTATGAGATAACATTGTATACAAATAAAAATTTTATTCAAGGGCACACATTCTTTTCTTTATCAGCATTCACTTGAGTTTAGAGCTTTTTTTCGCTATATTATTGGTATGGATTTAAAGACACTTTACGCTGAGATTTTAAATGAACATAACATACGGCCTACGCACAAAGGCGTTATTGACGAACCGTCCTTGACTTTGCGAGGCGTAAACCCTACGTGCGGTGATGACATCTACTTGCAGCTTAAGTTGGATGAGAACGGCAAGATAGAGGACGGGTCGTTTAACGGTTCCGGTTGCGCTATAAGCCAGGCGAGTGTAGATATGATGCTCGATAACATCATCGGACGCACAAAGGAAGACGCTTTGGAAATTGCCCAGACGTTTATGGATATGATTCAGGGCAAAGACGTGAGCGATGAAAAATTGGAAGAGCTTGATGAAGCGGCTTCTCTTAAGAACATAAGCCACATGCCCGCCCGCGTGAAATGCGCCGTGTTAGGCTGGCACACAATGCAGGAAATGCTTACAAAAGGAAATGCCATAGGGCAGGGACATGTTTCACACTGCAACCCCGATGGTTCTAGTTGTTCTTAGTTAGTAGGCATGTGCAGTAGGCTTTAACGGCAAGTCCTGCGCCTACTGCATCTAATCCTTCATTTGTCTTTGCTTTTACAAATACCTGTGTTTTTTCTACTCCGAGAATTTCTGCAATTGATTCAATCACTTTTGTGCGCCACGGCAGGAATTTGGGTTTTTCAATTTCGACAACACAGTCCAAGTTTATTAACTGCCATCCGTCTTTTTGTATGTCGTTCCATACAATTGTCAACAGGGCGGAGGAGACTGCGTCTTTCCATTTGTTGTCATCGGGCGGAAAGTACGAGCCTATATCACCGAGGCCGCTTGCTCCAAGCAAAGCGTCGGTAACGGCATGCAAAAGTACATCCCCATCAGAATGACCTAATTCCCCTTTACAGAATGGAATTTCAACTCCGCCTAAGTAAAGCTTCCTGCCTTCAACCAAACGGTGCAAGTCTGTTCCAAAGCCTGTTCGTATAAGGGGAAGACTTGTCTTTTGTTTTGATTCTGTCATCGGTATGTCTTCCGGATAAGTGATTTTTTTATTCGCAGTGTCGCCGGTCACAATGTGAACTTTTCTGCCGCCGGTGATTGTTGGGTAGGAATCCCAGATTTCTGTATCATC
>CAZKPZ010000032.1:14138-14533 GCA_964554745.1 uncultured Treponema sp. | reverse complement strand
GCACTGAAAGAATTGATTGAATAAAAATCCCTGCGGTGTCTGTACCGCAACAATAGATTTCCGTTGCAGATGCCTTGAAATTGTCGTTTCTGAGCCAGCCGTGCTGACGGCGACTTCTTTTTGGGTATCAACGGCAGGAACTGCTGGTACTGCCGCTCCGTACATTCTTGTGGCTGTCAAAGTATCTCTTATGATTTGCTTGGTCACATAAGGGCGGGCGGCATCGTGTACAAGAATTGTAGCTTGTTCTGAAAGATGCTGCTTCTCTAAAAACTTCAGGGCATTAAAGATAGAAGTTTGCCGAGTATTGCTCCCTTCTACAAAAAAAAGCTCTGTCTTTGACTGATTTTCTGTGCTTTTTGCGAGCAATGCTTTTATTTCTGAATCGGCAAAAA
>CAZKPZ010000032.1:0-14030 GCA_964554745.1 uncultured Treponema sp. | reverse complement strand
CGCAGCTTCTGCCTCTGATTGTCCGCCTATGGGAACTGTTATGACAACTGAATCGAAGTGTTCGCTTTTTAAAAACGTTTTAAGGGCTTGTGACAATACCGTTCCTCTTCCCAGCGGCAGGTATTCTTTCTTTCCGTTTCCCTTCATGCGCGAAGAGGAACCTGCTGCTGTAAGAAGCAGATAAGACTTCATCAGTCTTCTCCGTCTGAATCAGAGTCTTCGTCTTCTGTTTCTTCTTCATCGTCTGAATCAGAAGAATTGTCGCGGTCTCCCATGTCTTCGCCGAACTCGTCATCATCATCGTCGTCATAATAGTTCGTCGTTTTCTTTTCGATTTTCATTCCCAGAGGCTCAAGTTTTGCATGCAGCATGGCTTCTACTTCTTTGTTCGTCTTGCCTAGGGCATAGGAAAGCTCGTCTTCAAGGAGTTTTTTTGCGCTTTCATATAATTTGCGCTCCATAATAGGCAATTCCTTGATTTTTGAACGGTGATACAAGCAACGTACGATGGCGGCAATATCTTCTACAGAACCTGAGTGAAGCAAATCCATGTTCTGCTGGTAACGGAGTTTCCAGTCTGAAGTCGGTGTCTCAAATTCTTCACTGAGCAAGTCTATTGCTTTTTGAGCCTGTTCTTTACCTACAATACAGCGGATGCCCATTCCCTTTGCCTTTTCAACAGGAACCATGATGTACATGTCAGATACAGGAATATGAATCTTGTAGTAATAAACCTGTTCGCCCTTGAATTCTTTTTTGAAAATATCTGTTATTTCGCCGACACCCTGACTTGGATATACAACAATCTGCTTTATCGAAAATTCAGTTTTTGCTTTTGCCATATTCTTGCATTATAGCACATTATCCTAAAAAATTCAACTTTTGCAGGATAATGTGCATTTGAAACCCGATTATTTAGATTTCGGGAAAATCTTTTCAAAGTCTACAAATACCTCTTTGCTGTCGCGGGCAGAGTTAATGTCCGTAATCTTGCCGAGCTTTTTGTAGAAATCAATAAGCGGTTCTGTCTGCTGGCGGTACACGTCCAGTCTGTGTGTGATTGACTCAAGCTTGTCATCATCGCGGGTGTAGAGTTCTCCTCCGCACTTATCACATACGCCTTCGACCTTTGGCGGACGGAACTTTACGTTGAAGTTTGCGCCGCACTTTTTGCAGACTCTGCGGTTTGAAAGGCGGGCGATAATCAGCTCGTTGTCAACCTCAAAATTTACGACCTTTACATCAGGGCAGATTTTTTCAAGTGCTTCTGCCTGGGGAATTGTGCGCGGGAATCCATCAAGAATGAAGCCGTTCTTGCAGTCATCCTTTTTAAGGCGGTCTTCAACCAGCTCAACAACAACGTCATCGCTGACAAGTCCGCCAGACTCTGTAATAGCCTTGACTTTCTTTCCAAGTTCAGTTTCGTTCTTAATGTTTTCGCGGAAAATATCTCCTGTAGAAATCTGCGGAATACCGTATTCTGCGGCTACGTCTACAGCAAGTGTACCCTTGCCGGCTCCTGGTGGTCCCAAAAAAATGAAGTTCATCACATTACCTCTGTTTTCTTAAAAATAATATCTTATTTTATACCAGTTTTAGCAAAGCTACAAGTGCACAAAAAATATTGCGCTTACAGTCTGCCAGTCTACGGCCTGTTTTTGTGTATTTTCAGCCAGTGTTTTTTTTATTGTCTCTGTATCTGCATCGCCAAGCGTATTTCTGATTGATGTACCGTATGCTGAGGAAGGGGAAAACCACCGTTCTATGTCGATTTCGGAGATGAAGCGTTTTTCCACCGTCTTTAACATTTCTGTGTGGACGGCCAGACCGTTCTGTTCAAAAAGTTGCTTTATACTGTCCTCATTCCAGTTGAACAGAGGGTTTGACTGGTCACTAAAGAAGTCCGTTTCACACTTTTCCATGCGGTCAATCAGTTTTTTGTCACTTATGTCTGTGTTTTGCAGTAATTCCGATATGTGCTGACCTCTGCAGGGAATCCTCTGGGCAATAACTACGGCCGCGTCCTTGCTGAATAGTGCTGCCCTGTCTTTATTCAGGCTGTCAGTTTCGCTAAAAGCTATGTCTTTGCCGCTTTTTTTCTGTCCCTTAAATGCCAAAAGCAGCGACTCTGCCAGTGTCTTCGCATCTGCGGCTGAAGCAATCGGGTCACGGAAGAACATCCTGTCGAATGTCACGTCCGAAAATGCCGAGAGCGTCTTGTAAAAGTTTTCGGCTTGCAGCGCTTTTCCGTTTTGCTCCGCTACAGTAAGAAGCGGCTTGTCTACATCTCCTAGCGTGGCGGAATACTGCTCCAGCGCACTCATACCTTCGCTATTCCTGCATACGCCGCATACTGCGCCTTCCGGGCACTTGCGTAGCAGCTCAAAAAGCAACAGGGCATCATCCGCATTCCAGACAAGACTTCTGTGATGCCGCAGCAGGGCGGCGGTTTGCGTCATCTTGTTGCGGATTTCAAGCAGTGCCGCGGCTCTGTTTGTTTCAAGACGCGTCTGCCAGGACCTGTCCGCGCGCTCAAGGGCATTTTCCTTCTGCTTGTTTTCCGGGCTGAACGTAAGGTTTTCGTCCTGTTTGGGGCTTTTTGAATAATGAGGGTTCTTCCACCATTCGCCTATTGGGTTTTCGCCCGGGTCAATCTCTTTTTTTTCAAGAATTGCCGCAATCTGCAGTTCCCTGCGCGACAGCACGTCTTCTCTGATTTTTGCCTCATAGCCTTGTGTTGTCGGAGTGTAGAACACACGGCCTACAAGAGCGTCCGGAAGATATTGTTGCGACACCCAGTGGTCGCGGTATGCGTGTGGATACAGATAGCCGGCACCGTGTCCAAAGCCCTCTGCGTCGCGGCTAGGGTCACGCAGGTGGTTTGGTACTTCCGTGTCTTCTTTTTCTACGGACGAAAGTGCGTCAAAGAAAGCCATGGAACTGTTTGATTTAGGCGCTGTGGCAAGGTAGAGGGCGGCATGAGCCAAGAAATATCGGCCTTCTGGCATGCCAACACGGTCAAATGCCGCGGCGCATGAGGTCACAACTGTTATGGCGTTCGGATCGGCAAGCCCCGTGTCTTCGCATGCACTGATAAGCATGCGGCGGAAGATAAAATCCGGGTCTTCGCCGGCTCTTACCATGCGGGCGAGCCAATAGCATGCCGCGTCAGGGTCACGGCCTCTGAGACTCTTAATAAAGGCAGATATGATATCATAGTGATAGTCGCCGTCTTTGTCATATAGGACGACTTTTTTTTGTATTGACTCTTCTGCTGTCTCGCAGCTTATGTATATGGTGCTTCCCCACGACGGCTTTGGAGGATTTGCATTCGGTTCCCATTTTGCAGGCGTCGTCTCAACGGCAAGCTCCAGCGCATTCAAAAGGGAGCGGGCATCTCCGGAAGCTGTTTTTACCAAATGCTCCAAGGCACCTTCTTCAAAAGAGACTTTCCAGTGTCCGTAGCCTCGTTCCGTGTCAGACAGCGTCTGTCTTGCCACCGCCAGCAAATCATCGTCCGTAAGGGCTTTGAGCTGGAATACGCGGCTGCGGCTTACAAGCGCTTTGTTCACTTCAAAAAAAGGATTTTCCGTTGTTGCGCCGATTAAGATAATTGTGCCGTTTTCTACCCAGGGCAGAAGGGCGTCCTGCTGGCTTTTGTTCCACCGGTGCACTTCGTCCACAAAAAGAATCGTTTTTTTGCCGTAGAGCTGTTTTTTTTGTTCTGCGTCAGAGATTGCCTTGCGTATATCGGCTACCCCGGTAAGAACGGCGTTCAGTGTAAGAAAATTAGAACTTGTGTGGTTTGCAATAACACGGGCAAGGGTTGTCTTACCAGACCCAGGCGGACCGTAGAATATTACGGAACTCAATTGGTCTGCGGCAATAGCGCGGCGCAAGAGCCGGCCTTTGCCAACAATATGGTCCTGCCCGATGTATTCGTCTAAAGTACGCGGCCTCATGCGCGAGGCAAGAGGCTCATGTGAGTTTTCTTTATCGGCAAAAAGGGAAGTCTCTTCTGTATTCATCCCGCAGTCTGTTGGCACACAACAATATCAGCCTTCGCTGTTCCAAGCTTTATCGCCTTCGCCAGGAATGTAAGAGTAAAGTCCGCCCTTTGTCGCAAAACGGCTTCCTCGGCCTTGTGCCCAGACGTAGATAATGGAATCGTTTTCGCTCGTAGACGGCGCAGACCAAACTTTGCTGGCTCCTGTGCCGGAATCAGTGGAGCCTGCAACATATATTGCAGTTATGTTCTGCCCGTCAAAAATAGAGGCGGAGCTGTTGTGACAACCAATTTTGTCGCTGAGATTGCTGACAGAACCTCCTGCAGGCACATGGAACAGTCCTCTGTATCCGCCTATCAAAAGATAGTCCGCTGTCGGTGCAAGGCAGAATACTGAACCTGCTTCATCGCTGCCGCCTACATCACCAAGTCCGTTTATAGAGGTGTCACGGTATGAGACTGAATAGGAGTGAGTTCCGATTGTGGCGTTAAGGTGCTGAGTTTTGTATGCGTCAGGAACTGTTGACCCGTTTTGAGTCCATTCGTAGTGTTTATTGTAAGTAAAAGAACCAGAATTTCCTGTGGTTGAAGTGTATTCCTCCCATCCTGCAGGAACATTCATGCCTTCGTATTTTCCTGTACCGGACTTGATTTCTGTGATTGTTAAAAGGTATAGTGACGTGCCGTCTGAGTAAAGATATCCTGGAACCTCTCCCGGAACCTTTATCGTCTCCCAGCCTCCGCGAGTTGTGGCAGAGGCAGACTTGCGGTAAATCTCCCCCTTATTGCCGGCTGAAAAATATATATTGCCTTTGAATAGAACAAATGCGTTCGCTGCGCCCTGCAGGCGGTCTGAGTCTATGTCCGATTCATCTTGAATGTCAGAGAAAATACTGTCATGGCAGGCTGTCGCCGTAATAATCAAAGCGAGGACTGTCAGTGAAGCTAATATGCTAATTAATCTTTTCATCCGTAAAAAATCTCCCCCTCCCCCCGACATGGGCTGTTAGAAGTAATAATTGGCAACAGCGGAAATCATAGTGAATTTACCGACTTCATTTTTGCCGGTATTCCAAAGTTCTCCGAATTGCGGCATGAGTATGTAGCTTACGTTGCCGCCGACACCCCAGTTCTGGGTAATCTTGTATCTAACGCCGGCTTCCGCCCTGAATACGAGACCAGGCCAGTATGATTTTGTATTGTATGTTTCCCATGCAAAGCCCACGCCGACAGAAATAGGGAACTCAAAGTTTCTGAATGACGGCTGGAACGTTGCTGTTGCTATAAGAGGCACATAGTTAAAAAGGTTGCTTGCGATTGTGGAGTTAAAGCCAAAGCCCAAGTCCGCGCCGACAGAAAGCCAGTCCTTTAGGAATACGTGGTAGCCTATGGAACCTAAGCCGCCGAGCTTCATTTTGCCGGATTTCATTGGCATCGGATTGCCGAAATTCATTGGAATGGTAAGCCCGAGTCCGATTTTCAGCATCTGGTCGCCGGCTCTGGTTGTATTGTAGATGTAGCTTACCTGGCTGTTGTCTTCGTGTTTCTTCTGGTCTTCATCGTAGTAATCGTCATCGGAACTTTCATCTTCGTCATCGTACGAATCGTCGGCATAGTAATCGTCATCAGATTCATCGGTATCGTCATAGTCTTCTGACTCATCGCTATATTCGTCTGTGTATTCGCTGTCATCGCTGTAATAGTCTTCCTGCGCATTGGCATAGAATACCGCAAAGAGTGACAGACACATAACGCATAGAAATAAACGTTTCATAATTCCCCAATAAAAATAGCAAAATCGTAGCAAAAAAAAGTAAAATCCTGTATAGTAAGCCAGTAGGCATTAAATACCAAGAATAATAACGATTTAAGCCGTCTGTTTCAATGGGGCTTTTGTCGTGTTTTTGTAATTGACCTGCTTTAACAGAAAATTATCTATTCTGGATAATTTCTTTAGAAGACGTTACTGCCTTTTGCTGTACATTAATATAAAAATTTAGAAAAAAGAAGGTTACACTATGGCCGCTGTCATTATTGACGGAAAAACAATTGCGGAAGAAGTCAAGGCTAATGTTGCCGAGACCGTTATTTCTCTTAAGCAGAGGGGAATCATACCTTGTCTTGCGGTAATTCTGGTCGGGGACTATCCTGCAAGCGTAAGTTATGTGGCCGGCAAGCGAAAGGCTCTTGCCGCCGCCGGCATGGCTGACAGAAGTATAATTCTTCCTGAGTCAGTAACAGAAGACGAACTCTTGTCTACTATAGAAAAGCTCAATAAAGACAAGAGCGTGCACGGCATTTTGGTGCAGTTTCCTTTGCCCCGGCATATCAATCCGCTGAAAGTCACAGAAGCCATCGCCCCGGAAAAAGATGTGGACGGCTTTAATTCCAGCAGCATCGGGCATCTTTTTAACGGCACAAAGGGCTTTATTCCTTGTACACCGCACGGAATATGCGTTCTCTTAAAGAAAATGGGCATAAAGACAGACGGCGCGCGGGTTGTTATCGTAGGCCGCAGCAGCATTGTGGGCAAGCCTATGGCCCTGCTGCTTTTACAAAAAGAATACAATGCCACCGTATCAATATGCCATACAGGAACCAAGAATCTCGCCCAGGAGACCAGGCAGGCGGATATAATAATAGTTGCGTCTGGTCATATAAATACCATCACAAAAGACATGGTTAAGCCCGGTGCGGCGGTAATAGACGTGGGCGTGAACCGCATACCCGACGCAAGCAAGAAATCAGGATTCCGCCTTGTCGGAGACGTTGATTTTGAAGGCGTAAAAGAAGTTGCCGGCTATCTTACCCCTGTTCCGGGCGGAGTAGGCCCTATGACTATAGCAATGCTTATTTTCAATACACTCGAGGCTGCTCAGATGCAGAATGCAAATGCTTGACATACAGAATTCTCGCGATACAAGGGAAGTACCCCTGCAGAAAGTCGGCATCCGCGATTTGCGCTATCCGGTCAAGGTGCTAGACAAGCAAAAAGGCTTTCAGATGACTACCGCGACGGTGAATCTGTTTGTGAACCTGCCCCAGCACTTCAAGGGCACGCACATGTCGCGTTTTATCGAAATTTTCCACAAGCACCGCGAGAACTTGGGCATGAGGCAGTTCCTTTCCATGCTTGAGGAAATCCGCAGTTCCCTTCAGGCGGAACGGGCGTTCGGGGAGCTTGAATTTCCGTTCTTTATAGAAAAAAAAGCCCCTGTTTCCGGTGAAGAGGGCCTGATGGACTATGAATGCGGCTATGAAGGCGAAGTCTTTGAAGGCGGAAGTAAATTCTTTGTAAAAGTGGCTGTTCCTGTCACAACCGTCTGCCCCTGCTCAAAGGCCATCAGCGAGAGAGGCGCGCATAATCAGCGGGGTATTGTGACCGTCAGGCTTGAAAGCAAGGCGCTTTTTTGGATTGAAGACGTTATCCGCGCCGTGGAAGACAGCGCATCCAGCGGACTCTACAGCGTGCTTAAGCGCCCGGATGAAAAATATGTGACCGAGCATGCCTATGACACCCCCCGCTTTGTAGAAGACGTGGTGAGGGAAGTCTACATTGCGCTCAAAGACTTTCCTGAGCGTCCGTTCAGCTGGTTCAGCGTGGAATGCAAGAATTTTGAGAGCATACATAATCACAATGCGTATGCCTATACGGAATATACAGTACAGTAAGGAGCTATTTTGACCTATTTTTTTGAAACATACGGCTGTGAGATGAACCTTGCCGAGTCCGCCTCTGTAGAGCAGATTTTCCTACGCCGGGGCTGGACTAAAGCCGATGACGTGCAGAAAGCCGACATGGTTGTTATAAACACCTGCTCAGTGCGGGCCAGTGCCGAAGACCGCATTTTCGGCCGCCTGGGCTTTTTTACGGGACTTAAGAAGCTGCGTGCCTGCGAGCCTGGCGCAAAGTCCCGCAATATGGAAGTCGCCGCCAGCTACGTGCAGCAGAACGGCCCCAAGCCCCTCACCCTGGTGGTAATGGGCTGCATGGCGGAGCGTCTACTTAAGACGCTGCAAAAGGACTGGCCTGCCGTGGACTACGTTGTCGGCACCTACGCCAAGACAAAGTTCAGCGAAATCATTGCCGACGTGGAGCAGGGCAAGAAACCTGTTGAAATCGAAGAAGAGCCAGTCTACAGCTTTGCGCCTACTTCCTACGAGGAAGGGGCTTTTTCAACCTTTGTGCCGATTATGCACGGCTGCAATAACTTCTGCTCATACTGCATCGTGCCCTACGTGCGCGGCAGGGAAGTAAGCCGTCCGCTTCCGCAAATCCTTGAAGAAATAGACATCCTCTCGCAAAAGGGCGTAAAAGAAATCACCCTTCTGGGGCAGAATGTGAACTCCTACCGGGGCGAGGGCGACGTGGACTTTCCAGACTTACTCGAGGCAATCAGCCGCCGCATAGACGAAACAAAGTCTTCTATAAATTGGGTTCGCTTTGAGTCAAGCAACCCCAAGGACTTTTCGGACAAGCTTATTGCACAAATCGCCAGTAACCCCCATGTCTGCCGCGGACTCCACATTGCCGTGCAGCACGGTTCCAGCCGCATTCTAAAGCTGATGAACCGCAAGTATACAAGGGAATCCTACTTGGAGCTGGTCGAAAAGATAAGGAAAGCTGTTCCAGACGTGGAGCTTTCCACTGACATAATGCTCGGCTTCCCCGGAGAGACAGAAGAAGACTTTGAGCAGGTCATTTCACTGATGAAGCAGGTGCAGTACGAGTCCGCCTTTATGTATTACTTTAATCCCCGCGAGGGTACTCCCGCCGCCACGATGGAAGGCCAGGTGGACATAGAGACAAAGAAAAGGCGGCTGCAGCAGGTCATAGACTTTCAGCTGGAGCTTACAAAGCAGGTCATGCAGCGCAGGGTGGGCAGAACCATAGAAGTGCTTGCGGACATCGTGAGCCGCGACAACAAGGGGGAGCTTCTGGGCAAGACAAGCCAGAACGAGCGCGTGGCCTTTGCCGCTCCCCGCTCCCTCATAGGTTCGTTCGTGAACGTTCACTTGGATTCCTTGAACGGGAACACTTTCCGCGGAACTTTGGTGTAAGCTATGAAGGTATATTACATTATGAACAAGAAGATAAATTTTGCCCTTTTCTCGCTCGGCATAACCATATCGGCCTGTGCAAAAGACACGCCGTCACTGCCAAAACAGCCTCCTGTACTCTGTGACCTTTCCAGTTCGGAAGATGTCTCCGGCTTTATGCCTGAGCACGTTCTGCTCCGCACAATGACGCAGTCATACTGCAAGTATTACGAGTTTGTCCTTGTGGACGGCCGCATATACTCCAAAAAGACAGGAGAAGACAAATGGGAGCTTTTCCTCAAGACAGGTCTGCCCTTCCAGTCCAGCCACAGAGACCGCTTTGAGACTCCATATGCCGTCAGGGAGCTGTGCTGCGACGCGGACAGCCTTTACGTTTTTGACGACCAGGGGATTATGTATTCCATGTTCATAGCAAAGGGCGCGCCCGAAAAGCCCTTTCACTGGCGCCGCCTGTCCGGCTTCCCAAAGCGCAACTATGTAACGCAGGACTCTCTGGTTATCGGCAAGCGAGGCTGGAGCATGGGCGCACGCCGCGGCGATATCCTCTGGTATGAGGACCGCTACGGCAACCAGCACCACTACGGCACCATGGGGCTTGAGACAATCTATTTTCTTACGAAAGACGGCCAGCACATACGCTTTACGGACTCAGGCGTGCCGGCGGACTTTTCGCACTCAATAGAGTGCCCTGCAAAAGGTACGTTCATTGCGCAGAACATCAGCGTTTCTGGCGATACAATATTCCTCATCGGAAACAAGGGCACCATGTATACTCGCCTTATCGACTTTGACACCATGGGCTGCGATCCCATGTTCTTTCAGTACACGTATGACAAGGTGGAGCAGAAATCCCGCGGAACGGAATACATCTCAAACTATTCGCCCTGGGCGCTCCCTTCGGAAGACTGGGCGCAGCAGGCCAGAATACCGCTTGAGGGCAGCGCGCGCCTTTCAAAGATGATAAGCATCGCCCAGACCGGGCAGGGCAACTATGCCCGCGAGCTGCGCGTGGCCGGTACAGACAAAGACGGCATCGTGGGCTACTACCACAAGATGCTGTACGAGTCAAAGTGGGCGTTTACTAAGGCTGAGCTGGTCATAAGCGATGACTCATGGCTTGACCCTGCGGCGGAAGAATACGGCGAGGGCGACAGCCATTCCTACACAGGTTTTCTTACCAAAAACGGCGTCAAGGTGGACGGCGTGCAGTGCTCCATTGCAGGGGCAGCACTTTCCAGCGAAGACCGCTGCATGCTCTCGCTTTCCTATGCGTCTGAGACCTTCTCATGTGCCGTCTATCCGGTGGAAAAGTGGACGTTCGTAAAGCGCCATGCCCCCGGTTTTGACGGAACGCCAAAATACTACTTTATTACGGTTGAATTGCGCGAGAGCGACCTGAACAACTACAGCGAGCCGTTCAGGGAGATTCTGCTTGATTTGTTCCAGGGCAAGAACCACAAGCTTTTTGCTTTCGGGGCGCAGGCCAGCACCGAATATTACGAGATTGACTCGGAAGGCCGTGACAGCAACATCTTTACCGACGGCCGCATAAAGAACAGCTACAGCTTCTTTATGACAAAAAGCGGCGAGAACATACACCCCTTTGTGTACAAGGGCGGAACAAGCTTGTTCGCGACTATTTCAGAGACCGAGAACCCTATGGACGAAAAGCTGCTTCTTGAAGAGGGCAGAGTCTATAGCATAAAGGAACGCTCCTTTATAGAGCAGAAAATCGCCGCGAACAAAGAGCTCAAGGAACGTCTCGTTGCGTCAATCCGCGAAAACCTTGCTTCAAAGGGAACTGCGGATCTTTCCCGCTGGGGCTACAACCTTGTTGATTTGGTCACACGCGTCACATTCCTTAACAGAATCAACTTCCCGAAGATAAAGCAGATGACGTCTTTTGGCGGCGATTTGATGAGTTCAAACGCGTCTTTGTACAGGGATTTGCTTTCCTATACGGAATGGACGTATCCGTCAATGCTGGAGCTGGTGGAACTGCGCATACGGAACTACCAGAAGCTTATCGACGACTTCAACAACAATGCAATAGAGACTTCACTGGAGCCGGGCTTCCATAATTCCTTCTCAGGCTACTTCCGCGACGCCGGTATTCCTGTGCACCTGACAGGCGGCAGCTCAAGAAACGTGTCTGAAACAGGCGATTTGCTTGACGAATTCTCTCTTGACGGACTCTTTCCCTGGTTCCTTCTGCAGCGCAAGGACGGCACAGTGATACTCATCCGGCTTAAGAACGCAGCCCGCACCATCTATGACAAGAGCGAAAGCCTTAAGATTCCGGCAACCTTTACGGTTGTCTCGGTTCCGTCCAACGAACGGCATACCGTACCTGACAACGAGAATACGATTTCTGATATTGATTCTTACGAAGGTGTGTTTGACTGGAACGGAGACACCGCACGGATATACGTTAAGAATGCAGTGTTCTCCAAGAAATTGATTTTTTGCGGCAAGTAGGATTATTCTTCCTCAAGTTCGGGGATTCGCAGGCGCAGGCTCTTCATGAACTGGTCGCCGGTGACTCCTTCCTTGAGGCAGATGAAAATGCAGTTCTCACCTGCGATAGTGCCGATTATCTCTTCCATGTTGAATGCGTCCAGCGCCTGTGAAACCGCGTCAGCGTGACCGCCGAACGTCTTGATTACTACTATGTTACCGGAATACTCTATGCTCACATAGCCGCGCAGAAAGTCCTGCACAAAGATATGCTCGCTTTCTCTTCTGTCGTCATCGTCCGGCAGGGTATACACGTACCCCGCGTGACCGTCGCTCACCTTGCCGACCTTAAGCAGTTTTAAATCGCGCGAAAGCGTCGCCTGAGTTACTTCAAAGCCTTCTTTCTGCAGGTAGCCCAAAAGTTCTTCCTGACTTTCCACTCTGTAATTCTTTATGAGCTTACGTACGGTTTTAAGCCGTGTGAGTCTCTCTTTCACGACAGTTCCTCTTTATTCATTAATACCTGTAATTATGAATATTTATGCAGTTTTGGTCAAGTAGGAAAGCGGATTTTATCAGAATCGCTAGTCTGTCGTGATTTTGTCTATGATGATGCTCACTTCCTCAAGCATTATGCCGGTGTTCTTTTCGATATTGCTGATGATATACTCCTGCAGCTTGCGGATTGTACCAGTCAGCTGTCTGCCGAACGGCACGTCAATGGTCATGACCAGACGGTAGCCCTGTTTTTCGGGCTTTATCACGAGTTTTCTGACGTGCACCTTGATGTTGTTGTCCTGGTCAAACTGGTCAATGCAGTGCAGGGTCATCTCCACCAGGGCGGCCTGTGAAATCTCAAGGCGGCCTTTCTTGCTGAATTCCGGCGTGACGATTGATTTTTCCTCAAGCTTGTCTTTCTTGACCTTCTTGCGGTTCTTACCTAGCTCCGCAGAAAGAAAATCCCTGACGGACGAGTAGAATATCTGGGGATATGACTTCTTTACCTCGATTGCCGGAACTGGAATCACATGCTTGCCTTCTGCATTGCGGCTGACAATGGCTTTCTGTATGTCTTCCTGAGTCGCAATCTGTTCTATGTTGATAATCTTTTCAGGCGGGGGCAGCTGCAGCCGGTCTGCAATCTTGCCGACCATCTTTTCGCTGGTGCCAAGCAGCAGAATCTTCTTAATCTGTAGTTTTTGTATGGCGCGGGCAACGTCGTCCCGGTGTTCCTTGTCGTCAAACAAAGCCACGCGCACCGCTCCCATGTATGTCTTTTCGTGCTTTGCGGATTTTCCTGCGATTATTTTTTCATCTTGAATCAAAAGACCGTCGTCAATTATCGCGCTCAGTCCGTACTGCTCGGCAATCAGCTTTGCCCTAAAGCTCTTGCCTGTTCCGCTTTTGCCCACGAGTGCGTAAATTGTCATGCCGTAGTTTTTTAATTTTGAAAAAATGTTCATAACTTTCCTTTATTATTATAAATCCCGCAGGACTTTTTTTCAAGGTCAATTATCGGCACGGAACGTTCCTTTCAATGTCGTATTAACGTAGCTTAGAAAGGAGCATTAACGTACGTTACGATGTCGTGTTAACGTACGTTGTAATGCCTCTTTAACGTACGTTACGCTTGAACGTGCCCGTTATTGCGGCAAAATCCGCAGGGAGCGGGGCTGTGATGAGCGGGGGCAGCCCCAGGCTGTTGTCTTTGGCAAAGCCCATGGAAAGCGCGTGCAGATAGAAAAAGCCGCTCTCGTTCTTCTTTGCACCGTATACGCTGTCGCCGTAGAGCGGATGGCCGTGCCGTGCTGACTGGGCGCGTATCTGGTGCTTTTTGCCTGTCTCAATGCAGTACTGCACCAGAGTGAGCCTTGTGCCCCTGTATTCGCCGTGCGAAAGCGGCGTTGCCTCTGTTATGGCGGTTTTAGCCTCCGGAGCGCCGGTATCCGTGAACTCTACCGTGTGGAAGCCGCTTTTGTCCTTGCTGTTCTCTTCTTCTGTATAGGCAAGGCTGTCCTGCCAGCGTTCTGCCGCGGCAAGGTCTCCCTCTGCAAGCGCAAGATAGAGCTTTTTAATCTGGTGCTGCTGCAGCATTGCGGAAAATTCCCTTGCGCCCTTCGCGCTCTTTGAGACGGCGAGCAGCCCTGTTGTGTAGCGGTCAAGACGGTGCAGGGGAGCCGCCTTGAAAGACAGGGAGCCGCCTGTTCCGCCAAGGCAGCGCGCAACGGTCTGGCTGATGCTTTCACTGCTGTTTTCTGACGGCTGCACGGGAATGCCCCTGGGTTTGTCTATAAAGCAGATGTGTTCGTTCTGAAAGATGATTTTATAGGGGAGTGGCTGTGCGGCTGAGGGGGATGCATGGGGTGCGTCGTCAAGCAGGAAGGCGGCAACGGAGATTTTGTCTCCCTGCGTGATGCGCCTGTCTGCGTCAGCCTTGGCACCGCTCACTTTAACCAGCTTTAATGTCTTGCTATTTTCAAATTCCTCTTTGAATTTAAATTCATTG
>CAZKPZ010000031.1:0-22237 GCA_964554745.1 uncultured Treponema sp. | reverse complement strand
ATGTACGCGAAGGTGTTGCAATCATGTGGCACGAGGATGTTGATGTTTCTATCACAGGAAACTCAACGAACCCGACACGTTTCCAGCACCCGGTAGCAGGAACGTACAAGAAAGAGCGCCTTGAAGCTGGCAAGAAGTACTTCTCTGTAGCTTCAGGCGGCGGAACAGGACGCACTTTGCACCCAGATAACATGGCTGCAGGTCCTGCTTCTTACGGCATGACAGACACATTGGGACGCATGCACTCAGACGCACAGTTTGCAGGTTCTTCTTCAGTTCCGGCACACGTTGAGATGATGGGATTCATGGGCATGGGAAACAATCCGATGGTTGGCTGTACTGTAGCTTGTGCAGTTGCTGTTGCTGAATCTTTCAAGAAATAAGTTAAAAGCTTAGCAACGTTCATAAAAGATAAAAAAAGCGGGTCTTTTACATAAGATCCGCTTTTTTATTTGCTCTATATTATAGAATCTTATAGTCAGGACCTTCCGCACCGTCAAATATCCGCACGGCACACGCTTCCTCCGGCACATTGTCGACAAACTTTGCAATGTCTGCGGAATAAGGCGAAAGCAGGTCATCAGGGTTATAAGAAAGCTCTATCGTGCTTTCCTCGCCCTCTTCTACCACACGTGAGAACGCGCCGTTTAAGCATACAAGGTCGGAGACAGCGTTGAAGAAATCGCCTTTATGTTTTTCGTCAAGCTTTTCTTTAAGGAAGGCAAGCTGCATCTTTTCTATTTCCTTATGCTCGGCCTCTTCTGGAACAAAATCGGTAATATACGAGCAGTTGTTGCACTGCTGCCACTCGTCAAAGTCTGCAAAGAATGACGACGGCGATATCTTGAGCAACTGCACGATTTGATTGAACCACGGCACGGCACGACCGGCTGTGTAGAACGTTCTACAGGCAAAAGCCATGCCGCATGAAAAATCCAAGTCCTTTGAAGAATATACGGCAGTCGGCTTAGGGGAACTCTTTTGCTCAAATTGAGGAAAGTCGATGTGATTAGGGTACAGAGTCACCGCAAAATCAAGTCTGTCTCGAAATGCCTTGAATGAGTCGCCTTTCTGAACTCCCCAGCTCATTTCAAAACCGAACACCAGTTCTGCTTTATTCAACAGTGCGGCTTTATTTTTATAGAGTTTTTTATCGAATAATAAGGCTGAGGAATCTTTTTGAGTGACTTCCAATGGAATATCTATTGAGCAATAGATTGCAGACAGCGAATTGACTAAACTGCCGTCAATTACACTCGCTCTTACAGGCAGAGAAATAAAGAGTTCCGGGCATTTTTTTTCGACACAATCAGCTAATGAAAGCAAAAACTTTTTATCCCCTGCAATGGCGTTATCGTGCACGAAAAACTCTGTTACACCGCCGGCATACAGTTCGGGAAGCTTCTGCAGCAAATTGGCTGTCGCGACATCAACACTCTTCTTTGTATTTGTTCCCATTATACCCTTCCAAAAATAAGTGAGGTATTAACACCACCGAACGCAAAGTTATTTGACATGATATAGTCCACGTGTATATTCCGCCCCTCGCCGGTTATATAATCAAGCGGAGCACAAGACTCGTCAACTTCACTCAGATTCAGTGTAGGATGAAACCATCCTTCCCTCATCATATTAATACTAAGCCACGCTTCTATGCAACCACATGCGCCAAGGGTGTGCCCGATATAACTTTTTGTGGAGCTGATAGGAACGGCACGCCCGAAGACTTTGTATGTGGCATTGCTTTCTGCACTATCTCCTGCATGAGTTGCAGTGCCGTGAGCGTTGACGTACGCAATCTGACGCGGGTCAATACCAGCATCTGCAATGGCTAGCTCCAGGCAGACTGCCATAGTTTCTGAATTGGGACTGGTAATATGAGTGCCGTCAGCGTTTGTGCCAAAGCCAAGAACTTCCGCATAGATTGTTGCACCACGCTTTACCGCGTGCTCCATATCCTCCAGAACAAGAGTTCCTGCACCTTCCCCAAGAACAAGTCCGTCGCGGTTCTTGTCAAAAGGCTTCGGTTCTGATTCAGGAGCATTATTAAAAATTGCAGTAGCACCCATCGCATCAAAGACTGCCGCATCAGGGGAAACAAGCTCTTCTGCACCGCCTGCAAGCATTATGTCCTGCCGTCCAGAAGCAATTGATTCATACGCATAACCGATTGACTGACTGCCTGATGTGCAAGCGGTGTTTGTTGTTATGATTCTGCCCCGTAGCTGATAAAAGACGCTGAGGTTTGCAGCACAAGTTTGCGGCATACTCTTGATATATGTCTGAGAATCTATTTTGGACGTGTCGTGATTTTCTATCATAGCATACATATCAACGATAGATTCCATGCTACCCATGCAAGAGCCGTATGCTATTCCAGTCCTGCCATTATGGAGTTCCTCCACAACTTCACCGTCCTCTTTTTTTAGTCCTGCCATTGCAAGAGCCTTTTCCGTTGCGGTAAGAGAAAGCAGAGCAACGCGCCCCATACCACGGACTTTCTTGCGCGGATACTTTGGCATTTCTTTTGTATACGGACAAGCGAGTCTGGTATTCATTTTTGTAAATACATCCCATTCGCTCATGTATTTTACGCAATTCTTTAAAGACTTTAAATGTTTATAAGACTCTTCCCAGTCATCACCTAGAGAGCTTAAGATTCCGCCACCTGTTACAACAACTCTGCGTCTACCGTCACTACGAATATAATCACTCATCATTTTCCTTCCAAAAGCTTTATTTCCATAACTGTCAACATGGCACTAGCAGCTTCTTCTTTACAGTGTAAATCTTTGAATACCTTGCACTTATACTGCCAAACCTTATCTGCATGAAAATCTTCTTGCACCCTTATATATAGAGATGAACCGCCTTTAAAAACAGGAACACTACTCATAAAAGAATTCACGCTTAGAATTATTCCCCCACGCACCTTGTCTGGATCACGGTTCAAGATTCGATTTATGGCAGAAAGAGCAGCGACGGCCTGCGCCATCATTTCAAAGCAAGTCCAGTTTGGAACTCCGCCAAGCTGCTCATTGTAAAAAATATTCTTTTTATTTATATCACATTCCGCACAGAGAGTACATGAATGTGCATCCCAAGACAAAACTTTATCAAGCAAAAACATCTTCCCTTTCTGCGGCAAGAGTTCAGCAAGAACATCCTTTGAAAGCTCTTGAGGAATCACTGGGGTTGTGTCTTCTCTACCGAGAATCAAACTGACATTTGCACCTCCAAACGCAAAAGAGTTTGACATGCAATACTTTATTTCTGCGGACTTGACAGAATGATTATTTTTATCCAGCAGACAAAGAACCGGCATGGATAAATCAGCTTGTCCATCCCAATTTTGCAACGGAAACTGCAGTTCACTTTTACCGGTATTCCGTATAAGTGTTTCATAGCAAATTGCAGCTTCTAATGCACCGGCAGCGCCAAGGGTATGCCCTGTCACTGATTTTGTAGAACTGCACGGAACTTTATAGTCCGCAAATACTTTGGAGACAGCCTTAGCCTCCATTGAATCATTAAGTTCTGTTCCAGTACCGTGCAGGTTCAGATAATCGATTTGCGTGCTTGTAATTTTTGCGCTCTGCAACGCTTGCTGCATAGCAAAAGCGGCTCCATCACCTTCCGGGTCTGGAGCAGTAGCATGATGAGCATCAGAACTTTCACCATACCCTGCAAGAACAACCTGCGGAAAATCTGGCACGAGAGAATCCCGGGACAAAACAAAAAACGCGGCAGCGTCTCCTAGTGTTATTCCACTGCGATTTTTACTAAATGGGTTTGCCGGCAAAGGCGATACAGATTTTAATGAGTCGAATCCCAAAAGCACTGTATCAGATGCAATATCAACGCCACCTGCGACGACAGCATCGGATAGCCCTGCACGAATCAATTCGGCAGCCCGGCACAAGGCAGTAGCACTGGACGAGCAGGCTGTAGCGAATGCCAGTGACTGCCCCTGCAATCCATATGTTTCATTTATAAAAGAAGCTACGTAATCAGCACCCTGCATCTCAATTTCATAAGATGCAGGAAACACTCCGCTGTTAAAATAAGTCCTATGGGCGGCAACAGAAAACTCACTTCCATTGTCACAAGAACCGACACAAACAGAAATACGGTCTGCTCCATACCTGTCTTTTGCAATATTGATGTAATTCTGTACTTGCGATAATGCTGCAGCTTCCATTCGGATGATTTTCATATCATAGCGAGCCTTTACCGCAGGCAGTTGTGACTCATCAATTCTTCCAGCAAAAAAAGTCTTTCCTGAATATGTTGTCGTCTTTTTTATTCCTTCAGACGCAGCGGCAACAACAGAAGACCATATCTCTTGCATGTTTAACCCGCAGGAAGCTATTGCTCCTGGTCGAGAAAGATATACAGTACAAGGCTCACTCATAATCCCTCTCCCTGTAAAACAAAGCGATACCCCCGAAGAAAGTTATGGATAACAATCTTGTTTTCATATTTTTCAATCTTCTCAATCAACACATTCCCATCATAAATAGTTCTAAGTTCCGTATCTTGCAATTGTATAACTTTAAACGCAAGCCCGGCATGAGCATAGTTTCGCTCAAGGGCCGACACATCATAATAAACATTCTGCAAATCTGCAATGATATATGCGCCTTTTATATTTTCAGGAAAAAAACTTGAATCAACAGAAACACGTCCATTTTTGTAAGAAAGAGTTCCCATATCAATTCCGAATTCATTCATAAGAAAAACAGTTATGCCATTTTCATCACATACAGTATAGCACTGCATAGTTATTTTTTTTTCATTCCACTCACCAGTAAATAATTGCAGTTGGTCCACATCACGAGCAAGTTCATCAGGAGCAAGTATCGTAATAGATTTTTTGTCCGTAACATACACTTTTTTGTCTGTTGCTTCTTTTCGCTTCTCTGTCTTTAAAGTTGAACATGAGGCTCCTAAAAACATAATAAAAAAAATCAATATACCAGGCACACTTTTTCGAAACATCCGTTTTTCTCCTCACTATAGAACCGCACACAAAAAAGCAATCGTCAAGCCCACAAAAATTGAAGAACCGATTATATGAACCGGCATAAAAGAACTTAAAGCAAGAGCTCCGAATGAAATCGCAGTAGTAATGAACGAAAGAACAATTGCAACAGATTCAAGCTTGTTAGAAGTTCGATTCTCCAAGTTGTAAATCATATAATCCAATCCAAGGCCGAACACCAATATGATACCAATTACAGCAAAAAAGTCGATACCTGCTCCCGACAACGAAAAGACTGCAATGACAGAAAGAAAACTTGCCGCACAGGAAGAGATGATAGCTACAACTTGTTTCCATGAATAAAAGAACTTCATGATTAGTATCACCAAGAACAACGCCAACCCAAAAGCAACAAAAATTGTTATTGTAATCGAATCCAAATTCGAATTGATGTCACTGACTTTATTCTCAAAGTAGACACCTTCATAGTTTGCAGCAAGAGTTTTGAATGATTCTGGATCATCAACAACTGAAGGAATTATAAGGGAATAATAATACTCGCCAATCTTTCCAAGCCACAGGGATGAAATAGAGTTTTTTAAATAAACAGGTAAATCATTTTCAGGAGAAAGCAAATTCCGACATGCAGAATCAACAGAAGACTCAAATGCGTTCACATATGAATTGTCAAAGCCCAAGAATTCATATTGCTGTGACACCAACGGAAAAAGTTTTTTCACGGCATCTATCGATTTTTTTTGCATAGACTTTGAAGGAATGAAAAGCGATGTTGCAAGGACAGATGTTTTTTCTTTCAGTGCAAAGCAAAAAGATTCTTCTTGTTCCAAAACCTGTTCTACTGAATCACCCCGTACAATAAACCATGCCGTTGGTGAATAGCTTAAGACTTCAGATGCCAAAACAGTATCCGTCAGCAACCGTCCATGAGGTGTATATAGTTTTGATATTTTGTTTTCAACACGCACATTCCTGTAATTAACAAGAATGACAGCTATAGAAATAAAAATTATAGACAATGCAAACACGAGACCATGGCGCTTATATTGTCTAGACTTTACATTTTCTAAAAGTAAGACAGTTCTTTTCTCCCTCTGAGGCAAATGCAACAAAGGATAAATACAAACAGTGGATAAATACGCACTCAATATGCCGACAAAAGAAAAAACTGCGACTTGCTTTAACAATGGGAACGGTGCAAAAAAAAGACAAAAATACCCTATCTCTGTCGACAACAAAGATAAGGATAGGCCTTTAAAAAGTTTTTTACGTATTTCACCGCCAGAAGAAAGCGAAATATCAGCTTTCCATTCTACAAAGAAATGCAAACTATAATCAATACAGCACCCGATAAGCGATGTTGCAAACACTACTGAAAGCAGATGAATCTTTCTAAAAATGACATATGTTGCACAAAAACCGCTTATGACAGATAATAACACTGAAAGTACCGAAAACAGGATTGGAAATGGTGAGCGAAAAAAATACAGCAGTATAACCAAAATACAAAGAAGAGAAAAGACAGAAATCAAGGTTATTTCCCTTGACGCAGAGAGAGAACTCGCATAACTATGGAAAGGCGTTCCAGAATAAATGAATCTAATACCATCTCGTTCCAGAGGAGCGCATACAGAATAAACCTCTGCTACTCCGTTTGTTGAGCTTGCAAGAGCAGTCCCCTTAGTGCTTAACACTCCGCTTATAAAGACATACCACAATCCTTGATACTCTGTTGCGAGGACACTCTCCTTAGGCAAAAGTGACATACCAGAATTTTGTATAACGGAAAGATATCTGTTAAAATTATAATCATCAAAAAGAAAAGGATCTTCTTCAATATTCTCTACAGAAGAAAAAGAAATAGGACTATAGGCCTTTGCTATAGCATTCATTGCAAATGCAGATGCAGTTTGATGATTAGAGAGTAAATTGACAATCTTTTCATCAAGTATATTAAAACGATACTTATGCAGAAAATTGAGACTGTCATACATTGATGAAGAATCCGTATGGAGTCTCAATGAAGCAAAATTATCACTACCCTCTAATTCATTCACAACCTTTAAAGCAACATCTTTTGCTTTAGAAAAGTCAGTATGGGATACAAGAATTATTATATTTTTTGAAGTCGAACTACTCAGCGTTTCATCAGCGGCCTTTAAGGCAGCGCTATCTGCAGAATATGATGATGGAACCATATTCAGTAAATCAGAATCCAGAACGACACGCTTGTCATGTACAAACACAACAAGAAACGATAGCAATAAACAAATATGAAAAACTAAATAAAGTCTTGTAAAACCATTAACTAAATGTAAATAACGCTTTTTCATCTTCGTTCAAAGCCTCTTTATATTGCTGATTTTTAAATGTATACAATATTGTATCATTACTTACACCGTCTATCAAAACCGAATCCAACGATGTATCAACGGCACTTTTGCTCTTGCCGCTTAGAGTGATTGAACGCATAACAGAAGATATATTGGCATCCTTAGGGTATAAAATCATTTTCCAGAAATCAGAAGAACTTAAAAAGCAAACTGTAAAATTCTTTTCAAGCTTTTCTCTGTCACCGCTGAAAAGAGATGACAAGGTTCCAGCCACACTGGCAAAGACGCTGTTGTCGGCTCCGTCAATTACTGACGAAGTACCATCTGGCAAAGTTTGTTTTATCTTTGTTTCTGTAACCACAAGCACAGAAGGAAAAGGCTTGGTTGTTTCCCAGACAATTCCACTGCCTGAAATAATAAAATGACCAGAAGACTTAAGTTCTCTATGAACCGCAGAAGATTTCTTTGTCTGCGTAAAATCACCAACGGTCACTTTATGCGAAGTAAGGCCATTGCACACGGTATCGAAAGTAATTCCATCTGTTTTTTGGCACCAAACAGTATTAATCGAAAAGACAAAAATTGAAAAAAAAGAAAAAAACAATTTACCTATGGTCATCATTTTTAGGCTTTCCCCTCACTTTGCAAAACTTTCTTTACCCGATCTATAAAAATCCTCGGGCAGACAAGCTTAGATTCCCCCGAAGGCATCTCTACTGCCATCTGCGTGCTTTCACCTTTTGTTGTAAGCATGCCAGTCTCATAGTCATAAAACTCATATTTTATCTTTATACAGTTCTCATATTCAACAAGAGTCGCAACAGCCTTTACTTTATGTCCAAAAACAAGCGAGCGTATATACTTAAGCTTTAGCTCAACAATTGGGAATTCAAAATTATTCTTCTCCATCTCCAAATAGCCGAAGTTCACTTTATCTAACAATGCACAGCGTGCTTTTTCCATATATTTGACATAATTCCCATGCCAAACTATGCGCATAGAGTCAACATCGTAAAATTCTACAGGAAAAACAATTGTCTCACTTACAACACGTGCCATAAATCATTGTCCCCAGAAATCAAAAAAATTATACCACTGAAACGGATATTGCGTTACCATACTTTCCATTGTTGATACAAATTCTCTGCACAATGCACGAACAGAAGCTTTCTTTTCAGTTCTAGATAAAAGGTCATAATACTCCGGCAAAACAGTCGCCTTTTTTACAAACATATTGTACTTCGGGTGCAGCATAAAAGTCTTACTGCGTATAGAAAAAACATAGTACACAGGAACTTCAAGCAACAATGCCAGTAAAAAAGAACCATACGGGAACGGCGCTTCCATTCCCAAAAAGGAACATTTTACAATTTTATCGGGACTCTTTTCAGAAGTACGATCCGCAGCAATTGTCACGATTCCGCCGCGCTCAACAGTATTTTGAAAGCGCATAAATTCTGAAATATCGAACTCTTCCGAATTAACAATGTTCATATCAAACAGTGGATTCTGTTTTCTAATCTCCTTATTGAAAATTGCAGACATTTTTGTATCCGCAAGAATACATAGCGGCAATACCCTTTTCACCCCCATCTGCTGCTTATTGGCAAATGCACGCAGACAGCTCATACTGCCCAAATGAGAAAACAGGATTACCGCCCCTTTTCCGGACGAAACATTTTCTTTTAGTTCCTTCGAATCATCATCTACAAAAACAATGTCATCATATTTCAGCTTTCCTGTCCATGCGGCGACCTGTTCAACCAATGCAAGCGCAAAAGAAAAAATCTGTTTAAAGACTGCAGACTTATTCAAGGAAGGCTTATTGTTTTCCTTTTGCCAAGCAATCAGATGATTTTGATAATTCTCCGCATCAATACGTGCCCTTTTTGATGAAAAATAATAAAAAAAAGAGACAATCAAAGTCAAAAGCGACAAAATTGGGAACGGAAGAATTCTTACAAGCAATATAAGAAAGCTTACCGGCAAGCTTCCATTTACTACTTCCTTCTCATTTGACCAGTGTACACTGTCAGAACGCGAGGTATTATTTGTCATTTACAGCCCCTCGCAATAAAACGGAACACCAGTATCGGTAATCGTAAAATCATCCCTACACATAACCTCGCATACGTTACGGAAATATGCACATTGTCCCTGACCATCCTAAAATTAGAAACACCGTCTTTAGCGTAGGTTACTTTTACCGGAAGAGAAATTAGCTTTACACCTTTCCATAAAAGGCGTACCAATATGTCAGCATCATATCCCATACGGCTGTCAATTACAGCATGATGCCTTAAAAGCTCTGAATACGGTTTTACCGGGTAAATTCTGCATCCGCAAAGAGAATCTACTATACGGTAATTCCAACTGACAAATCTGGCCCAGGCATTCGAAAACTTACGCCCATTTAGCCGTAATACCGGTGCTGACGAATCATACAAAGGATAACCACAAATCAGCGTCTCTTGATTTTTTTGCGCGGCATCTAAGAAGAAACCACAGCAAGAAACATCATGCTGACCGTCCGCATCAATCTGAAAAACATGCGTAAAACCTAATTCTTGGGCTTTTCTGACAGCACTAGTCATTGCCGCTCCTTTTCCGCCATTTTTCGCATGTTTTACAATAATAACTTCGCTATGCCGTTCCGCAACTTGTGCCATAAGAGCCGCTTCTTCTGCCTCATTGCCGTCATCTACTACAATAATAGGCAGCTTATACGGCAAAAGAGATTTGACCACATCTTCCAGAGTAGAACCGTGCCGATAAACAGGAATAACAAAAGCACAATTCATGCAAAAAACCCCGAAGAATAGACTTTTTCTTTACCATCAACTTGGATGGCAGAATCCTTTATGGAGTACTGGAAGTCTGCAGAGCCAGAAAACTTGTCTTTTACACGCTCTATAGTCAGAATCACACGGGTTCCGGGCAAAACAGGAGAAACAAATTTCATACGCTTTATAACAGAAACTGTCGGAGATACATCAAAAAAAGCAGACGCATAACCCATTACAATTGCAAACTGCCCGACGGCAGGCAATATCTTGTACGATGGAAAATGGCCATCAAAGAAAATACAGTCTTCCCCTATCATGAATTCTACTTGCAGACAATTATCCGATTCCAAGAGAATACGCTCATCTGTCAATCCGCTGATTCCAATTTTCTTATTCATTCCGCCCCGGTCTCAAAGAGGGCTTTGATATCGTCCTTGTGCTTCTTGCCCTGCACGTCCGCCGGAAGCTTTTCCACAAAACGCCATCTTTTTGGAATAACAACATTCTCAAAATACTTCATCAAAAAGTCATGAAAATAAGTATTCAGTACAAGCTTACGCTCACCCGCAAATTTTTCGAGTCCTTTTTTGTTCAGCTGTATAGCGGCTGCAAGATACTGCCTGCGGTCTTCCATGGCAATCACTTTCACATCTTCTACAAGACCTGACTCCAAGAGCCGGTTTTCCACCTCCGGTAGAGAAATACGTTTTTCTTCAATCTTAACAACCGAGTCCGAGCGTCCTTTCATCAAAAAGCGGCCGTCTGGATAGATGTCAACCAAATCAGCAGTCTGAAAACCGTTCGGATCTCGTACATACGGCGAAACTATAACCAGGCAACCGTCGGCACCCTTCCATATTTTTGCATTGTCAAAGGGCGTCCACTCCATACCGTTAAAAGACTGTCTCCAAGCAATCCCGGAGGTTTCTGTAGAACCATACACTTCCAGAGGCCAAAATCCAAAGACCTCCTTAGTCTTCTTTGCAACATCAATAGGCACAGCCCCACCAGAAGTAAATATAAAAGCATCTGAAAGCGGAAGTTTGTCTTCCAACTCAACTGTACGCTTCAAAAATGCAGGAGTCGCAATTATCATATAAGATGAGTCTGTCAAAGTCTCGAATTCTTCCGGGAATTCAATTCTTCTGCGTCTGAACGGGCAGCCGACGGCAAAAGGCAATGAAATGCCAAAAAGAAAACCGTAAATATGGTGCTGGCTTACCGTCGTTACAAGCTTGCGCTTGTTAAATTCCTGCCCCCATTTTGAAATTATAAAAGCATTGTCGTTCTCAAACTCGGTCATCCGCTGGTTAACCCGCTTAGGTTTTCCGGTACTACCTGACGTGAACATTACAATTTTCGTATCATCAGCTTTAATTGCATGAACGGAGCGAATCTCCGCTTCCGCAGGCTCCGCCCCGTTTTCTATGATATCCCGAATGGACACAGCCCCAGCAACATTCTGATCAGACAAAAAGCCGTCTCCGTCACGGCGTATATCATTCATATATGACGGTGTTATATTCTGAGTAAGGGCAGCAGTCTTTCCGCACTGCAAAAGAGCCACAAAAGTCACCAGAAAATACCAATAGTCCTCGCAGTGCAAAATCCACTAAGCAGTATCGCCCTCTTTTGCAAGAAAAGCGCGCATTTTTGCTGTATCAACTAAAAAATCCTTCCAAGTCTTGTACGTTCCCTTAGACCAAACGTCCTCATAGCAGAGTACATAGTCATCTGGACGAGAATCAGCCTTAAACGAAGAAATCGTATACACACCGGACATTTTTTTATTAACCCTCCTACGGATACAATATTCTACAGCAAACAACAGCCCCATCAGAATATATGATATAAGACCATTATACAGTGACCAAAGCTCATAGTCCGCAAAAACCGCCGTACAGAGAGACACAGTGCCGTTGAAGACAAAAAAGACACACCATACAATGCAAACTTTACGGCAATACGACTCAACAGCTTTTCTTTTTGGGGAATCTGTCAGAGATTTATCAGCTAAACAAGCAAAGCGGTATATTATTACCGGCGGAAAAAAAAGCGTGCTGCCAAAAGCGAACAAAAAAACGGCACTGATTAAAAGCGGATACAGCTTTAAGAATACAGCCTTATCGGTTAAAAAGCACGCTATGCCCACAAAAAGCAGGAGCGTTGAGCTAACAAAAGGCCGTATTCTCTCAAAAACACCAGCAGAACGTTTTCCGCTGCCAGAGCGTGATGTGGCAGCAAGAAAAAACGCGAACCCCATTCCCATAATACACACTGACAGTATTTTCACCGGCAGGTGAAACACACACAGCATGCAAAATACAACGGCCGGATACACTAATGCAAGGACGGCGGTCAAGACTCTGGCCATTTTGCCGCTACTTATTCTCCTTGTTGATATAAGGTTCCAGCTTGTCTACAACGTCCTGCACGGTCTTGACATTATCAAAGACTTCAGGGCTGACTCGCTCAGGAACAAATTCCTTCATTTTTACTACCATATCAATAAAATCTATGGAATCCAAATCAAGCTCATCAGTCAAGAGCGCATTCGGCGTCACTTTTTCTTCTGGCACCTCAAAGTCATTTACGATAATATCATGAAGCTTTGCATAAATCTCGTCTTTAGTCATGCATTCTCTCCTGCTATATAAGAAGCGAGCGCATTCACAGAAGCAAAATACTTCTTGTTGTCATCGCCCTCGGCCGAAAATTTAACGCCGAAATTCTTTTTCATTGCGACACCCAACTCAAGAGCATCTATTGAATCAAGCCCCAGACCTTCACCAAAAAGAGGCTCGTCATCTCCGATATCCTCAGCCTTTATATCCTCTAACTCAAGGGAAGAAATAATAACATTTTTTATCTTCGTCTTAAGTTCTTCCGTAACTTCCATAATACTTTCCTAATTCTATAATCTAGTAAATCAAATATACTGCTTTTTCAAAAAAAATACAATACAACCACAATCCTAGAGCAAGCCGGCAAGCTTTGATACCGCGTCCTCATGCGAAAGGAACTGTATTCCGTTGATTCCCTGCCTTTTTGCCCCCTCAATATTAACAGCCAAATCGTCAATAAACACCGATTCAGACGGAACAAGCTTGTAGCGAGACAAAAGCAACTCATATATGGCAGCATCAGGCTTTATAACCTTCTCAAAACCGGAAACGACCTTGCCGTCAATCAAGTCCAAAAAGTTAAAGGCATTCTCAGAATTCGCAGTCCACAGCCAGCTAGGATAATTAGAAAGAATATACAGTTTATAGCCCTTATTCTTAAGTTCCTCAAGCCACAGCCTGGTATACGGAAACGGACGCACAAAATGCCACACAGCCTTTTCAAAATACAAGTCCAAGTCTTTCTGCAAAGGCTCATCATGCCCCTTTTTTAGCAGGGCGATGCATTCCTCCCGCGAAAGCACACCCCGGTCCATCTCTTTCCAGCCGGGATTACCCAAAGTAGCTGCATATATTCTTTCGGCGCGCTCTTTGCTAAAGCCCTGCTCCAACATGGCATCTACCGACCGTACCTCGACTAACACATTGCCGACATCAAAAATAATATTCTTAATCATGGTAGCAAGCAGTCATTCTACCGCAACACCGGCTATTTGTAAAGAAAAGACCAATGGCATTTTGCCAATTCCAATATTAAAACTGCATTAAAAAACATTTTATTAAAATATATGCAAAATAACCACAATATACAAAATATATGATATAATAGCAAAATTGACAGGAGTTATCATGTTTTTCAGAAAACAACACACAGCACATCATTTCTTCCATATTATTCTTGGCATATTCATTTGCTCAGCAGCATTCACACAAGAAACAGTATCGCCCAAGACAAAAGTCATAAAGCTCCCTGTAGACACAAGCTATCTTTCAAACTATGTAAGCCGCAGCTGGAACTCTGCGGACGGACTTCCCGGAAACACAATCACCAATATAATGCAGGACAAAAAAGGCTATATATATATAGGAACATATGACGGCCTTGTCCGCTTCGACGGCATTGAATTCCGCACTTACAACCATACCAAAAACCCAAAGTACGGCTTTGTCTCCGCCCGCTCCCTTCTGCAGGACACAAACGGCAACATCTGGGTAGGCTCAAACGACGAAGGCATAACCTGCATAGCGCAAGACGGCCAGGTGCTCAGATTTTCCACAGACAACGGACTGCCGAACAACTCTGTCCGCGCCATCACCGAAGACTTCGAGGGCAACATCTGGGCAGGAACGGCAAGCGGCGTAGCATACATCACCCCCTCTCATGAAGTCGTAATACCGGAAGGTCTTGCCGCCTACAACGAAGAAAACATTCTTACACAGCTCCTCTACTGCGACACTACCGGCAGAATCTGGCTGACCTCGGCAAAGGCAAACTCCATCTATGTGTACAACGAGCACCGCTTTATCCGCTATGAAGGCATCACGTCAATACAAAAACCGGTGGTAACCGCCATTGCGCAAGACAGAACAGGCGCATTCTGGTTCGGTGTAGCTCCCTTCTATGCAGTCAAAATTGACGGAAGCATGCAGAGCGTATTCGACATAGGGCACGGCAAGCAGCCGGGAACAATAATCAACTCCATCTTCCAGGACAGAGAGAACAACATCTGGTTCGGCATGGACTCAGGCGTTTCCGTCGTACACTCAGGCATGATTTCATACTATGACCGCGAGACCGGCCTTGCGGACGACAACGTCAACAAAGTCCTCGAAGACAACGAAGGCAACATCTGGTTCGCCACAGACCGCGGCGGAATAGAAAAGATGAGCCTCAGCAAGTTCAAGACCATAAACATAGGAACGACCATAAACGCAATAGCGGAAGATTCCCGGCGCGGCCTAGTCTGGATGGGTGCGGATAACGGACTTTACTGCTTTACCATGAACCTTGAGAGAGTCGAGAACGAAGTAACCAGGACACTTTCGGACATACGCATAAGGCACGTAGCCATGACCAAAAAGGGAGAGCTGCTTGTAAGCACCTACGAGAAATTCGGGCAGGCGATAGTGCATCAAGACGGCACTATAGAAGCCATCACCAAGGACAAGGGGCTTGCCGGTAACAAAGTCCGCGTTGCCGTTGAAATCTCAAACGGAGACATTTACGTGGGAACGACCACGGGGCTGAGCATCATAGAGCGCAGAACAGGCAGGATAACGAACATAACAAAGGCCGACGGAATACAGAACGAATACATAATGTGCATCTTTGAATCACCGGACGGAAGCATCTGGGTAGGAACTGACGGCGGCGGCATATTCCAGCTTAAGGACAAAAAAGTCACCCAATCCTACACATCCGAAAACGGACTTGCCGGCAACGTTATATTCAAGATACTCAGCTTCCGCGATAACGAAGTCTGGATATGCACAGGAACAGGTGTCACCAGAGTTCTGGACGGAAAGATTTTTAACTACAACTCAGGCAACGGACTGCCGACAGACAGCCAGTTCCAGATAATACGCGACATCTCCGACACGCTCTGGCTGACCAACAGCAGAGGCATAACATCTGCAAAGCTTTCTGACTTTGACAGCGTAATGGCAGGTGCAGAAAACAACCTCACCGTCAAAAGCTACGGTCTTTCAGACGGACTGCGCACAGGAGGCGTAACGTCTACTTCCCTCTCAATGCGCGACAGCCTTGAGCGCATCTGGTTCACGCTCATAGACGGAGTCGCAGTCTACGACCCCATAAAGGCAAAGAGCAACCACACAAAGCCGCAAATCGAACTGCAGGACATATTTGTAGACGATGACCCGGTTGAAAACACCGGGGAAATCATTCTTTCGCCGGAAACAAAGCGTATAGACATCTCATACACAGGACTGAGCTTTATCTCATCGGAGCAAATCAGATTCAGCCACAGGCTTGAAGGCTTTGACGACAAATACTCAGACTGGAGCCTGCCGCGTTCAGTCTCCTACACTAACCTGCCGCCGGGAAAATACACCTTCACGGTAATGGCTCTTAGCGCAAACGACATCGTAAGCGACGTGTCAAGCAAACTGGTCATAATCAAGAAGCCGTATTTCTGGCAGCTGTGGTGGTTCTGGGCAATCGTAGCCATGACCGTCATAATGATAGTAGTAGTCTCAATATGGTCATATTTTGAACGGCTCAAGCGCTATCAGCGCCAGCTTGAAAAGGAAGTCGCCGAAAAGACCTTTGACCTTAAAAAAGAAAAGGAGGCTCTCGAGGAAGAAAAGAACCGCTCCGAGCGTCTGCTGCTGAACATTCTGCCGCGGAACATAGCGCAGGAACTTTCTAAGCACCCGAACGCAATCATAGCACGCCAGCACGACTATGTTACCGTCCTATTCGCAGATATCGTAGGATTCACAAAGATGTCCTCAAAACTTTCAGCAAACGAAGTTGTCAACATACTCAACAGGATATTCACGCTCTTTGACCTGCGCGCAGACCGCGAGGGCATAGAAAAGATAAAGACAATCGGAGACTGCTACATGGCGGCCACCGGACTGACTGACATTCCTGACGTCACCGCCGCTCCGCGCATGGTGGAATACGCGCGGCACATGTTCCAGGACCTTGAAAAATTCAACCGCAGCAGCCCCATAAAGATTTCAATCCGCATAGGAATCAACACAGGTGAGCTGATTGCGGGCGTAATCGGCAAGACAAAGTTCATCTACGACATCTGGGGCGACACGGTGAACGTGGCAAGCCGCATGGAATCCAGCGGCCGCCCGGGCTACATCCATGTAACTCAGGCAACCTACGACCTGACAAAAGACAAGTTCAACTATGGCCAGGGCGAAATCGTAGAAATAAAGGGCAAGGGCAACATGACAACTTACTTTACGACGTAAGTTTCAGTGCCGTCATTGCCAGAGGGTTTCTTTATCCACTTGCCGCTAAGCCAGTAAATCCAGAAAGCTATGCTCGTTACCGACCAGGTAATGGGGTAGCTTGCCATGACCATGATAATTGTGCGGCATAACGGCACCGCCGTGAACAGCCACACAATACGCAAAAGGCAGACACCGAACACCGTAATCATCATGGGGATAAAACTCACGCCGCAGCCCCGGATTGCGCCGCTTAGCATTTCTATAGAGATAAACGTTCCCCAGAAGGGCATAAGGAACCACATCATCTTCATTCCTTCGGAAAGAACCGCGGCGTCATTCGTAAAAAGCAGGAAGAAGTAGCGCCCCCACAGGCAGAAAGCCACAGTCAGAAGAACCGTAATCAGCACGGCAAAGCCGAGACTTTCCCACAAGCTTTTGCGCACCCGGTCAAACTTGCCCGCGCCGTAATTCTGCCCGGCAAATGTAGTAAGCGATATGCCGAGCGCACTCATGAGCATCCAGAAGATAGCGTCTATCTTGCCGTACGCAGCCCATGCAGCCACGTCATTCGTACCGAACGAGTTGATGAAAGTCTGAATTATCAGGTTGCTCACCGTGTACAGGCAGGACTGTATTCCTGCCGGAAAGCCGAGCCTGAGGATTTTGGCAAGAATGTGCGGAGTGAACTCCACCTTATCCCAACTAAGGGCATAGCTCCCCTTCGCCCTCATGAGGACAACCGATGTGATGACGGCGCTTTCGGTCTGGCAGATTAACGTGGCAATAGCCACGCCGGCCACCCCCAGCTTGAACACAATGACCAGCAGAAGGTCAAGAACAATGTTTGTAACGCAGCCCGCCACAAGAATAACAAGCGGAGTACGGGAGTCGCCGATTGCACGAAGCACGCTTGACCCCATGTTATAGACGAACATGGGTACCATGCCCATAAAATAAATGCGCAGATAAAGCAGCGAAAGGTCAAAGGTGTCTGCCGGGGTACGTGTGGCAATAAGCACAGGAGAGCTTGCCGCAACACCGATTACCGTCATAACAAGACCGCCGGCGATAGAGAGCGCCATGGAAGTATGCACGCAGAGTGTCATGTCGCGGTCATTTTTTGCCCCGTAAAACTGGGAAATCAGCACGCCGGCTCCGCTCGTAAGCCCCACAAAAAAGCCAACAATCAGGTTAACGTATACGGCCGCACCGCCACCGACGGCGGCAAGCGCTTCTTTGCCCACATAGCGGCCGACGACCACGGCGTCCACCGTGTTATAGAGCTGCTGAAAGAATGTTCCGAACAGAATCGGAAAAAAGAACGCCAGCAGGGCCTTCCAGATTACCCCCTCAGTGATAGAGTCCTTACTGTATGAGCCGGCGCGTTTTGCGGCGGAGTCCTTAAAGACAATGGAATTCATGCGAGGCACTATAGCATTTTTATTGCAGTTTGCATACAGCCTTGCAACGCCGCTTTAACGTACGTTGCAATGCCGTGTTAACGTACGTTACGATGTCGTATTAACGTAGCTTAGAAAGGAGCATTAACGTACGTTACAATGTCGTGTTAAGGCACGTAAGAGCCTTCCGCTCCCCCTTTATTAAAGTGAAGAAAAGTTGTATAGTTGTAGGCAATTTAGTAAAATTTCAGAAGCGAGGTTTTTATATAATGTCATATCCTTTCAGTGAAATCGAACCCAAGTGGCAAAAATACTGGGAAGACAACAAGACTTTCAGAGCGACGGAAGACACGCGCTTTCCCAAAGACAAGCGGCGCTACGTCCTGGATATGTTTCCCTACCCGTCAGGAGCGGGACTTCACGTAGGACACCCGGAAGGATACACGGCTACAGACATCTACTGCCGCTATTTGCGCATGAACGGCTACAACGTCCTGCACCCGATGGGATACGACGCGTTCGGTCTGCCGGCTGAAAACTACGCGATTAAGACAGGAACACACCCTGCCACTACAACCTTTAAGAACATCGAGCACTTTACCCAGCAGATTAAGGCGCTGGGCTTTTCTTATGACTGGGACCGCTGTGTAATCACATGTGAGGCCGACTACTACAAGTGGACGCAGTGGATTTTCCTGCAGCTCTACAAGAAAGGACTGGCCTACGAGGCACAGACACCTATCAACTGGTGTCCTTCCTGTAAGACAGGGCTTGCAAACGAGGAAGTCAAAGAGGGCAAATGCGAGCGCTGCGGCTCAACAGTCACCCACAAGGTAATCCGCCAGTGGATTCTTAAGATTACAGCCTATGCAGACCGTCTGCTCTCTGACCTTGACGAGCTTGACTGGCCTGAAAGCGTAAAGCTCATGCAGCGCAACTGGATTGGCCGCTCCACCGGCGCGGACGTGGAATTCACCGTCGCAGACAGCAAGGGCAATCCGTCTGACAAGAAGCTCAAGGTCTACACTACCCGCCCCGACACGCTCTTTGGCGCAACTTATATGGTAATCTCCCCTGAGCACCCGATGATTCAGGAGCTGGCCACTGCGGAACACAAGGACGAGGTGAACGCCTATATTGAAGCGGCAGCCAAAAAGTCCGACTTGGAGCGCACCGACCTTGCCAAGGACAAGACCGGTGTCTTTACCGGCAGCTACGCCATTGACCCGGTAAACGGCAACAAGATACCAATCTGGGTGTCAGACTACGTTTTGATTTCATACGGTACAGGCGCAATCATGGCTGTTCCTGCCCACGATGAGCGTGACTGGGAGTTTGCAAAGAAATTCAACCTACCTATTATAGAAGTGCTCAAGTCCAAGGTTGACGTGCAGAAGCAGGCCTGGACGGAAGACGGTATCCACGTGAACTCAGGCTTCTTGGACGGCTTGAACAAGAAGGACGCCATCGAAAAGATGATTGCCTGGCTTGAGGAAAAGGGCATAGGCAAAAAGACCGTAAACTACAAGCTGCGCGACTGGGTATTCAGCCGCCAGCGCTACTGGGGCGAGCCTATTCCGTTGGTGCACTGCCCCAAGTGCGGTACTGTGCCGGTGCCGGAAGACCAGCTTCCTCTAAAGCTGCCGGACGTAAAGACCTACCAGCCTACAGGAACCGGCGAAAGCCCTCTTGCCGGAATCGAGAGCTGGGTGAACTGCAAGTGCCCAAAGTGCGGCGGAGACGCAAGGCGCGAGACTAACACAATGCCTCAGTGGGCGGGAAGCTGCTGGTACTACCTGCGCTACCTTGACCCCAAGAACGACAAGGAATTCTGTTCCAAAGAGATAGAAAACTATTGGATGCCGGTGAACCTGTACGTGGGCGGAGCCGAGCACGCCGTTCTGCACCTGCTCTACAGCCGCTTCTGGCACAAGGTGCTGTATGACTGCGGTGTGGTGAGCACAAAGGAGCCGTTCCACCGCCTGATAAACCAGGGAATGATTACGTCATTCGCCTACCAGAGGGCGAATAAGTCTCTTGTTCCTATTGACCAGGTAAAGGAGACCGCACCGGGTTCAAATGAATATGAGGAAATCGGTACCGGCGAAAAGCTTGAGCGCGTTGTCGCAAAGATGTCAAAGTCGCTTAAGAATGTCGTAAACCCCGATGAGATGATAAAGAACTACGGCGCTGATTCCGTGCGTATGTACGAGATGTTCATGGGGCCTCTTGCCGAGTCAAAGCCGTGGAACACCCAGGGCTTGATAGGCATCAGCCGCTTTTTGGACAAGGTGTGGGACGTTGCCTCAAAGCCGTACTCAGACGTGGACATCACCGGCAAGCTTGAGGACAAGGCACTTGTCTCACTGCGTAAGACTTATGCAAAGACTGTCAAGAAGGTCACGGACGACACCGCCACACTTAACTTTAACACGGCTATAAGCCAGATGATGATTTTCATCAACGAGGCTTCAAAGCTCGACTCACTGCCAAAGGCGATGTGGGAAGGCTTTGTAAAGATGCTTGCCTGCTATGCGCCGCACTTGGGCGAAGAGCTGTGGGCAAAGCTTGGCCACGACAAGACGCTGACCTATGAGCCATGGCCTACCTTCGACGACAAGTACCTGGCAGAGGACTCAAAGCAGATTGTCGTTATGATAAACGGCAAGCTCCGCGACAAGTTCGAGGCAGCTCCCGGCACGGACAAGGACACCCTGCAGAAGACTGCCCTTGAGACTGCCGGCGCAAAGAAGTTCCTTGAAGGAAAAACAATCGTAAAGGTTGTAATAGTTCCCGATAAACTTGTTAATGTCGTTGCAAAATAACGGATTCAGAGCACACTATATCAGGGTGGCAGGGATTATCGCCCTTGTAGGCAACATAATTCTTGCCGCCCTAAAACTCCTTATGGCGTACTTGTCGCGCTCGCTCGCCATCTTGGGCGACGGTATCGACTCGTCCACAGACGTGCTGATTGCCATCGTCACGCTCGTTATCAGCGGTATTGTCTCGCAGCCGAGCGACAAGGAACACCCCTGGGGGCACGGGCGGGCGGAGACTACAACGACATTGCTGCTCGCCTTCATCATATTCTACGCAGGAACACAGCTCATCATACGGGGCATTACAAGCATAATGCGCCAGGACTTTTCCTCTGACGTTTCGGTGCTGGCCGTAATAGCCGCATTGATTTCGATTGGGGGGAAGTCCATTCTGGCGTTAATCGAATTCTACTACGGTAAGCTCGCAGACAGCGAGATGGTCAAGGCAAACGCCCAGAACATGAAGAGCGACATAATTCTTTCCGCCGGTGTTCTGGTGGGCATTGCCGCATCCCGGCTGCTCCACCAGCCGCTCTTGGACCCGATTGTGGCATGCTTGGTCGGCCTGTGGGTCATAAAGAATGCCTTACAGTTTTTTAAGCAGATAAACCTTGAGCTGATGGACGGGAACACAGACAATTCACTGTATCAAAAGCTGTTTGCGGCGGCATCATCCGTACCAGGAGTGACAAACCCTCACCGGGCAAGAATCCGCAAAATTGCGGCTCTCTTTGACATTGACTTGGACATAGAAGTTGATCCTGCCATGACGGTATACGACGCCCACGAACTTTCGGAGCAAGTTGAAGATGCCGTGCGCAAAGAGATTCCCGATGTATATGACATTGTGGTGCACATAGAGCCTGCCGGCAGTGACGACCACCAGAGAAAAGAAGAATACGGTCTCAAGCCCGAAAACCTCTGACTAAAGACTTTCTGACACAAAAAAAGCCCCGAAGGAGTTCCTCCGGGGCTTTTTGCTTAGTATCAGCTAGAAACTATTATTTCTTTGCCTTCTTTGCGCTCTTGTTTGCCGCGGCTTCAGCAGCAGTCTC
>CAZKPZ010000030.1:0-23402 GCA_964554745.1 uncultured Treponema sp. | reverse complement strand
AAGTAATAGCATTTTATACTATTCCAAGAACAATAGTTTGCCCTGTTCCGTTTGCAGATTGTGATATCGCATCCTTTATAAACACTGTATCACGATACGAATATATATACCTTGCAGACCCTGATGAAGATTTTATAAGCCGATATGGAGAGGTCTTTGCTGACAAAACAGCCATAAAGGCAGGTAATCTACTGAAAGTAAATGTCAAGGATGGAAAAATCTATAGCGAAGAATTATAGAAAAGAGTCTAAAATTACATGCCTGTCGGATTGCTTAAAGCGGGTAAATGCGCAATAATATGCGGCAGGCAAAAAAATGCAGGACAAAACAGATTCTTCCATTCAGTATTTCTCTGACTGGCTTGACAGCTATTTGAACTTTGAGCGCACTCCTAAGAAAGGTATATTCTGGCTGGACACGATGCGCTTTTTTACAGAAAAACTCGGGCACCCCGAAAAGTCCTACCGCTGTTTTCACGTGGCAGGCTCCAAAGGCAAGGGGTCTACCGCCCAAATGATTGCAGAGATTCTTGCAGCGGCAGGTTATAAGACAGGCTTATACACATCTCCGCACATTATGGATTTCCGCGAGCGCATCGTGACTACAGACGGCTTTCTTTCGGACGATGTATACCGCACTGCCGCAGACGAGCTGATTGCCGCCGTTGCAGAAACAAAGGCAGACGAACTGCCCGGCGGCAGAAGTCCGACCTGGTTTGAGCTTGTGACGCTTTTTGCCATGCTATGCTTTAAATATGCGCAGGTGGACTGGGTTGTCTGGGAAGTAGGCCTTGGCGGCCGCCTTGACTCAACAAACGTTGTCAGCCCGGACTGTTGCTGCATCGGGCCGATTGAGCTTGAGCATACGGAGTTTTTGGGCGACACGCTGGAAAAAATTGCGGCGGAAAAGGCCGGCATCATAAAAGACGGAGTTCCGGTCATTGTCGCCCCACAGCAGACAGACAGCGTAAAAGACGTATTCCGCAAGACTGCGGCAGAACACAATGCGCCGCTGACTTTTGTTGACGAGGCAGTGACTATAAGCGGCATTCACTACACAAGCAAAGGTCCGTGCGTCGGCATGAAAATACGGCTTGCGTCAAAGCTATTTGCAAGCCCGCTTTGCCCTACTCTGCGTCTTCTGGGAACGTTCCAGGCGGAAAACGCCGCTGTGGCGGCGCTTGCAGTCAAGACTCTGCTGAGTAATATAAATGAACGTACTATAGAGACAGGTCTTGCGAAAGCCTATTTGCCGGGACGTTTTGAGATTGTCCCGTCTGTTAAGGGCTACAGCGATATTCCTGTTATGATTCTGGACGGAGCGCACACGCCACGGAGCATGGCTTTTACGATTCGGACGTTTAACGGCTTGTATGACGGCAAACATGACGCAGTGTTGCTATTTGCATGTGCGGCAGACAAAGACGCGGAAGACATGGCGACAATGCTGAAAGGCAGTTTTTCTTCTGTTATTATAACAAGACCGGGGGAAACGAAGGCTGCTGATATGGACAGGCTTGGCAAAGCATTTGCCTATGCGGACATTCCATACACAAGCATCTATGACTACAACGAAGCCATAGCCTTTGCCTTGCAGACTGCAAACAGGCAGAAAAAAGCCCTGCTTGTAACCGGCTCTTTCTATCTTGTAGCGGAAGTAAAGAAAGCGCTTGCCGCCCTATAAAAGCGGCAAGCCGCTGTATTAAGACTCGTAAAGGGCATTCACCAGGCGGTAGAGCATGCTGATTTTTTCTTTCTCGCCCTTGTCGAGCGAGGAATTGTTTGAATCGTCAATGAGCTTTTCCAGGGAAGCGAGGTTTTCGTTTACGGCCGCCATATAGCTTTTGGAAACTTTGTACCAGTACGAGCCGTTTCCGTTAGTATAGAGGGTCACAAAACCAAGCTCCTTTGCTGACGCCTTGGAGACGGCAACACGCATGATGCAGTCAAGGGAGTTGATAAGCGTTCGCATATTCTCATCGTCACGGACGCTGATATTAAGCTTACGCTGCCACTGGCTTTCATCCAAGGGGTTCAAGTTAAGCACTTTTGCCGCCCCGATGATGATGCTCAACTTTTCTCCGGCCATCAAGCTGTAGTTGCCGCGGGTAACGACCATACCTCTCAAACCGGCAATCTGCTTCATGAGACTTTCGTTCTGTTCAGACTGCAGGGCTGAGCGGATATTAGAAAGCGGCAGGATTACGGTCTTCTTGCCCTTTATCTTTTCTATCACAAACTGCTGGCCGCCAAAGAAGATGGCGTTTTCCATATTCTTATTCTCTTCTTTGCGCTCATCACGAAGTTTCTTGCGGTCTTTTTCCTTACCTTTGTTTTCTTCAGGCCAGTCCTTAAGCAGACGGCCTTTCTTGTCTTTCATCTTTGAGAGCTTGGATTCTAAATCGGGGTCAACTTTGTGAATCAGACTTCTGGTAAGCGGAGAGACTGACATTGCAAACATGCGGCTGGTGCGCACGATTTCGCCAGCCACAATATACAGCGGACTGGTGCGGAACATTGAAGAACCCGGGTGTATGGAGATATGATCCGCCGTAAGACTGCGGTAGCTTTCACGGCCGTCACGTATACAGACGAACTGAATCATGCCGGCCGCGATGCAGCACAGGTAGTCCTCAACGCTGCCTCCACCGGTAATCGGCATCTGCAGTCTGCTTGAAACGATTTCCTCGAGCTGCGTCTTTATGTTCAGTATTTCTGCCATCACCTTTTCGTCAAGGTAGCTGTTCTTGCAGAAGCGTTCCTTATTTGTAACGGACATATAGGTTCTGAACAGCTTTACGTAGCTTACAAAGTCACCCTGAATGTCGTTAAAGGCGTGATGGGCTTTACGTGCGTCCATCTCTTCGCCCACAGGCAGAACGAACGGTGTCTGTGCGGAAAGGAAGGAGCTTGCGATAAGCACTTCTTCGAGGACTTCCGGATAATAGAGTATGCTTTCTACTATAATGCGGCTTATGCGCGGCTCAAGCGGGAACTCAACCATGAGCTTACCTATGCGGCTGAGTGAACCGTCGCTTTCAAGAGCCTTGAGCATGTTGAGCGTGTCTACGGCACCCATCAAGCCTTCGTGCTGCGGAGGCGAAATAAAGTCGAACTTGTCAAAATCGGTGATTCCCAGCTCGCTCATGCGCAAAACGACTTCGCTTAAATCAGTCCGGTAGATTTCTTCGGTAGTGTATTCTTCGCGAGACTCAAAGTCCTTGCGCGTATAAAGGCGGTAGCATGTTCCCGGTCTTGTCCGTCCAGCACGCCCCAGACGCTGCTTGCAGCTGGCCTTGCTTATCGGAGTTTCAACCAGGCTTGACGTAAACGTCCTGGGGCTGTAAAAGTTCAGCTTTGCAAGCCCCGGGTCAATGACTGTGGTAATGCCGTCGATGGTAACTGACGTTTCCGCAATGTTGGTAGAGATTACGAGCTTTTTTTTGCCGAGCGGAGCCTTGTCAAAGACTTTTTCCTGATCTTCTTTTGGCAAGCGGCCATAAAGCGGAACGATGTGTATCTTTGAATGGAATGGAGAGGTATAGAGCCGCTGCATGCAGTCTTTGATGACTTTCTCGCCGGGCAGGAATACTAGAATGTCGCCGTCTTCCTTGTTGTCAAGAACGCGGTCGACAGTGGTTTCAATTTTTTCAAGCAGGGCTTCTTCTGCGGACTCACTTGCGGTGCTTGCCGCTATTGCAGGCGGGTCATACACGGTAGTCACTGGGAATACCTGCGTCTCAATGCTAACAATCGGGCAACCGCCAAAATAGTTGCTGAAAGCTTCCGCATTCATCGTGGCGGAACTGACTATCACCTTGAAGTCGCTTCTGGCCTGAAGCACACGCTTTAAAAGACCAAGAACAAAGTCTATGTTCAAGCTGCGCTCGTGTGCTTCGTCTACGATGATGACAGAATATTTTTTCATCCAGGGGTCAAGCTTCATTTCCTGTAACAGAATACCGTCTGTCATTATCTTGATACGCGTGGTCTCGTCGGTCTTGTCCTCAAAGCGCATCTTGTAACCGACAAGTCCAGGGTAGCGCGTGTGCAGTTGCTTTGAGATAAACTCGCTCACGCTCAGCGCGGCAATGCGGCGCGGCTGTGTAACTGCTATAACACCGCCTTCGGCATAACCGGCTTCGTACAAGATGACCGGCAGCTGTGTTGTCTTGCCGCTTCCTGTCGGTGACTGAACGACAATCACCTGATTGCTTTTGAGTGTGTCCAAAATTCGCTGCTTCTGCTCATAAACAGGCAGACTCTTGTAATCTATTGCCATGTGATTTTTCCTTTAATGTTTTTCATGATTTTTTTGCGCGAAGTAAGGTATAAAGGCCATTCCGCGCGTTTTGCCGTCTCAAGTTCCTTTATAAAATCTTCAGTGAGCCGCTTTATTACATAATGCCGCTCTTCTGTTATATACGTTGTGATTAGAACAGGATTCACGTTCACAATGCGAATGCCGTCCTCATCTTTTAAGAAACGGACTTCCGTAATAAAGCCGTCTCCTGTGTAATCCCTGATGAGCGTTGGAAAGTGGAACGAAGGATTCGTTCTCTGGGCACTTATTGTGTTCCCCTGCGAGTAAAAAATTATTTTCTGGGGCTTTGAGTTCTCGCCGGCAATGACTTCCCAGTCACGGGCAACGTGCGGATGATTTGCCCAGATTACATCCACTCCGTCCTTTAAAAGCGCGTGATAAAAGTCCGTCTGCTTTTTGGTAATCGTCAGAATATACTCCGGTTCGGCCGTATGAAAAGAAAGCACAAAGAGATCACAGGGATTGTCCTGCCGGAGTTTGCGTACATACTCTTCAAATGCAGTGCGGGACTTTTCATCCGTGCGGATATAATTTATGTAAGAACGATAGTCGTTGCGGTTTAAAAGTTCCGTAACAGCCAAGAAAAGAATCTTCCAGCCCTTGCAGTCTATGACGGCATACGAGAAGTCCGCTTTCTCGCCGTCTTTTAGGCCGGAAGCATACACAGGGCGCTCCGTAGCAGCGGAAAGCTCGGCAAGTGTCTTAAAATAGGAATCAGTGGTTTGTATTCCGGTCAAAAGCTGGTCGTTTGAGTGATTGTTGGCAGTGCTAAAAACGTTAAAGCCAGCCTCAACGGCCGCATCCGCAAAATCCGAATGTACGTTAAAAGACGGATACGTTGCGTAGGGCTTACTGTTGCAGACAGGCGTTTCCAGATTGGCAAAGGCAAGGTCACTGTGCCTCAGCATGTCGCGCACGTCATCATAGATTGCACTGTAACCGCCGTTTTTCCATACCGAGTCATGCGCCATTATGTCACCGGCAAAAGAAAGCAGAATGCTGTCACGCCCGTCAAAGGGATTTTCCGCGGTAACAATCCTGCTGCCGTCATTAAAGAATTCTTCCTTTTCTTTTTCAGAAGCAGCCTTTTCTTTTTCAAGTTCCTCAAGGCTTGCTTCTGACGGCAGGATTCCTTCTTCCTTTGCCTTCATTATAGTTTCGCAGGAAAAAAAGATACAAGAAATGAGAGCAAAGAAAATAAGACAGAAGGAACCCTTTTTATGCATCAGCTAGTTCTTTTTTCCGGCCTGAACCAAAGTGATGGCAGAGGTAACGACAATCTCTTCAACAGAGCAACCGCGGCTCAAATCGCTGATAGGCTTTGCAAAGCCCTGCAAAATCGGGCCGTAGGCATCTGCTCCGGCAAAGCGCTGAACAAGCTTGTAACCGATATTTCCGGCCTCAAGGCTTGGGAATACGAGGGTGTTCACCTTGCCTGTAATAGGAGAACCCGGTGCCTTGCGAGCGGTAACTTCAGGAACAAGAGAAGCATCTGCCTGAAGCTCTCCGTCCAAAAGCAAGGCAGGATCTTTCTCGTGAGCCATCTTTACGGCTTCCTGAACCTTAAGAACGTCCTCAAGCTTTCCGCCGGAACCCTTTGAAGAGAATGAAAGCATTGCTACAGCAGGCTCTGCGTCCAGAAGCTCGCGGCAAGACTTTGCTGAATCAACAGCGATGTCCGCAAGCTGCTCGGCTGTAGGGCGCGGGTTTACGGCGCAGTCTGCAAAAATCATGTAGCCGTCTTTGCCCCATTTTTTGTCATGTGTGTCCATGACAAAGCATGAAGAAGCAGTCTTTGTTCCGGCTGCAGTTCCGATAACCTTAAGACCGGCACGGAGCAAGTCTGCAGTTGCGGAAAGAGCGCCGGAAACCATTGCGTCAGCCTTGCCCAGGCGAACCATCATTGCGCCGAAGAAAAGCGGATTCTTTACCAAGAAGTCCTTTGCTGACTGAACATCAGGAACTTCCGGCTCGTTTGTCTTTTTATTGATTTTGCCCTTGCGCTCTTCAAAATATTCTTTTCCGAACTCTTCAAGCCAGTCTGAAGAAGCAGGATCCACAATGTCTATTCCGTCGAGGGAGACACCCTTGTCTTTTGCAACCTTCTCTACATCTGCCTTTTTTCCGAAAAGCGTAACGCTCCTTGCAAGCTTTTCCGCTACAATCTTAGCAGCTGCCTGAACGGTGCGTTCCTCAGTTCCTTCCGGGAGAACCAGGCTGTTCTGGTAGTCCTTTGCCTTTTTCTTCATCTCTTCAACAAAGTTCATGTCAACCTCTATAGTCTATAATATGGATAAATTGTCCAATTATAATACAACGAAAGACACGTTTTTACAAGGGCTGAACTATTCGTTAAATCTTCTTAAAAAGGCTTTTGTACGCTCTTCTTTTGGGTTATTTATGACATCCTGCGGCTTTCCCTGCTCCACGATTACGCCGCCGTCCATAAAGATAATCTGGTCGCTGGTATCGCGGGCAAATGCCATTTCATGCGTAACAACGACCATTGTCATCTTCTCTGACGCAAGCTCGCGTATTACTGCAAGTATCTCGCCGGTAAGTTCCGGGTCAAGGGCGCTGGTCGGCTCGTCAAAGAGCAGCACCTGCGGCTTAAGCGCCAGAGCACGGGCCATGCTTACCCGCTGCTGCTGACCGCCAGAAAGCTCGCACGGATAGGCAGAACTCTTGCTATCCAAGCCCATCTTCTTCAAAAGCTCATGGGCAACGGATTCTGCTTCAGTCTTGCTCTTACCCAAAACAACTCGCTGCGCTTCAGTTATGTTCCTCAACACAGAAAAATGCGGGAAAAGATTGAAGTTCTGGAACACAAAGCCCAGAGAAAGCCCTATTCTGCGCAGCTCTTCCTTGTCCGAATAAACTCCGTCACGAACCATAGTCTTTCCGCAGACGGTTATGCAGCCGTCATCTACGGTTTCGAGCATGGAAATTGAACGCAACAAGGTTGACTTTCCAGAACCTGAAGGTCCGATTATCCCCAGCACACCGCCCTTGCGCACAGAAAACGAGATGTCCTTTAAGACCTGCAGATTGGCAAAACTCTTTTTTACGTGGCTTACGGTAATTATTTCTTCATCATTTGTAGTAGTCAAGGCGGGCCTCCACAACATCAAAGAACTTGGAGACTCCCCAGTTCATTACAAAATAAAAGACTCCAGCGATAAAAAGCGGCATAACAGAAACAAGGCGGCCGCTTTGCGTCTGCGCGACGTGGAAAAGCTCCGCCACGCCGAGAACCTGGACAAGCGCAGTATCCTTTACAAGGGTGATAACTTCGTTGCCCATAGCCGGGATTATCTTTTTTACAACCTGGGGCAACACAATCCGTATAAAAGTCTGCGCTTTTGTAAAGCCCAGAACTTTGGCCGCCTCATACTGCCCCTGCGGAACAGACTGAATGCCACCACGGTAAATCTCAGCAAAATATGCGGCATAGTTTATGACCATGGCCACGATTGCCGCGGTAAAACGCCCCATACCATGATGAAACAGCGTCGGAGGTGCAAAATAGACGAAGATAAGCTGCAGCATAAGCGGCGTACCGCGGATAATCAGCATGAAACAGTTTGTCAGTTTTGAAACAGCAGTAAGGCGGGACATTCTCCCTGCCGCAATCACAAACGCAAGCGGAATAGAAAAAATAAGAGTCAGAAAAAACACCTCAATGGTCACGCCGGTACTAAGCAGCATGGCCGTGAGGAGTTTACCGATTTTTATTCTTGCGAGATAGGCAGAAATAAAAGACATACAGGACTATTTTCCGATTACAGACAAGTCCGTGCCGAACCACTTGTTTGAAATAGCAGAGACAGTTCCGTCTTTCTGCATATCTTCCAAGATACCCTGCACTTTGTCGCGGAGTTCTGTATCTTTCTTGCGGAATGCGATACCGTACTCTTCGTTTGCAAGACCCTCGCTCAAAACGACAAATGGCTTGCCTGTCTGCTTTATGGAATAATTGGCTACGACCTGATCCATCACAACTCCGTCAAGATTGCCAATCTCCAAGTCATGAAGCGCAGTAATGTTCTCCTTGAACTCAACCATGCTTTTGAGGGAAGCCTTAAAGCTCGCATTCTCCTCTACGGCATCCTGTGCAGAAGAACCGGCCTGTACTCCTATGACTTTTCCGACCATGTCAGCCAGAGAAGAAATACCGCTGTCCGCGTTGACGACAACGACCTGGGCATTGTCCAAATACGCTTTGGTAAACGCCATTGCCGCCTTGCGCTCTTCTGTCATTGTAAAGCCGTTCCATATACAGTCAATTTTGCCGGTATTAAGCTCCTGCTCCTTCGCGGCCCAGTCAATCGGCTGACAGACAAGCTCCCTGCCGAGTCTTTTTGCAACCTGACGGGCAAGGTCTATGTCATAGCCGACAATCACATTGTTCTCGTCACGGAAACCGAGAGGAGGAAACGAATCGTCCAGACCAAGGACAAATTTATTGGCAGACTCCTTAGAAGAACAGCCTGTAAACAAACAGAGCATAACGCTGACTAAAGACAAAATGCAGATAACGTTCTTTTTCATAGAAAGAATTATGCCAAATTTATCTACAAATTGCAATAATATACAATAAAACTGTGTAAATTTACATTTTTAAGCAAGATTCTATGCCCTCAAAGTTCACACATCGCTGAGTGCCGTCTCTCATTGTTATGATGACGTCACCGTAACTGCCAGTCTTTGCACTGTCCGTATATGTCACGGAAGCAATTGGAAAAAGCTCCGCTTCAGAGAAATCCTCCAGGCTTTCCTTTGTGATGACCTGAGAAATCATCACATACGGTTCTGCGGCACAGTACTGTTTTAGGAACGATGTCCACGCATAAACGACGATAGACTTTGCTGAATCAGGATTTGTTCCCTCGCTGTGCAGCACATCCAGTTTTTTCCAGCCGTCAAATATAGTCATAGCCAGCTGTTTTTCACGCCCCATGCGGTCATGCCCCTTCAGGACAATAGCCCTAGCCGAACCGCAAGTCTTTTGGATTATCTCGGTTCCATTATCAGGGAAACCGTATGAGCCGAGCGTAAGAGAAACAGGCCGCCTGAAAAGCCGGTGCTTGTCTACCCGCATAATACCGTGCGCCACAGGAAAGTCCGCCAGATTCAGCGCCTGAATCCAATGAGTCTCGTTCTGTAAATTGTAGTCAAAGAATTGCCTTCTGTACAGAACTCCATTTTTTGAACCGTGCCACAAAGTAACATTTGCGAGAGAGTTTTTTCCGCTCGTTATATCCTTTAGGACATACTGCTCAGATTCCACGTCAGTCTGCCCTTTTGGCGTTGACTCCCACGGATACTTACTGTTAAAACAAAGCTTGGAATAGTTCCACATGCCGTGCAAGTCATCTGCAGCCTTTACGACCTTTCCCGTCCGCAGAACAGTCTCGCCGTTGCCGCCGTGATTGGTAAAGCAGAGTGCAGGACCATCGAGCACCGTTTCTTTTACGCATAAGTCACCCAATGACTCCCAGCTTCCATTATTTTCTTTAACAGTCCAAAACGGATGATTCTTGGGCAAATGCAGGCAGAGGAAAGCCTTGCCGAACCAAAACGGAGACTCCGCACAAGAATATCCTTGTACAAGAGGCGCAAACTGACGGTAAAAGCCCATTGAAGGAACTCCGTCTATCAGCGTGTCATCCCTGCCAAGGAACTGAAGGAGCGAACCCGATGAAATACGTCGTGCGAGTCCCGGGTCTATAGTCGTATTACGCAGAAAAAAGTTTCCGTCAAATGCACTAGTTGCAGCAAAGCGGTAGACACAGCTGCGCCCCCACATATTCGTAAATCCGTCCCTGTCAAAAAAATCTGGATAGGTCTTCATGAGCGCATTCGATGCAGTTTCAAAGCGGGCGGCAATGTCCTTTTCGTTTTCATAGCCGTACCAACTGTTCCAAAGCGGAGCATAAACGTTAAATGCCCAGCATGAATAGTAGTCAAAGGACTGACCGTCACGGTACCAGCCGTCACCAACATAATAATTAAGAATCGCCTGCGCATGGTCGCGCATTATGTCAACGTCAATCGGATATCCCTCTTTATGCAGGAACGCCATATCAAGCATATTAAAAAGCCGCCAGTTCTGCGGCACCGTACTGGCTTTTGCAAAGTCCGATAAAAAGGCAGCTATAGTGTCTTTCTCACTTTTTGTGTACTGCTCCCAAATCTGCCTGCGCGAAACCTCCAGGCAGATTACAAGCGCGCAAGTTTCAACAGTCTGCTGAAAAGCACGGAAAGGATTGGTATTGCCGGTTGCCTTCTGCAAGAAAGAATAGTCGCCCACATAGAGCGAATCACCTTTTGTGCAGCAGCGCAGAACGTGACTCTTGTAGTAGTCAGCAAGGCGGTAGCCGTTCACGCAAAAATCACTTTCGTTCTCAATAAGCGGTGCGGCAACAAAAAACGTCCTTGTAAGTCCTTCAAAAACTTCCGCCTGCTTCTCAATAGCAAGAACAGCATCCGGAGCGTTCACGTGGGGATACGTTATTTTCGTTTCCAAGCGAGGCACAATCACTGGGTCTTCAAAATGCTTTATGTGCTTGAAAACACCATTGACGATATATTTAGCGGCATCTATCCAGCTCTCTCTCGTCAAACCTGTATAAGGACTTAAAGTAAAATCTGTATGCGCAGTAGAAAACGCCATAAAATACCCCCGCTTGTTCTTGCCGGACAGAGACTATTTTTTTTCTCCCCAAATGAAAACTTCTTTTCCTGTAAGTTTCCACAGGGCTTCTACAAAGAAATAATCACCATAAATAATCGGAAAGTTGTGCTCTTTGTCGTGATAGGCGGCAGTACAGTTTTCCAGCAATTCATCACGATTCACAACAAGGCAAAGCCGCTTTTCCGCAAGCGTCTTAAGCAAAGCGACTGCTACCAAAAGATACTCCTCAATTTCACCATTCACCGCCCTGTACAGTTCTATAAAACCGCAGGCCGCAATCGCAGCGGCGGAAGAATCTTCCCAAGTACATTCAGCAGGCTGCTTGAAGTCAACCGGTATAAGACCGCTGTCAGGAATACGAGACAAAAAATAGCTGGCGACTTTTTTTGCCCCTTCCAAATAAAAATCTTCACCTGTATGCAAATAGGTAAGCGTAAGACCATACAAAGCCCAAGTCTGTCCGCGCGTCCAGCTGGAACCTTCTGCATAGCCCTGTCCGCCATAGCTTTTTATAAACTCGCCTGTCTCGGAATTGAACTCGCCGATGTGAACGGCAGAACCGTCATCGCGGATAAAATTTGCAAGCACTGTATCGGCATGCTTTGTTGCAACCGCCTTGTAACGGTAGTCCCCAGTAGCTTTGTATGCCCAGTAAAGCAAAGGCAGGTTCATCATACTGTCTATAATAGTCCAGCCGGTACGTTTGTTTGCCCCCTCTTCATTCCATGCGCGGATAAAATTCCCCACAGAATTAAAGCGGCCGGCCAGATTATCCGCCGCAAGTCTGAGCCGGTTGTATGACGCAGAACTTTTTGTCAGCGTATAATTTGCATATGATGTAGGCAGCCAGCGGAAACCCGAATCATGATCCATGGAGCGGTAGTCCAGGAACACACTGTCCATCTGAGCTTCTGTCCATTCTGCAGTCTCTTTGAAAAGGTTTTCATGTGAGGCATTAAAAAGCTGCCAGTTGAGTCCTCCCCAAAAGCCATTCGTCCACCAGCCGATTCCACGGCCGTTGCTGCCGGAACAGTCATCAAAAACACCATCAAGCGCAGTGTACGGAATCTTACCCTTGTTACGCGCAACCACAAGCTTCATCTTGGCAATAATCTTTTCTGCAAGATCTGCAGCCCAAAGTCCAAATTCCTCGTCAAAAATTTCCATTATCTTTACTCCCCCTTACGGTTTATTTTATAAGCATACAACAGCCCGTCCAGAACAAGACTCGGAGAAAGAACATCAAACAGACCTTCCTTCTCAAATAACCTGGACATGCCCCCAGTACCTATCACATATGCTTTCCGCCCCTCAAACACTGTTTCAGAAAAGCGTAAGATTAATTCCTTTATTCCGCCCAATGCCCCATAATACAAACCGGACTGAATGGCATCCACGGTTGAAGTTCCGCACACCCTGACAGGAGCGGCAATAGCCACAGAAGGCAGCTGAGCCGTACCATTGGCAAGCGCCTGCATAGACATAGAAAGCCCCGGCATGATAACGCCGCCAAGATATTCGCCGTCTTTGTTGATTGCAACAAGCGTGGTTGCCGTTCCCATATCAACAACAACAATATCTTTTCCAGACGCAATCTGCAAGGCTCCCATAGCCCCTGCGATTAAGTCAGCGCCGACTTCCTTAGCGTTACCCAAACGCAGTTTAAGCCCAGTCTTAATACCTGCCTGTATCATGAGCGGCTCTATTGAAAAATACTTTTTACAGGCGCTTACAGTCGCATAATTCATTGCAGGAACAACGGAACAGCATGCGATGCCGTCTATAGACTGCGGCTCTATGCCGTTTTCCCGCAAAACAAGTTTCAAGAAAAGACCGATTTCATCACTGCTCGTTCCGCTTGCAGTAGCCTTCCTGAACTGAAAAATCAATTTGTCGCCATCAAAGACACCGCCTGCAACCTGTGTATTGCCTATGTCTATCGCAAGTATCATCTCTTACCTCAACTTACGGAATATTTTTCCGAGAACGCTGTTGAATTCATCCGTCGCATTACGCAGCCCCTTCAGGAACGAGTTATCTTCCAAAGAACCAAGAACTGTATCTCGCTCATTCTTGTTACGGAATGTAATAGAGCGGAAGAAGTCTGTATAGTCCTTTTCACGAGATGTAATTGAAGACTCAAGCATATTCATCGAGACATACGCAACATCATTCGTAATGTCTTCATAGACTTCCTTAGTGAACCGGTCGCTGTCACGGCTGTATAGCAATTCAAGCAAATAAAGAGAATAGCGGGCCTTGTAATCTGTGTATGAATTCTGACATTCCTTGTAAAAATCATGAACCTGCTGCCAGTTTTTAATTCTGGAAATCTTAATCAGAGAGAACAGCTCAAATACTTTTGATGACGGAATAATCTGACCGCCCACATTCATCCAGTTCGTATAAAGCGGAATATTCTTTATCTTCTGTATATCCCCGGCATCAAGCTCCTCTATTCCGTTTTCCAACCCCCACTGCATAAGGCATTCCACCGCAAAGTACTTTATGATGCGGCGGTATTCCTTGTATGCCTGCGCCGGCTTTTCAATAACCGCGCCGTACTTTCTCTGGCAGCGGTCGTCAAGCAGCAGGAATTTTGAATCCGGGTTCTGGTGCAGATAATCTTTTGCAATCTGATGAGTCTCTTCGTCGCTTTCAGAGTTGATGGACTTTTGACGCATCTCAAAAAGATACTCAGGGCGAGGATTCTGTATAGTCATAGACTCCTGCATGGCAGTCGGCAGTTTAAGATAGCGCTCCGTGAGTTCTATCAGCCGCTTTACAGCAATCACAACTTCCTGAATCGTATCCGGCGCGAGAGGATTCGTTTCTATAATCTGCTCTTTTACAACACGCTTATCACGCGCGGCAAACTTGAACTTGTTCCGTACGATGGCAAACATATTATAGATGAACCAGTACGCCGGTATAATGTGAACAGCCTTTCCGTCAGAGCCGGTTGCGACAAGAGAAAACGGATAGGTTATGTTAAGCTCATTCTGATAGCTGCCCTTTGACACCAAGACAAACGAAGCAAAATAAGAATCATACTTAAAGTCTGAACAAAGCCCCGGCCAAAAGCCACGCCCGGCAATCATCTCGCCGTCAGGTGTCCGGGAGTTGTGGTTAGAGCCGATTGTAGCCGCAGACGCGATATTGCTCTGCCCCATAACGGTAGACGCAATCAGGAACGAAGAATTATGATGCTGCTCATGAAAAGGAAAAATCAAGTTATTCAAAAGCTCACAGCATGAGACAGTAGAATTATCACCCAAAATAGAATTTAAAAGACGCGCGCCGTACTTTAAATGGCAGTTTCTGCCTATTACAAAGCGCACCGCGACCGCCTGATAAAAAACGTGGCTGCCGTATCCCATTATGCCGTTCACCATCTCGACACCTTCGCCAATCTGGCTGGGTTCTTGCTGCGAAGAAAGAACGGTTATGTTCTTCAACTTGAATGCGCCTTTTATATATGCAAAAGAACCAATCCAGGCATCTTTCAGGAGCGTACAGTTTTTTATAACAACATCATCCTGCACTATTCCAACAGTGTCAGTTGTCTTATCGTTTTCAGCTTCGGTAAGCTGTATAAAGCTCTTCATCAAAAGCTTGTCATCACGGTAACGCGACCAGAGATACGCGTCTCCTGGAATCATAGTCCTAAAGGCAAGCACGCCGCGTTTTCCGTTCTCGTTCCCCACCCCAATCCATATACGGTTTTCCTCCGGCTCCCCCTCTTTTAATATGCCCTCACCGAATTTGGAATGGTTCGTACAACTCATTTCCTGGATATTAAAGAGCATTACGCGGTTACCGATATGGTAGTTTGAAAGATAGCTCACATTGTGAACTACACAGTCATCTCCAATCGTAACGTTAAAAAGAGAAGAGCGGTAAATTCCTGTCTTAAGCTCCAAGTCATGGAACTTAAGCAGCGCCGGGCGGAGAACTCCCAGTATGACAACGCCATTAAATTCGCTGTGGGAAATAAGACTTGCGTCAAACTCCCCATCTTTGTCTGAAACAAAGACATTCTTCCAGTCAGGATCAGATGATATATTTCTGTTCTGTATTAACGTATATATTTCTTGTGAAGTAAGATTTCTTTTTCCGTCAATCTTTGCAGGGCACGCAGGCCTTGCGTCATTTCCTGAAATCAGTTTTACTGTCGGCATAGCAAGGATTATAAAGGTTTTCATTGCCTTGTTCAAGGATTAAACAAGGCAGCCACTTATTCCTTGGAATCTACGGAAAATACCTTGAGAATCACATCTTCACTTATGTATTTTTCCAGAATATTTAAAAAGTCATCTGAAGTCGCATTCTGAATGACCAAATAGGAATACAAATACAGGTTTGCATTCTTATCTATTACTCCGTTCTGAATCAAACGGGCAATGCCGTCATTCGTCTGAGTCTGCAGCATGGTACTGCGGTTCCACAAGTCACGAATCTGTTCTATTGTCTCAGCAGAAGTATTCTCATTTTTTAATGCCGCACATAATTTTTTTCTTGCGGCCGCGAACGACTTTACAAAACTCTTGCGGTGCAAAAGCTTTTGCGCCTCAATCATCCCTACATTTACGATACTGGTGGCCTTTTCAGTCCTGCATTCATAACCGTCTCCCAAATCTTCCTCTGTAAGCTTTTCAAGTTCCAGAAGCAGGGCATTAAAAATCTCGCGCTGAGTACCGTATTCCGGAGCCATAAAATAGAACTGCATCGGATCATAGAATTTTTTTGTCGGTATCAGAAGCGGCGATGAAGCCGGCGCTTTTTCAGCATCTTTGTCAGACATATAAGTATGCTTAACGTCTGCATTGAGCACGGCGGTCTTAAATCCCGGCAGCGGAACAGCCATTTCTGAACGCTTCTGCTGAACCTGCAGAATACCCAGAGTCTTTTCCGCCGCGTTTTTTGCGTCCTGCAAAGACACATCGCCGCAAATCACAAGCGAATACAAAGACGCATCTAGCAACTGCGTATACGAAAGATTGATGGCCTGATAATCAGTCGGATTAAGTTCCGCCATTTTTGAAATATCGTACAGGCGCTCATATATGCTGTCCTTGAACATATACTGCATTGCCGTGCATTTCAGCTGATAAGAAAGCGAAGCCGTCCGCAGACGGATTTGATAGTTCTGCTCGTTAATCAGAGCGTCAGCCAAAAGCGGCGTGACCTCGCCGTAGACAACAGCGTTCACAAGTGCGGTAAGGGCAGTCTGCAATTCAGTCGCAAGGCATTCCATAGTTATATAAGAAACAACTTCCGTCGTCCAGGCATTGATTCTTACGTCACCGGCCAAGTAACCTCCGTCTCGCAGCGAAGTCATCTGCGACTGAATGCAATTTGCAAAAGCCTTAATCAGCAGCGTCCTTACATATAAATTTTCTTCAGAGCTTTCAGCCTCGCCACCCGCTATAGAAATTGAAGTAACCACCGTCTTAGACCCGGGATTAGACTTTACCACAAGCGGAATGCCGTTTGCCAAAGACGAAGAGGAAATTGTCCGTATGTTTTCTATAAAAAAGTTAGCATACACACCTGCGTCAAATGCAGATTCTTTGGACGGGCTTTCATCTGTCTCCTTTTTTTCTGAACGAGTATACTCCGGCAAACTGTACCAAGCCGCATTCTGCTGCGTTATCAGCTCATAGCCGAAGTTTTTAAAAGCGTCCTCATATTCATTATAGATGGAATCATTCACCATAACAAAGACAAATGGAGTTTCCTGCGCGGCCTTTTTTTCAAAGTCAGCAAGACTCATTCCTTTTATGCCGTTATAGTGTTCCAGAAAGGCCGCGTAAAAAACATCCGCCGTTACAGAAGGCCGTTCCGCCCAAAAAGCAGCTATTTCCCCGGCAAGTTTTCCACCTCCGCTTGTTCCCATGATTAAAGATGCTGCGACTTTTTCTTTTGCACTGTCAAACTGCTTTTTAGAAAAAGCCAGCGCCTCCTTTGTCTTTTTTACAAAGCCTTCCGACTGAACAGCAGGGTTCGCCTCTTTTATCTGCTCTGGGGTAACGACATCACTTTCATTTCTAAAAGCATAAGGCTCTTCCATCATTCCCTGCAGGATAAGCCGGGCAGACATGCTTTCATTTGACGCAGCGGCAGAAAGATACGAAGCTCCGCGCACGCCCAGGGCTTTCTCCTGCGTAATTAAATTCTTAAAGGGCGAATCAGACACATTAAAAATGCGTGAAGCCGACTCGGCCTCCGACTGTGAAAAGCCCGTATACTGCACGGCAATCTGCGTTATGTCTTTTGAAAAAACAGCTGACGAGAGAACGAACTTCTTTTGAGGCCTTGAAGAAAGCGTGCTTTTCTTTTGCACATTACCGCTGAAAGTCCCCTTCCATGTTCCAAAATAATCTGCGACAAGACCGGCGATTTTTTGAGCGTCTACGTTACCAGTTATAATCAGAATCGAATTGTCCGGCGTATAATAGGCAAAGCGTATGCCGTCAAGAATAGTCTTTACCTGTTCCAGATTATAGGAAGAAAATGTATTTAAATTTATTCCGAAGTTCTGCTTCCAAGGCTCTTCCGGGAACATACGCGACTCAATAGCGCTATTTAAGAATCCTGCCGCGCTTTTTTGATAGTCCGAGATCTGCTTCTTCATCTCCCGATACTGCTTGTCAATATCCGCATCCGCAAAAGAAGCGCTTGCCGCACACTGATAAAACTGCCTGATACACTGCCCAAGTTTATCTGGAGTTATATCACAGGAATAAGAAACGATATCTGAATTAATTGAACTTGCAACCGGAATTTTTTGTGTAAACGATTTGTCGGCAGAACAAAGAAAAAGCTTGGAATACAGCTCAAAAAAACCCGCATCGGACATTCCCTGATGAGAATAGCCTGCCCTGCACACATATTGCACATGCGGCATAGCGGAATTCTTTTCTTCATTTATGAAAAGCATAAAATTGTTATCGAGCGTAAAGATATGCAGATTAGGAAGAAAGACTTCTTCTGCAAAAATGCTCAGGCAAAAAAGAACGCTCAAAAAAAAGCAAACGGCAAATCTTTTCATGACAAACTATTGTAACACATTAAAGCTCTTTACGAAAGACAGGCATCTACAGTTTTCTGTATATGCGCAGGCAGAGGAATCTCAAAGCTTTTTTGAACTCCGTCCAAGGGAACTGTCAGTCTTACTGCCGCCAGCTGCAATTTTCTTATGCCGGCCTTGCGGATAAGCTTGTTCTTTTTAAAGTCACCGTGCTGGTCATCTGCCGCCAAAGGAGCACCTGCGCCGGCCATCTGTATTCTTATCTGATGCATACGGCCGGTTCCCAGCGTAACGCGCACCAAGCTCAGTGGAATTTCGCCTGCGCCTTCCAGAGCCACGCTGCCTGTCTTTTCAACCTTAAAATGCGTTATTGCTTTCTGCACCCTTCTGTGAGCCTCCACAATACCTTCCAAAACACCGGACATCTGCTGCCTGCCGCCAATCACCGGCACACCAAGACAAACTGCAAGATACTCTTTTTGCACACTTTCTCCGGCAACCAGCTTTATCCACTTTGCCGCGGCCTCGGAAGTCTTGGCGACAATCAGAATTCCTGCAGTATCTTTGTCCAAGCGGTGTACAAGATGCACACGGTAGCCCAGCTGAGCGGAAAGCTCATCGTCCAGAGGATGAGAAACCCCGGCTCCGCCTTGTACCGAAACGCCTGCTTCTTTGTTTACTAATAGGATTTCACTGTTTTCAAACAAAATGGAAATGGCTTTCATAGTCCGTATATTCTATAAGAGGTATCAAAAAATGGCAAGAACGGCTTTTTTACGACTGTTTCTTCTGGCGGCACTTTTTTTTATCATTCCGCTGGCCGGGCTTACGGCGCACTCCGTCTCACTAGGACTAAAAGACCCTGCAGTCGGAATAGACTTGCCCGAAGGCTACAGAGTCACAGACCTCAGCAAAGACGGCAAGACATTCCAACTGCAGTGCGACTTTTTGCCTGTACAGCTCATAATAAAGATATACGACAAAAAAGCCTATAAAAGCGCAAAAGAAGCCGTTGACGACAATCTTACCCGGCTCAAGGCAAAAAGCGACTGTGAAAGCTTTAAATGGAGATATCAGGAAGCCGCCCTCTCGTCATTCACCTGTACGCTAGGCAGCCAAAAAGTCGCCGGCTATGCCGCATCGGCAGTCCTGCCCCAGGACGCAGGAACAATCGTACTGCTTTCTTGGACGGAAGAAGCCTCTTACGAAAAGGCCGCGAACTTCATTCTGAGCACTCTGGACAGTCTTTGCATAGACTACGGAAGCTATTTTTCACCTGGGCTGGTAACGGCCTATGCCTTCCCCGCCACAGACAAAGAAAAGCCGGTCTCGCTTGAAATAGGCGGGCAGACTATCAAAAGCAGCATAAAGGACAATGATGCACAAGCCGCAGACTATTTAATAGAGCGTGAATACGAAGTGCTCACTTTATATGCCAGTCAGAGCAACTGGCAGCAAGCATGGAAGCGCTACTACCGCATGATATTCAAGGACTCTTACGCAAGGCTTAAAAGACCGGCTTTTGATATCTACAATGCCCTCATGCCCAGCTGCAGCGATGACACCGACTTGGCACAAAAGCTACTCTCCTGGACACAATCTTTCAGCTATGAGAGAGAAAAGAACAGCAGCGACTTTGCATCGCTGCCGTCAATACTGCTTGGGGGCGGCAGTGACTGCGACTCACGCAGCATGCTGATTGCCGTTTTGCTCAGAGCCATGAATATGGATTCCTGCATGTTTATAAGCGCAACGTTCAGCCACGCCCTCGCAGGCTTTGTCTCATCGCATCCGGGTCACAGCTTTACGGCAGACGGAAAAAAGTACCTCATGGGCGAAACCACCGCCAAAGGGCTTACCTGGGGCAAAATATCGTCTGAAATGGATGATCAAAGCAAGTGGCTTGCCGTGGACTTCCCCATGTAACGCACACCTAGCTAGATAAGCCAATGTCAGTTAGGAGGGCAAGCCTGTGTTAGCCTAGTAACACAGGCAGTGTTACGAAGAAGTCAAGGCAATGTTAGCCCAGTAACATAGGCAGTGTTACTGGGCTGGATGTGTCTTACCCGCTAGGCTGCACGAGCCTTACAAAGATGATTTAAGGCAAAGTCTTGACACAAAGGTAACTCTTGAATATACTATATACGCTTTTGCTCAATTAACTCAGTGGTAGAGTGCTACCTTCACACGGTAGAAGTCACTGGTCCGAATCCAGTATTGAGCATAGACAGTTAAACACCTACAGAACCGCATATAAAGCTCTCCAAACTGCATCAAGAATTACAAAGTAAGAAACAAGCAGAATGAAAAAAGAAATTCTCAAAATTATTCGGAGCAATACAAAAATTAAGGAATCTTTTTTATTTTTAAATGAAACAGTATTTTTAACTTTTACTTAAATCCGTGCTTAAACCGGAAATGCGGATTTAAGCACAGATATGAAAATACGATTAGAGTTTTTCTATCAACTTAATTGCAATCTGCACGGCATTTGTGGCGGCACCTTTGCGAACCTGGTCGCCAGCGCTGACGAATGCGATTCCATTATCGTTTACCAAGTCCGGGCGGATTCTGCCTACATAGACCAAATCCTGGTCAGAAGTAATAATCGGCATAGGATACTCGCCCTTTTCCTTGTTGTCATACAAGACGCAGCCGGCGGTATTCTTGATTGACTCGCGCACTGCATCAAGGGAAAGTTTTTCTTCGGTAATCACCGTTGCAGAAATCGTATGTGAGCGAACGACAGGCACACGGACACAAGTGCAGTTTACCTTCAGCTCCGGCAGATGCATAATCTTTCTGCCTTCATTCTGCATCTTCATCTCTTCTTTTGTGTAACCGTCTTCTACAAACTTTGTCATAAACGGAATCACATTACCGGCAATCTGATGCGGGAAAACCTTGCAGTCAAAGTTTCCTTTGATGACAGGCTCCCCTGTTTTCTTGTATTCTTCAGACAGTGCGCTCATCTGGTCAAACAGCTCAACAGGACCATTCACTCCGGCACCGCTCGTTGCCTGATAGGTAGAAACATACATAGCCTTGATTTTTGACAGCTTATTGATTGCATTCGCCGCAATCAGTGTAATAATCGTAGAGCAGTTGGGGTTTGAAATGACTCCGTGGTGCTTAAAGACATCCTCACCGTTGATTTCTGGAATAACAAGAGGCACATCCTCATCCAGGCGGAATGCTGAAGAGTTGTCAATGAACACTGCCCCGGAAGCCACGATGTCATCCTTGAATTCTATGGCAATCGGATTTGCAGCCGCTCCAAGAACAATATCAAGCCCCTTGAAGGCGCCAATCTTTGCTTCCTGCACTTCTATCTGCTTTCCGCAGTATTCAACCTTTTTGCCCACGCTTCTGCTGGAAGCCAGCAGACGAAGCTCCTTCACAGGGAACTTGCGCTCAGCCAAAATCTTAAGCATCTCACGGCCGACAGCGCCAGTTGCTCCCAACACTCCTACATTATATGACTTTCCCGGCATATTCTATTCTCCTTTGCAATAACGATTCAAATGAAATTACAGACCGCATTCCTTGATTGCGCTCTTGATAATCTCCTGGGCTTCAGGTCTGGCTTCCACAAGAGGCAGTCTGCAGGCCCCGGCAGGAATTCCCTTGTAATTCATGGCGAACTTGATGCTTGACGGATTACCGTCGCAGAAGGCCGCGCGGAAGAACGGCTGCAGACGGTAATGAATCTTTCTTGCTGCGGCAAAGTCTCCGTTAAGGCACTAGTGCACAAGATCGGTCATGAGGGCTGGAATCATCTTTGTAACGACATAGATAACTCCTTCACCGCCAGCCGCCATTAAAGGCAGTGTAAGTCCGTCGTCGCCTGACATGACAGAAAAATCGGGATGCTTTGAAGCGACCTTCTCGATTACTTCCATCATTTGGTTTATATTGCCGCTTGCCTCTTTTACGCCCGCAATGTTAGGAAGCTCGGCGATGCGCGCAAGTGTCGGAACAGAAATATTCTTTCCCGTACGTCCCTGTATATTGTAAACAACGACAGGCAGCCCGACTTTTGAAACGGCCTCAAAATGGCGGAAGATGCCTTCATCACTAGGCTTGTTATAGTAAGGAGTCACGACAAGAGCATAATCGGCACCCTTTTCCTGGGCACGCTTGACGTAGCGGACTGCATCACGGGTATTGTTACTTCCTGCTCCTACAAGCACCTTTACGTCCTTGCCGTTCTTTTTATTCCATTCACGAACCGCCGGAATCACGATGTCAAGAAGCTTGTCCTCTTCATCTTCATCCAAAGTAGGAGTCTCGCCGCTTGTGCCGAGCGGAAGCAAACCGTCTATGCCCTGCTCCAGCTGGAAATCAACGTTTTTCTTGAAACCGTCATAATCGACAGTTCCATCCGCTTTCATCGGCGTAATCATTGCCGTATAAGAACCACGTATCTTGGACATATATGAACCTCTGCCGTTAAATGTGCAATTTTATTTAGATTATTGCATAAATATGCAAAATGAGCAATATCTATACATAAGGAAAGACAAATAAATTATTTTTTGCTATAGTTTCTGCCGTGGCAATAATAAACACATTGAACGAAAGTGCCCTGCATAAGGCTCTGAAAACTCTATATACGGCAAACAGCGAAGGAAGCGTTACCGAAACAAAGTACGGTCCTTATATTGTAGACATAAAGACTGCCGATGGTGATGTAATAGAAATCCAGACGCAGAGCCTTTCGCACCTGGTTCCAAAAATCAAGTACTTTATAGAAGAAAAGAAAAAGATACGCGTAGTGTACCCTCTGATTACCACAAAATACATAGAGACCCACGCTCTGGACGGCAGCGTGAAGACCAAGAAAAGTCCGTCACACCAGAACATATACACGTCTTTTAAGGAATTCACCAAGCTGACGCCGTATCTTTTGAGCCGTTACTTTTTTTTAGATGTAGTAGAAGTGGTGATGGTTGAAGAGCGTAAGGCGACAGACGTGCCGGTGCAGTCTGCAAATGGCCGCAGGAGATTCAAGAAAGCTTGGGTCAAGGTGGGCAAGCGTCCCCGGGAAATCGGGAAAACACAGACTTTTCACGGCAAAAAGTCGTATAAAGCTCTTTTGCCAAAAATGGAGCAGGAATGGTTCTCTCCCACGGACTATTACACTGCCTTGAGAGAACAGGGGATAAAGCTTACTGTAGCCCACGCAAGGCTTATGCTCTGGGTCTACAGCAAGGCGGGACTTGTAACAAGGGAAAAGGTCGGAAGAAAATACCTATACAGTTTTTGCTAAACTTGTAAATTCTAATTCCGATTCTCTAAAAGAAGTATTATCTTCAATCGAAGAATTCGTAATGGTGGAGTACAATG
>CAZKPZ010000029.1:0-24013 GCA_964554745.1 uncultured Treponema sp. | reverse complement strand
AACCCCCAGTCAGAAAATCTGCTTAAACTGTCCTAAAATTTGGGGTCAGTTCAGCAAGTCTCAGGCGCTGAGCAGTACCCCCCCCCTTAAAGTCTACTTTAACCATACGCTTATACTCCTCTGTATCTGGCACTCTGCCTCAATTGAATTTTTCGTTCACTTCCTTGCCGTCAAGAATGTAGATGACGTGATTGCACATGTCTACGATTCTCTGGTCATGAGTCGAAAACACAAACGTGGTGTCAAGCTCCTTGTTCAGTTTCTGCATCAGCTCAAGAATCTGAATGCTGTTCTTGGAGTCCAGGTTTGCAGTCGGCTCATCGGCAAGAATTACCGGTGCTTTTGTGGCAAGGGCACGTGCAATCGCCACGCGCTGCCTCTGCCCACCCGAAAGTTCCGCCGGGCGGTGATTCTTCCAGTCGGTAAGGCCGACCGTCTCAACAAGATAGTCAACCCATTCCCTGCGCTCACTCTTGCTCTTAAAAAGACTAGCATCCTTCTTGTCAAGCAGGTTGAGCGGCAGGTCCACGTTCTCGCGCACGTTCAGCACCGGAATAAGGTTGAAGTTCTGAAAGATAAAGCCCAAGTGCGAGGCGCGGATTGCCGTAATGCGGCGGTCTATTACGGAAGGCAGCTTGTCGTTCTCCGGCAGGGTGAATCCTGCGTACACGTCTATGCCGTTTATCACAACCCTGCCCGAAGACGGCAAGTCGATAAGCCCCATGATATTGAGCAGCGTAGACTTTCCCGAACCTGACGGACCGGAAATAGCGGCGAACTCCCCCTTCTCTATCTTAAAGGACATGTCATTCACCGCGGGAACAAAGACCTTGCCCTGCTGGTATTTCTTGCTTACTTTGTCAAGTTCGATAATTGTCATAGTGCCTCTTACTTCTTGTAATCTTTTATCTCGCGAATCAACATCTTTATGGTTGTGTCCATTGAAGCGTCAACCTTGAGCATGTCTACGATTTTTTCAAAGCTGTGCATCATGGTGGTGTGGTCCTTGCCGCCGAATTCCTCGCCCAGCTCCGGGAAGGAATAGTCCAGCAGCGTGCGCCCGATGTATATGGCAATCTGGCGCGGCAGAACGTACTTTTTGCTGCGGTTCTTGCCCTTTATGTCAGACAGCGAGATGTTGTAGTGGTCTGCGACAACGCGCTGCACGGTCTCCATGGGGATTGCGTCGGTAGAAGCGTCAACAAAGTTGTCGCGCAGCAGGTTCTGCGTGGCGGCTATGTCCAGCTTGTTCTGCGTAAGGTCGGCGTAGCCCACCACCTTGTTCAGGCAGCCTTCCAGGTCACGCACGTTGGACTGCACGTTCTTTGCAATGTAGCTTAGCACGTCTTCAGGAATAAAGCGCTCCACTTCGGGCGCTATAGAGCCGGAAGTCTTCATCAGCTCAAGCTTTTTCTGCAGGATGGCAAGGCGCGTCTCAAATGACGGAGGCTTCATGTCTATAGAAGTACCGCTGCCCAGTCGGCTCTTGAGGCGGTCTTCCATGTCCTTGAATTCGCTGATGGGGCGGTCGCAGGTGAATATCATCTGCGCCTTGTGGCTTTTGAGCGCGTCGAACATGCCGAACAGTTCGTTCTGCAGCTGCTTCTTGCCGATTAAGCCCTGTATGTCGTCAAGCAGGAACACGTCGTAGCTGCGGAATTTCTTGGTAAAGGCCGAGTCGATGTTGTTGGCCTTAAGGGCTGCGTAGAACTGGTTGGTAAAGTTCTCCGTGGCTATGTAGCATATCTTGAGCTTTTCCTCGTTGTGCTCCCAGATGTAGTTGCCCACCGACTGCATAAGGTGGGTCTTGCCCAGTCCGCTACCGCCGTACAGCAGCAGGGGGTTAAAGCTCTTGTTCTGCCCCGGCTTTTTGGCTATGGCCACACAGGCGGAATATGCAAAGTCGTTGTTCTTGCCCGTAACAAAAGTGTCAAAGCGGTACATGCTGTCTAGCAGGGGATGCGCGCCGCGTTCACCTGCGGCTTCTATCCGCGTGTCGTCTTTTTCTGCGGAAGGCTGCTCCGTGCCGGCGGCAGGAGCGGCTGCCGACTGCCCCAGACCGAATGCCTGGGAGATAGTGGCGCGCGCTTCGTTAGAGTCGATTTTTGCCTGTTCCAGGATTTCGCTGTGGCTAAGCTTCTTTGGCTCTTCCTTTGCAACCGGAATGCCCGTCACCACATGCGACAGTTCTATTGTCTGCCCCGTAAGCTGCTGAAGAACGTCCTCAACCTTGCCCACAAAGCCTTTCTTTTCCATCTGAACCCAGAAAAAGGCGGAAGGAACGTTAACCATAATGGTGTTGCCCTCGTCGCCTACATAGGTCATGTTAAACCAAAGCTTAAATTCGCCTTCCTGGTTGTTTTTTTTGTATTCCTCTCCAATCTGTCGTAATGCCTCGTCCCAAAAAGCACGGTAATTTTCGCTCATAGGTTTGCTATTATATACAATTGCAGAGTTTTCCACAAGCTACTTGAAAACGCGTTTCGTTTCTTCTATAATTTGCGCCATGTATACAAACAGGCTCTTCCACGACGAAGGAAGCAACGTATTCCACAATGAGACGATGGTCTACTTCTCGCAGTGCGGCAACAACAAGCAGCTGTCGCTCAGCGAGCTGCTGCGCCTTACTTCAGACACAGCGGTTGAAGACTACCGAGAGCGCGGCATGTCGCGCGACGTGCTGCTGCAGAACAACTACGCAATACTTGTCTCGCGGGTGGCGTTCCGCTTCCACTCGCTGCCGCGCGAAAACCAGCGCGTCGCCGTCAGCACATGGGAAGAAAAGCCCGAGCCGGTGCAGCTTGTGCGCGCCTACGAGATTGCCGCGGAGGACGGCGCAAAGCTTGTGAGCGGACTGAGCACATGGCTTGTGGTGAACCCGGCCACACGGCGGATTGTGCCCACCAAGGAATTCACCATGCGACCAGAGCCTGTTGCAAGCGGCAAGCACGACTGCCTTAAGCCCGGCAAGATTATCGCCGGAGACGACCTGGAGCTGTGGGACGAGCGCACCGTAAAGCTCTCTGACATTGACGGCAACAACCACACGAACAACTCCCGCTACGGAGCCTTTATAGAAGACGCACTGCCGGATGACTGCCGCGCCCTGCCGTTCACGGACTTCCGCCTTAACTACTCAAAGGAAGCCACGCTGGGGCAAAAGCTCCTTGTATACGGCAAGAACGACACGCTCTCACGCAAACTTACGATAGTCGGCAGAGCGGAAAACAGAATCTCATTCGAGGCGGAGCTTTATTATGCCAGCAGATAACACACAGAAAAAGTCATTCTTCAGTCAGTTCATCGTAAAGCACTTCTGGGCAAAGTTTGCCATAGTTGCAGTTGCAATAGTGCTGATGGGATTCAACCTTTCGTTCCTTATAGAAGCCGCATGGGGCACAGACCCCTGTTCCTTTATGAACATAAACCTTGCCAACAAGATGGGCTGGACGCTGGGCAACTGGCAGCTGTCACTTAACGCAGCCATGCTGCTTTTTACCGTCGCGTTCTGCCCGCGCCTTATCGGCATGGGCACCATACTGAACATGTCGCTCATCGGCTACACGGCGGACTTCTGCTGCTGGCTGTGGCGCACAACCGGTCTGCACCAGATGATTGCAGACCCGGCGAACTTTGCGCTCAGGGTGACGGTGTTCGTGCTTGCGATTGTCTTTTTTGTGATAACCGCCGCAGTATACATGAACTGCGACATGGGGCTTTCGCCTTATGACGCGGCAATAAAAATCATAAGCGGCTGGCTGCACAAGATTCCATACTTTATACTGCGCATAGCCTATGACCTGCTTGCAATCGCCATCGGCCTTGCAGCCGGCAAGCTTGCAGCGAACGGAGTGCAAGGCTCGCTCCTGGGCTCGGTAATCATGGCGTTCGCCATAGGGCCTGCAATCTCCGCGACCGGCACTTTCATGAAGAAGCACATCTCCATCTTCCGGGAATAGCGCTCGCAAACACTCAACGCAGCGCTCGCAAGCAAAAAATGCAGCTTGCGCGGTTCCGCAGGCTGCTTTATACTGTAAGATATGGAAAACTTCACCTTTTACAGTCCAACCTACTTTGTCTTTGGCAAGGGGCAGGAAAGCACTGCCGGCCAGTATGTAAAGCGCTTTGGCGGCAGCAAGGTGCTCGTACACTTTGGCGGCGGCTCCGCCGTGCGCTCAGGCCTCATAGGCCGCGTTGAAGACTCGCTCAAAAAAGAGGGAATCGCGTTCGTTGAGCTGGGCGGCGTAAAGCCCAATCCTCGCTCAGGCCTGGTCTACCAGGGCATTGAACTGTGCCGCAAGGAACACGTCGATTTTGTGCTCGCGGTGGGAGGCGGCTCCGTCATAGACAGCGCAAAGGCGATTGCAGCCGGCACCGTGTACGACGGCGACTTCTGGGACTTTTACTGCGGCAAGAGCGTTGACAAGGCTCTGCCGATCGGCACAGTGCTTACGATTGCCGCCGCCGGTTCAGAAGGTTCGCCGGACTCCGTAATCACCAACGAGAACGGCATGTTCAAGCGCGGCGCTTCGGGCGAGGCATTCCGCCCGGCCTTCTCAATCCTTAACCCGGAACTCACGCAGCCACTTTCCGCCTACCAGACGGCGTGCGGCATAACAGACATAATGGCGCACCTGTTCGAGCGCTACCTTACCAACACAAAGGAAGTGTGCGTAACAGACCACATGATAGAAGGGCTTTTAAAGACCATGATTCACGAGGGGCCTCGCGTAATAGAAGACCCGAACAACTACGAAGCCCGCGCAAACATCATGTGGGCGGGCATGATGGCGCACAACAATTCATGCGGAGTGGGGCGCAGCCAGGACTGGGCAAGCCACGACATAGAGCACGAGCTTTCCGCAGAGTACGACTGCGCCCACGGCGCGGGTCTTGCGGTGGTAATGCCGTCCTACATGGCCTACGTATACAAGCACGACGTGCAGCGCTTTGCACAGGCGGCCGTGCGCATCTGGGGCAAGGAGCTGGACTTTGAGCACCCTGAGCGCACCGCGCTTGAAGGAATCCGCGCCTTCCGCAGCTACCTTACGTCAATCGGCATGCCTGCAACTCTTGAGGAAGTAGGCGGCAAGGCGCAGGACATAAACAAGCTCGCGCACAGCGCCTGCTTTGGCAACGGACGCGACGGACACATAGGCGGCTTTGTGAGCCTTGGCGAAGAGGACGTTGCCGCAGTCTACCGGAGCTGTTCGAGCGTCAGATAGTATAGGTTTTGACTGCGCTAACGCTGGCGTTTCGGCAGCGTGAACCCTAGCGTTTCGATTGCATGAACGCTAGGGGTTCGACTGCCTGACCCCTGGCGTTTTGACAGCGTTACAGTATACTGTTCGATTGCATGACAGTATACTGTCCGGTTAGTGATACCACAGAGCTTTTAAGTCAGGTTCCTGCGGCTGTTCTAGCGTGTACCAGATGATGATTGACAGCTTGGAAAACTGAGGTTACAATTTACTTATGTCAGAAGTCGTAGCAGAAAACGCCCCTGTATGCGGGCGGAAAGTATTCTTTGTAAACCCATCATATAAAATCAGAACGCATTTTGTAGACATACTGCGTAATCAGGAATACGAAGTGTACACCATAGACAAGTGGCGCGACGTAAAGAACTACCTGCGCCAGAATCCTGACTCCATCTGCTTCTTCGGCATAGACAGCCAGCTCACAATCTCTGCCTGGACGGCAATGGCCGCCAGCTTTGAAAACGACCCTGTACTAAAAACATGCATCCTTGGCTTTATGACGGAACAGTCCTTTAAGGACACAGGAACGGCGCTCAAAATTCTGAACGCCGCGCACCTGAAGGCCGGAATCACCACGCTCGGCGGTATGGGGGGGGGTGCGCTGGAACTCGTGGAGCGCAAGATACAAGGCGTCCTTGACATGAACGGCGCTAAGGGGCGCCGCCAGTACGTACGCTGCTCCTGCTTCCACGAAGAGGCTTTCATATATTTGTCCAACACGGATGCCGCGGGCAAGACCACAATGTTCCAAGAAAAAGTTGTCGACATTTCATCGGCGACTATCGCAGTGAACCTTCCGACCTTTCTGCACGGCACGCTCAAAAAAGGCTCCTGGCTCCGCAACGTGATTATAACTCTGAACGGCCACCAGATAACGACAAACCTGCAAGTATTTTTGCTAAAGAACATCGCACAGGACGTAGAGATTGCCATACTGACCTATTCGGAAAAGCTCGACAGCATAAACCGCAGCATCATCAAGAACTTTGTCATCGACACCCTGCAAAAGCAGGTCAACATGAGCATAAACGGACTGGCAGAAGACAACACGGACTACGCGCTGATTGCACAGAACGAGCAGTACCTGCTTGACCTGGTGGAAAGCCGCAAGCCCAAGGATGACGGCAAAGACAATAAGAAAAAATAGCGGCGCATTACAATCCCTCTTGACAAAGCAGTTTTTTAACTGTAACGTATATCCATCAACATCAAAGGCGATGTGGAAACTAACTTTTTGAACAGAAAGGTTATTGTCCACATCGCCTTTTTATTTTTACACAAGGAGTATATATGGCAGTGACAAACGTTCCCGAACTGTTTGCGAGCATGGTCTTTAATCAGAAGGTCATGAAGGAACGTCTTCCTAAAGAGACGTTCAAGGCTCTTAAGAAGACGCTGGATAACGGAGAACCGCTCAACTTGGGCGTGGCGAACGAGGTTGCCCACGCCATGAAGGAATGGGCGATTGAGAAGGGCGCAACGCACTACACCCACTGGTTCCAGCCGCTCACCGGCATTACGGCAGAAAAGCACGACAGCTTTATCACGCCGCAGGACGACGGCACGGTGATTATGTCTTTCAGCGGAAAGGAGCTGGTCAAGGGCGAGCCAGACGCGTCTTCGTTCCCGTCAGGGGGCAGCCGCGACACATACGAAGCGCGCGGCTACACCGTATGGGACCCGACTTCTTATCCTTTTGTAAAGGAGCACACTCTCTGCATCCCCACGGCATTCTGCTCCTACACGGGCGAGGCGCTTGACAAGAAGACTCCGCTACTGCGCTCCATGGAAGCGCTGAACAAGCAGGGGCTTCGCATTCTGCGCCTGTTCGGCAACACGACAGCCTCTCACATCTCCACCACTGTGGGGCCGGAGCAGGAATACTTTATTGTTGACGAAAAGCTCTACAACCAGCGCAAGGACCTGCGCATGACGGGGCGAACGATGTTCGGCTCCAAGCCCAGCAAGGGGCAGGAGATGGACGACCAGTACTTTGCCGCGCTCAAGCCGAAGATTGTTGAGTACATGGAAGACTTGAACGAGACTCTGTGGAAATACGGCATCTACAGCAAGACCGAGCACAACGAGGTTGCACCGGCACAGCACGAGATGGCGCCGATTTTTACAACGACTAACCTGTCTACCGACCAGAACCAGCTCACTATGGAAGTGATGAAGAAGGTTGCCCGCCGCCACGGTCTGGTCTGCCTGCTGCACGAAAAGCCCTTTGCCGGCTTGAACGGCAGCGGCAAGCACAACAACTGGTCTATGTCCACTGATGACGGCGAGAACCTGCTTAAGCCGGGCGACACGCCGGAGCAGAACGCGCAGTTCCTGCTCTTCCTTACCGCAATAATCAAGGCTGTTGACGAGAACCAGGACTTGCTGCGCATTTCCGTAGCGTCAGCCGGCAACGACCACCGCCTTGGAGCAAACGAGGCGCCGCCTGCAATCATTTCTATATACTTGGGTGACGAGCTGCTTGCCGTCCTGGAGTCAATCAAGAACGGAACGCCGTATGATAACCGCAAGAAGTCCAAGATGACAATCGGTGTAGATGTGCTGCCGCCGATTCCAAAGGATTCAACCGACCGCAACAGAACGTCTCCGTTCGCCTTTACCGGCAACCGCTTTGAGTTCCGCTCCGTAGGCTCCAGCCTGAGCATAGCCGGCCCGAACACTACGCTCGATGCGATTGTCGCCTATACGCTCAAGGAATTTGCAGACGAGCTTGAGGGCGCAAAGGACTTTAACAGCGCCCTGCAGACGCTGATTAAGCGCGAGATTACCGCCCACTGGAGAATAATCTTTAACGGCAACGGCTACGACGCGAGCTGGATTGCAGAGGCCGAAAAGCGCGGACTCTTGAACCTGCGCACTCTGCCGGACGCAATGACGCACTATCTTGACAGCAAGAACATCACGCTCTTTACCGAACTGGGTGTCTACACCAAGGACGAGATGAGCCACCACTACGAAATCAAGCTTGAAAAATACGCACAGGTGCTGAACATAGAGGTTCAGACCATGCTGGAGATGATTAACAAAGACATTCTGCCGGCCGCGTTCAAGTACATGGACGCAGTGGGAAAGACGGCTCTGAACGTAAAGGCTGTTGTTCCCGGCGCAAAGGTTGCCGCGCAGACTGCTCTGCTGAGCAAGCTGGACGGACTCACCGGGGAGCTTGCGGCAAAAGAGGAAGAACTTAGCAGAAAGCATATTGCCGCAAAGGCCGCCGGCGACTGCATGGCAGTGGCACGCGCCTATGTTGACAGCGTGATTCCTGCAATGGCGGAAGCACGCGCCGTCGCGGACGAAATTGAGCCTCTCTTGGGCGAGGACTACAAGCCGTTCCCAAGCTATGAGGATTTGCTGTTCCTGAGATAAGATACAGTTCCTGCACCCGCTTTTCCCACTAGGAAAGGCGGGCCTGGACTAATGCGGCGGCTGCGCATGGACAGGGAGAGAGTCAGTCTTCTTCCTGCATTAATGTGTAGATGTCGCCTTCAAAATCAAGCTTGCCGTCCTGCACGGTGATTTCAATGTCATCTTCATCAGAACCGTTGTCTTCGGTGAGCATGAACACTCCCTCTGCTGTATTCCTGTTCTTAAAATATTTGACATTTACAGCCCAGATGTTCCCGTACTGGTCTGCGGCATAGACATCCTGATAGTTATCCCTGTCGTCAAGCTTGCCGTCCTGACTCCATACCGAGACAAAACTTTTGCTGTCGTCCCAGTCGACGCGCTTTAATGTCTGTTCGCTGCCGTCATCGTATTTAAGCACAAGCTCGTCTCCGTTAATGTAGCCCTTGCCAAGGAAATCAACATCTCCCAAGAGAAAGTCTATGTCCACGCTGTTGTCGCTCTCATTCACTTGGTAACTGCCACCAAAGCCCATGTCAAACACAGTATTGTCTTCATAGCAGACTATCTTGCAGTCAGTCGGCCCGTACTCCTCGCCGGCCCAGCAGAATCTGCCTGCCCAGGTCTCCACCGGCGGATTGTCGCAGCCGTAGAGCAGCTTTAGGTATTTGTCACTGCCGGCAAGAATCCACCATTCTTTTTTATTATCAATCCAGTACTTCCTTAAGGCATTGATAATCTCCTGCTGGGAGACTTCCATAACCAGCTCTGCCAGCCGGTCGCTGAACGAGAAGTCGCCCCAGGCCAGCAGCTCGGAGCCGACCACGCTTACCGCGCTCATGGCGGAAGCCTGGTCGGAAAGGAGCCGCACAAAGCACTCGCGCTTATAGCCTTCGATAAGAGGCGCTAAATCGGTATAAGTGATTTCGTCTGTAGTAAGAAGAGACTCAGGCATACGCCCTTCTGCAAGCACTTGTGCGCAATAGTCCACACAATCCAGCAGATGTCCGCCGAAATTGATGCGGTCTATTGAGACACCGCAGACAGGGGTAACGGAGTTTGAGACATAGGCTCTTATGCTGTAGCAAGCCCCCAGCCGCTCGCGCAGCACAGTGCTCAGCGACGAAGTGTACAGCGCGCTGGCGACAGTGGCCGCGGCAAATTCCCTGCTGCCCGGAATAGGACCGGGAGAAAGGCATTCCGCCAGGCCTGTGCCTTTGAACAACCTGTCGTAGAAGACGTGGCGGTCTGTGTTGCCTTTTATGGGTATTGCGATTGGAGTGTCAAAGACGCGTCCGTTGGAAGACGAAATAGCACCGAGCGTCTTGTTCAGTTCCGCCACAAGATTGTCAGCATCAACCTTGCCGGAAGCGAGAAGAAAAATGTTGCGCTCGTTCACAAGCTCTGAGTGCAGTATCTTGAGGTTTTCGATTAAGAGGTTGTCAACGGAATCTGGAGTTGCATCCACCGACGTGCTGTAGGGATGCCCTGCAAGCGTCTGGCTGCGTATTATGTTCTGTAGTCTGGATGTAACTCCTTTGTAGCTCAGCGAAACGTTGTTCTTTATGCGGAGCAAGTTGCGCTCGTAAATCTGCCGGTCATAGTCGGGGTGCAGGAACGAGTCAGTCAGCATTGGCAGAACGCCCGGCAGATATTTATCCAGACAGACAAGGTTAATCACATCGCCGAACTCTGCGTTGTAGAAGGTAACGCGCGACTGTGTTTTAAAGCAGATGTCCTGCCGCTTATTGTAGTCATAGTGCTCGGAAGAACTTTGCATCATGCAAAAGAGCAGGGCGCTAAGCCCGGCAAATTCATTACTAAAGCGGCGTGTGCCGCCACGCACGCAGATGCTTACGCTGTCAACTTCGCAGTTGGAATCTGGATAGACATAGAGCGGTATTCCGTTTGCAAGCGTATACTGCTCTACAAAGTCGCTCTTCTTGGGGAAGGAAAGAGACGCTGTGCCCTGTGAAGCGCTTGCTTCCGGCTCGTACACGACTTCACTCTGAATAAATTTGTCCCATCCGGCTTTATCCCATTTGCCATAGTGCAGGGCGGATGAATTCATTTGCTTTATGAACTGCTCGTTCTTGTACCAATAGGCATTGTCTGCCCCCATGAACTCACAGCCCAAGTTCTCCAGCGCATGGCCGCAGCTCTTCATTGTAGCAGGGCTGACATCTATCAAGACAAGCGGATTTCTGTCAGTAAAGTACTTTTTGACAAAGCGCTGCATGTCTTTTGACGTTACATGCTGTATCTTGTCAAGATAAACGGTGTCCGGCAGTGCCATGGAAAGCCATATATAGCACAGATTGGAAAGCTTGTCCTCAGCATTCGGTGAGGCAAGTGCAAAGCCGTCTTTTATGTATCCAAGCAGACTCTCGATATTCTCTTTTGTAAAAAGGCTTTCGTCCTGTGCAATGGCAGGCAGCAGCTCCAAACGAATCTTTGCAACCAGCCTTTCGACGCGCTGTGCCAACTTATCCTTCGGTTCCCTGAAGTTCGCGTCAAGAACAAACTCGCTCATGTCAGGCGACGGAGAATAGGAATACGACAGGCCGTTGCCGCCCATAAGGTTAAGGGTCCCGTCACTTTCCAGAGCCGTTCTGAACTTGCCGTTAGGATCTATAAGCAAGGCGGAAAGTATATAGGCTAAATACACATCGTCTTTGTCAAAGGAAACGTCCGGCGCACGGAAGCTAACCTGCACATTCGCAAGATTGTCGTCCTGCGGCGAAAAAGCTATGGCCGCATAATGTGTCTTGGAGAACGGATTGCCTGCAAAGCGCTTGAGCGGCGGAACACGACCCTTGTCGCTTTTCCAGCTGCCCCATATTTTTTGCGTAAGAGACAAGGCTTCTTTTGGCTCTATGTCTCCGCTGATAACAACGGCTGTGCTTTCCGGCCGGTAATAGAGACGGTGCAAAAAGGCAAGGGTGTCGCAAGTGGCAGCTCTCACGGTGCCGGCAAGTCCGCCCTTATCAAGCTTCCATGGAGCGTCGGCATAAAGACGCGAGTTTTTATATGCATCGTAAATCCGCTCGCCGCCTTCTTCATTGCTGGAAATTTCGTTTAAGACGACTTCCTTTGCATACTCAAGCTCCACGTCGTTCAATAGAGGGGTGCGCACGGCAGCATTCCAGAAGGCAAGCGCGTTCTCAAGCTGGTCTTTGGGCACTGTGCAGTAGTATTCTGTGTAGCTGACACTCGTAATGCCGTTGTATTCGGATACGCCCATATTGTGAAGCGCCGTCATGACTTCGTTCTGGCTGCGGTAGAGTTTGTTGCCGCAGAAGGTCATGTGCTCAAGCAGGTGGAACAGTCCGACTGTAGAAGGGTCTTGATTTACGGCACCGGCCTTTACGAATACTTTTATTGTAACAAGCGGTATCCGGTGGTTTTCCGCAGTGAATACGGCAAGTCCGTTCTGCAGCTGGTGCGCCTGCACTTCCGGTGGAATCGAACAGCGGTTAATGTCGGCAAAGGCTGAACGCTTTGAAGCGGAGCAGGAAAGAATGCACGGTAAAATGCAAAGAACGGCAGAAAGGCAAAACAGCACTGAGGCTGAACAAGGAGACAGGTGTTTGTGTTCCAAAATAAACTCCCTTGAAAATCAGTTAATTTTCCAAGGGGAAAACTATATATCTTTGTACAAAAATGAGCAAGACCTCGCTACACCATCATGTAGCCGACGCCGCGCATTGTCTTGATGTATTCTTCCTTGAGCACCTGGTCGATTTTGCCGCGCAGGTAGCCCACGTACACGTCAACGTTGTTTTCGTCAATAAAGTGGTCTTTGCCCCACACCGCGCTGATGATTTGGTCGCGCGAAAGGGCCTCTCCCTTGTGCTCAAGAAAGTTCTTGAGCATAAGGAACTCCGTCTTTGACAGCGTGAGTTCCGCGCCGTTCACGGTGACTTTCATTGCAAGCGGCTGCATTTCAACGGCGCGGTTCTTCAGAAGCTGAACGTCACTTGTCTTTTTGCCGCTGCGGCGGAGCACTGCGCTCATGCGCGCGAGCAGTTCTTCTATTTCAAACGGCTTGGGCAGGTAATCGTCAGCGCCGGCGTTAAGGCCGTTCACCTTGTCGTAGGTCTCGCCCCGCGCCGTCAGCAGTATTACGCTTACGTCAGAGGTCTTGCGGATACGGCGCAGCACCTCCAGCCCCGAAAGTTCCGGCAGCATGATGTCAAGCAGAATCAAGTCGGGATTCTGCTGCTCAAAAAGCTCCAGAGCCTTGCGCCCTGTGTCTGCAACGGCTGTTTCGTAGCCTTCGTGCTTAAGCTCCAGATTTACAAAATCGCTTATTCCCTCGTCATCTTCTACAATCAGTACTTTTGCCATGAATTCCCTTCTTCGCTGTATGAGTAGGATTCGCTGCGGTTCACGCCGTCTATGCCCTCTCCGTCAAGCTGCCTGCCATTATAGCTCTTTATGCCCCTTATGGTAAACGAGAACGGATAGGTAACGCCGCCTTCCATAGAAATCCGCATGCGCCGGCCTTCCCTGTTGAACGAAAAGCGCACGGCGTCAGACACCTGCACGCCGTTTATCTCGATGTTCTCAACTTTAACGCTCCGCGGGTCGACTTCCTGATTAAAGGTGATGTCTATTATCAGCACATCACCGTCTTCCTTGGAAGAAAATGTCTCCATGTAAAAGGCGGAAGACTCAACCGGCTTGCGCTGCCCGCGGTAATTGGTGAAGTTCTGCCGTTCGGCAGTCATTGTGCCGTGACCGTGACGATGCGGCCCGTGTCCGCCGCCCGGCCCGGACTGCGCAAACAGCGGTAACGACAGCAGACCGGCTAAAAAGAGCACTGATACGGCGTATCTCCAGTTTTTCATTTTTCTTGACTCCATCTGTACTATTATAACAAACTGTGTCAAAAAAGATAGTATAAAGCGGCGTATAAAAGATAAGAGTTTTCTTATCTTTCTCTTATATATCCTTAATGAAAGGGAACTCTCCGCGCGCTATACTCTGCACTATAGGATTATATCAGGAGTAAAAGAAATGAAAAAGAATTTAGTACATGTCGCAAAGATATTTGCCATTGTTGCAGTTATTTCCGTAACGCTCTGCGGTTTTGTCTCAGCAGAATCAGATACTGCACCAAGTGTGGATGCAGCAAGTGTGGATGCACCAAGTGTGGATGCAGCAAAGATTGACACGCCGCGTTTTGAAGAGCCGCCGGCTGACGCGCCGGTTTTCTGCCCATGCTGTCACCGCCACTTTAACAAAAAGATGCACAGCTTTGATGCCCCAGAGGCAGGTACATGCCCTAAAACGGACGAGGCTCCTTTTGTAGACGGCAAGGACTTTAAGCACAATGACGAAAAACGCGCTTACGGTGCCCCTAAGGCCTACGGTTATCCGCATACATACGGCCACATGCCAAAAGCCGGTTACGGTTACCATCGTGAATACGGCTACCCTAAAGGATACGAATATCCAAAAGGATACGGATATCCACGCGGTTACGGCCATCCGCACACATTCGGCTACAGCGACAAGAACTTTGCAAAGCCGCACCGTGACTGGTCAAAACGCGGCGCTGCCCCGGATGATGCCGCACATGCCGATGCCGACAGCACGAGCGCTGACACGGCTGGCGAAAACGGCGAACTAAAGTAAAACTATCCGCCCTCCGTTGCTTTTAACGCCGTGCACGGGGAGCAGCCTTGAAAAAGACTTTACCACCTCTGCCGTGCGCATAAATCCTCACACCGCCCTCTCAACGGAGGGCTTTTTTATGCTTACAGCAGACAAAAAGACTGTAAAAAAAACTATATATATGATAGAATAAGAACCATGCAAAAAACTGGAATGACCATACTTTATAAAGTTGGAAACAACCTTTATGTAAACCTCACTAACCGCTGCCCGTGCTCATGCACGTTCTGCATCAGACAGGGCGGCGACAGCGTATACGAAGAGACAGAGCCTCTCTGGCTTGAGCATGAGCCTACTTTTGACGAAGTAAAAGACGCATTCGCCAAGCAGGACATGGCGCAATATAACGAAGTGGTTTTCTGCGGCTACGGTGAGCCGACCGAAGCGCTGGACACCCTGTTGGCAACTGCAGAATGGGTAAAGGCAACCTACCGTAAGCCTACCAGGCTCGACACAAACGGCCTCGGCAATCTGGTGAACGGCCGCGACATCACTCCGTTGCTCAAAGGCAAGTTCGACACTGTTTCTATCAGCCTGAATTCCAGCAACAGTGAAATCTACTTGGAGCGAGTGCGTCCTAAATACAACGCGGCTTCATATCCTGCCATGCAGGAATTCGCGCGCAACGCGGCAAAGTATGTACCGAACGTAGTACTGACAACCGTAAGCAGCACAATCAGCAAAGAAGACGAAGCAGCTTGCGCCGAACTTTGCAGACAGCTCGGCGTAAAATACCGAATACGCGAATACGTACCTATAAAAAAGAGCTAAGCTAAAAAAACAGGTGGAAAGGGAATATGAACGGGCTGAACAACAGCGGCTTGAGTGAATCAGAACAGCTGCTGATTACATGCGAACGACTGCTCCAGCGGCACAAAAACCGCTTTGCCGCAAACCTGCACGATGTGCTCTCTACTATCGGCAATTCACTGAAAGCCAGCCGCATCAGCATATTCTTAAAAGAAGACCCCGGCACTGTTTATGAAGCCTATGAATGGAAGAACGACGGCAGCTTTGTAAGCAACGGAAAATCCGTTGTCTACAAGTACATGCAGCTGAAAAACCTTTCAGAGCCAATCACCTACACGGAACTTGACGACTCAACAGAATCACAGAAATCCGGCAGCGAAGAACTAAAACAGCTGAGAGCGGAAAACATAAAGAACTTTATGGAAATTCCGTTTGAGCACAACGGCAAAGTAATGGGCTGCATCGGTATTGCAAACCTGCCCAAAGAAGCCGCAGACAAATATAAAGGTTGCCTTGTCTCGCTTTCATACGTCATATTGGGAGAGATGCTCCGCGAACACGACCAGCGGTTAATCATAGAAGCAAGGCAGAAAGAGAAAACCTCTAATATTGCCAACGAGCTTGCAATAGAGCGTGCTAAACTCTTTTTCTGGGAAACCGACCTCGCGACCAATTCTCTCACGGTAATAGACACACCGTATGCCAGCACAATCATGAAGTCCATGGCATTCCCCAAGAGCATGAAGAACCCCACGAACTTCATGCTGTCACGTACAAACGAAGAAGGAAAGGCCGCATTCCTTGAAACACTGCAAAACGTAAAGACTAACGGACACGACGCATCCTGCACGCTCCCCTTCTTTAAGGAAAGCGGAGAAGAGCCGCACTACCTGCGCATAACGCTCTACCCCTGCCCGAACAAAGACCACACCGTAACAAAACTGTACGGCATGGCCCAGGACATAAGCGACTTTATAAAAATCGACCAGCTTGCGAAATCCATAGAAAAGCAGAAAATGCAGATTTCCGCAAACGAGAAGGAACTTTCCAAGATACGCAACCGCGAGCAGGAACTCCTTAAGAAACACGAAGCGGCATTAGGCTCACTTGAATTCATCCTCTGGGAAATAGACCTGTACGCCGAGACAATGATTCCCGTGGAATCCCACTATCTGGAAACAGCCCGCAAGCGCTTTGGCATGCCGGAAAAGAAAGAGGACATCTATCCATACATTTACGGACTGCTTAGCGAAAGCAACCAGAAGGCGATTAAGCGCATGTTCGCCCAGCTGCGGCAGGGACGCAAGGTGCAGCTTGACATAACGCTTCCCGGCAAAAACGAAACACTGTCTCGTACCCTGCATTTTTCCGCAACGCCAACAAGCAGCAACATCGGCGACTGGGACAGCGCAATAGCTACATCGCTTGACGTGACCGAACGGAACATACGTAACGACGAATACCATCAGGAAATCACATACTTCCACTCAGCACGCAACAAAGACGCAAAGATGCGCGCGCGCATTGACCTTACTACTAACGAACTTGTAGAAAGCATACCCGACCTGCAAAGCAAAACGCACTCCATGTCCTACGACAACATGGTGAACTTTGGCGCCGGCATGGACGGAATAATGTCGGACGGCAGAGAGATACGGGAACTGCTCAAACGGAACAATCTCTTTAAATACTATGCGGAAGGCAAGCGCAACCTTTCGCTGACCGTGCGCAGAATAAATTCAAACCAGGTGCAGTGGCTCAAGACAGACATACGACTTTTGGAAAACCCCGACAGCCACAACATAGAGTTCTTTTGCTATATCTCCGACATAACCACAAGCGAGCTTTGGAGCAGAATGATAGAAAAGCTCGGCTCAGTGATTTACGACTTTATTGCAATCATAAACCCAAAAGACAGTTCCATCTGCTTTATAGGCAATCCCCACTACCCGGATTTAAAGTACATAGATTACAATAAATACCTGCAGGATCAAATCGACAACCTCATTGCCCCGGAAGAAATCGAAAACTTTAAGAAGCATTACACTTTAGACTACATAGTAAACAAGCTTGACAAAAACGTATCCTACTCAAGCTTTACAACGTGGAAGAGCGGAGAAGACGGCAACGACAGACTGCGAAAGATGAGCCAGTACACCTACCTTGACACAAGCAAGGAACTGATTTTCCGTTGCGTTTCTGATATCACCGAGCAATACAAGCGCGAGCAGAAGCAGATAGAAGAAATTCAGAATGCGCTCGAAAAAGCCGCAAGCGCAAACCGTGCCAAGTCTGAATTCGTCTCGCGAATCAGTCACGACATCCGCACTCCGATTGGAGCGATACTCAACCTTACAGGCTTTGCCCTGGAAGACACAGACCAAAAAGACAAGCTCTTAAACGACCTTAGCAAAATCAAGTCTTCCGGTCACTTTCTGCTTTCACTCATCAACGATGTACTCGACATCTCAAAAATCGATTCCGGCAAGATTGAGCTTATGCCGGAAGTCTGCCTCTACGATTCCTTCGTTAACGAATTCAGAAACCTGCTGGAACCGATGTGCAACGACAAGGGGCTAAAATTCCTTATAGATGCCGCACCGGTAGAAATAAAAGCATTCCGCGCCGACCGCATACGCGTGAACCAAGTTACGCTCAACCTGCTTTCAAACGCAGTAAAATACACTCCCAAGGGCGGCAGCGTAACACTTCACCTTGCGGAAGAAAAAATATCTGACGACATCGTAAAGCTGCACATCTGCGTCAGCGACAACGGAATCGGCATGACCGATGAATTCCAACGGAAGATGTTCGATGAATTCACGCAGGATGACCGCAACCCATACCGCGACCGCACTACGCCCGGAACAGGACTGGGGCTTTCCATCGTACACCGCATGGTCGTACTCATGGGCGGCGAGATAACCGTGCACAGTCGCGTTGGCAAAGGCTCTTCGTTCCTGGTGTCCATTCCGCTTGAAGTTGCGGATGAATCAGAAGCAAAACAGAACACCTCGTTTGAAACAGTCGCAAGCGACAAGCCGCTTGAAGCGACAATACTTCTTGCTGAAGACAATATGATTAACGCAGAAATAGCGGAACGAATCTTTGGCAACATGGGCGTTACAGTGGAACACGCAGAAAACGGAGCGATTGCTGTTCAGATGTTCAATGATGCAGCACCAGGACACTACGATGCAATTTTTATGGATATCCAAATGCCGGAGCTTGACGGCTACGGCGCGTGCACGCAGATAAGGCAACTTGAACACAGCGACGCAAAGCAGATACCTATTGTGGCGATGACCGCAAATGCCTTTGCAGACGCAGTGGTAAAAGCCGGGCAAGTTGGCATGAACGAATACACAACAAAACCGCTCAGCCCGGACAAGATAAAAGCAATACTGCTAAAGATACTCAGCGCCAAAGCCGCACGCACTTAAGCGTCCGTTATTTACCGGGCTTTATGAGCTTTACAAAAACGCAGAGAATTCCCGTAAGTAAAAACAGATAGACCAGCAGCGCGAACTTAGCGGCAGTCTTGCTTATCTCGCCGTTTAACACGAGTGCAAGCAGCCCCATCACAAAGGTAAGAGCGCCTATGACATAAAAAATGCTTCCCGCAAGCTTGCTGATTGCGGCTTTCTTTACCGCGGCAGGAGACTTAAGGTAAAAACCTGCGGCGGCAAAAAGCAGACCAACTACAATGAACACAATCGCACTGATTACCACAAATGCAGAATTCATTTTTACCCTTCCTCCTGCTCTTTAGCAGCTTCCCTCGTAAAATCAAAACGACCTATATAGAACGTAGTAAAATCCTCTATGCGGCTGATAAACTGATGTTCTATCATCTTGCGCACCAGAGGAATACGAGGTGCCTTTACTCCGCCAAGAGCATACACAAACCAATTCTCACCGTACTGAAAGCAGCAGATTGCCGCCTGCATCTTTGTGGGCTTGACAGCCGTGATAAAGCCCAGCTTCATTGGCTCCTGGTTTATCTGACTAAAAAAGAACGTATCATCGGAATACTTAATCACCAGCTGAGTATTATACGGCGAAAGCATATCCATCCTGACGCGCGTGTCTATCGTAATAAGGTTGTCTCCGTCAACACGCTGTATAAGGTCTGCCTCAGGGAACAGCGGCCGCCCCTCGTCATCATCACCGTCCTTGTAAATCACCTGCTTGTACAGGGTGTAGTCGCTGAACACCTGCACCGCCTGCTCAATCACATTCGCATTGCCGGCAATCGGAACCATGTACATGATTTCAGCAAGATAGGTAGGCTTAAGCTCCGTGAACATGTCCAGCAGAGAGTCGGCAAACGAGTCCACGCCGCGCAGCATAGTCGCCTTGTTTATAGTGCGGATATTCCGCACAACAATCGTGCCCCCCTCAAGCCCGCGCAATTCGTCTTCCGCAAGACCGTCAGAGAACGGATACCTTTCACCGGCAAAGACTAGAGAACCAAGAAGAAACACCGCCGCCATAAAAAAAGCACGCATAGCAGCTAGTATATAATAGAACATAACTTTCAACAAGTTGCCTGCCGTTAGCACAAAAACCGGCACCCGCACTTGAACACCTTGATTTTCCCAACCATTGCATTTAGAATAATAACAATATGAAAAAGCGCATTTTTATTCTTCCACTTTTGGCATCAACAATACTCTTTTCAGGCTGTCTCACCTTTGACTTTGGCTCTTCCCCGTCTTCCGGCGGTGGCAGCAGTGGCGGCGGCTCATCTGGTGGTGGCCCTTCCGGCGGCTCCGTGCCGACAACACAAGCAACCCAAGCCCTGACATGGCAATACACATCCGCCTCTCCGGTATTCGAAGTCCCGGCAAGCGCCGCCTCACTTGCAATCAGCGGCGTACCGGCAGGCAAATACATTTATATGACCAAGACTAATCCAAGCACCACGGCACTGCCGGCCGCATACACACAAAGCGTCGCCTCCGCAGACGGCGTTACGCTTGGCAGCGCAGACAGCGGCCGCCAGAGCGGCGGCTCGTCATCTTCTGGCGGCAGCTTGATTGACATACTCATCGGCATAATCGGCTCTGTGCTGGGCGGCACATCATATACAAGCGCAGCGCAGTTCGTTCCGCCGCAGAAGTTCAGCGCGGCCGTTCCGCTAACCGCAACATCGCTTTCGCTCAACGCCACAACGTCAGACATAGACCGCTCGTCACAACAGATGCAGCTTGCCGTTGACCGCAGCAAAAAGTCAATCTACGTTGACAACAACGCAAACATATCGACCTTTGTACGCAAGGACTCAACCCTGCGCGCAAGCGGCAAATACTGCAACATCTGGGTTGTAGACGACTACTACACTTCCGGCAACGCGAGCGGTACTAAAGTGAATTCCGCACTCTGCGCCGCCTTTGCCTCCAAGTTCGACATGATTTACGGCAAAGTACGCGAGCTGTTCGGTGAAGAGTCAGAAGAAATCTACTACCACTACAACAACGGAGAATTCAGCACCGCGCCGTTGAACAGGCTTTCCACCACAGGCATGTACGATGCCAAGCACAACAAGGTGAACATCGTGTTCTACGACATAGGCGGCGATGCGTCATCCTCAAGCGGCTCTGGTATAGTCGGATACTTCTACGCAAAGGACTACTTCCCCAACGGCAGCGATGTGCAGACGATATCAGGCAAGGGATACTCAGCTTCAGAAAAGGTGCTGAACTATTCCAACGAAGGCAAATATTTCTATGTTGACACCAAGTACGCGGTGAGCGATACAAGCATGGTATACTCCACGCTCGCCCACGAATTCCAGCACATGGTGCACTTTAACCAAAAGACAATGCGGCAGAACCTTGAGTCCGGCGCCGGCTTTAACGAAATGCTCTCCATGCTCTGCGAGGACCTGCTGCAGTCCTACCTTGCGCTTGATGACGATGACAGCCCCAAGGCGCGTCTGCCGCTGTTCGCCAAGTGCTACCCGGACGTAGGGCTTGAGTACCGCGACTCTTCTTCATATCTCACACTGCTTTCGTATGCAGACAACTACGCGTTCGGCGCATGGGTCGCACGCAACTTCGGCGGCGCGCAGGTGGTAAAGGCAATGTCCACCAACGCCTATGTAGACGCAGCTTCCATAGAAGCCGCCACAGGCAAAAAGATGGACTACCTGCTCAAATGGTTTGCCTTCTCCTGCGTAGACAGAAACTCCGCGAACACCGCACCCGGCTATTCGTTCAACAAGTCGGCAAACGGCGTAAGCGCCGTGAACCTGTGGACTCTCGCATCTACGCTCAACGACACTTACAAGTCAACCAGCTCCAACGGCTACTACAAGTTCGACGGACCTGCAACATTCGGCTACAACGCAAAGTACAACCTGCGCCCTTATGGCATGACGCTGCTCTACGTCGGCCGCGCAAACGCCAATAACGTTACGCTCAACTTTGCGACAAGCACAGTTGCCAACGCCGAGCGCGCATACATCGTAGTGTCAGACAGCGCGCCTGCCGGCAACTGACATCTGGGCTAGTAGTTTTCCGCATTCACCTCAAAGTAACTTTGAGGATGATTACAGACCGGGCACTTTTCTGGGGCTTTCGTTCCAACAACAATGTGCCCGCAGTTGCGGCATTCCCAAACCTTTACCTCGCTCTTTTCAAACACCTGCTTTGTCTCAACATTCTTGAGCAAGGCACGGTAGCGCTCCTCGTGGTGTTTTTCTATCGCGGCAACTCCGCGGAACTTTGCAGCAAGCGCCTTAAAGCCCTCTTCTTCGGCAGTCTTGGCAAATTCTTCATACATATCAGTCCATTCAAAGTTCTCGCCGTCAGCTGCGGCGGTAAGGTTCTGCGCGGTGTCGCCGATGCCGTTCAGTTCCTTGAACCACATCTTTGCGTGCTCTTTTTCGTTTTCCGCAGTCTTAAGAAAAATAGCGGAAATCTGCTCATATCCTTCCTTCTTTGCAACAGAAGCAAAGTAGGTGTACTTGTTGCGGGCCTGAGATTCCCCGGCAAAAGCGGCCTGAAGATTCTTTTCGGTTTTTGTACCTGCATACGGATTTGCGTTTGTGTCAGCCATAATTACACTCCTCTTAAAAGTTTGTTGCTCTAATTATAGCACGGAATAAAAAGAACTCAATCGCAAATTGCATTTTCCCCTAAAACAAACGCGGACAGGGAGTGGCTAAAGCCAGGACTTGCAAAAAAACTAGAACCCCTTGTATCGCGAGACAATACCCATTGCCTCGTCCCCGGAATGGGGCAGCAGACTGCGCCGCAAGCCACGCCTGAAACAACAGGCACAGGGCACCTCATTCTTCCATCTCATCCCGACTTGTGCTATACTAATCCGTGCGGAGGTCTTGCCATGCCCAATCTGTACGTGAACCCGGGGAACGAGCTTTTTACGGAGGCTCTGAACTATCCCATTTATGTCGATAAATCCCTGCTCATAGCGGAGCTAAACAAATTGTGTTCAAGCCCCGGCAAGTTCGTGTGCGTCTCACGCCCGCGCCGCTTTGGCAAATCAATGGCAGGCGCGATGATTGCAGCCTACTACTCCAAAGGCTGCGACTCACGCGCCCTGTTCGACCAGCTCAAAATATCGCATGACCCCAGCTACGAGAGCCGCCTGAACAAGATGAACGTCATCAAGATTGACCTGAACGGCTTTCAGATAGGGGTCGCAGACAAGACAACTGTCATAGACAGACTCACAAAAGAAGTGGGAAAGGAACTTTCTGCCGTTTTTCCAAATGTTGACATACAGGGGCAGGAGCGGCTTTGTGACATGCTGCAGCAAATCTATGCAGCCACCGGAGAAACCTTCATCATAATCATAGACGAGTACGACGTTCTGGTTCGCGAGAAGGTGGGGCAAAAGGCGTTGGACATATACCTTTCATTTTTGAGCAGCCTGTTCAAAAACCAGACGCTCAAGCCCGCCATCTCGCTCGCCTACCTCACTGGAATTCTGCCGATTGTGCGCGACCGTATCCAGTCCAAGATGAACGAGTTTGACGAGTACTCCATGACCGACCCCGGACAACTGGCGGAATTCGCGGGCTTTACAAAGGAAGAGACAAAGGCACTGTGTGACAAATACGGCATGGACTTTGCCGAGTGCGAGCGCTGGTATGACGGCTACCACTTGCGGCCGGACTTAAGTGTGTACAGCCCAAAGTCAGTTGTCCAGGCTATGCGCAAGCACGAGTACGGCAGCTACTGGACAATCACTGGCAGCTACGAGGCTCTGAAGAACTATATCTTGATGAACTTTGAGGGAATAAAGGACGATGTAATCAGGATGATTGGAGGCAGTCGTGTTGACGTGAACGTTCTGAAATACCTGAACACGATGACCGACTTCCACTCAAAGGATGACGTGTTCACCTACCTGATTCACCTGGGCTACCTTGCATACGACCGGGTATAGAAACAGTGCTACATGCCCAAGGAGTAAATCCCCAACGATGGGGTAATTTCAATTGTGGACGACGCCGACTACACCCCGATTATTGAGATGATAAACGACTCCAAGCAGCTGCTCCAGAGCACGATTGACGGCGACAGCCAATCAGTGGCGACTGCATTGGACAAGGCTCACATATCTGCGACGAACCCACTCACCTATAACGACGAGAAGAGCTTCCAGAGTGCGATAGGATTAGCCTACTTCTATGCCAACACAAAGTACACAGTCATAAAGGAGCTGCCGACAGGCAAGGGCTACGCGGACTTGGCTCTGATTCCCTTCCTGCCGAACATTCCGGCGATGATAATAGAGCTTAAGAATAAGAAGTCCGCCAACAGTGCAATCCAGCAGATTAAGGCCAAGGCTTATGACGAAAAGCTGCGCCACTACCGCGGCGACCTGCTCTTTGTGGGCATCAGCTACGACCCCGACACAAAGGCGCACGAGTGCAGGATAGAGAAGCTTGTGATTGCGGACTAGCAAGGCGGATTTCT
>CAZKPZ010000028.1:8561-24438 GCA_964554745.1 uncultured Treponema sp. | reverse complement strand
CAACACCATGAGGCAGCTGGAATTCTTTGCGCCGGAAGATTTGGTGCGTGGCAACCGCTATTTTATTGTGCTCAATACGGCGGCAAGCTCTGGTAAGGTGGTCCGCAAGAACTACGTTCTGGGCTTCAGCCAGTCGCCGGTAATTGCGGCATAGCGGTAAAAAAGGGGCTGTCCTGCATAAAACAGGGCGGCTCCGTTTTTTTTTCATAAAAAAGTCAAGATTTACTTGCCGTTTTTTATCTATTTTATTATGTTTTGTTGTACAAGATAATCACAATTTATGGGATGAAGGTTTAAAGCCTAATGAGCGAAGAAGTTAAGGAAGACAAGAAAGAACAGGTTGAGCAGTCTCAGGCTGCCGCTGAGCAGGCTGCTGATACGGCTGCAGAGGGCGCGCAGGATGAAGGCGCCGCTCAGGAAGCCTCGCCGGAGGACAAGCTTGCCGAGCTTGAGAAGAAGATTGCTGACCTCGAAAAGGAGAGGGACGGCTTTAAGGATCAGTTCCTTCGCAAGACTGCGGATTTTGACAACTACCGCAAGCGCATGATAAAAGAAAAGCAGGAAGCGTTCGACTATGCGAACACCAGTCTGTTGCAGGATTTGCTTGAAAGTCTGGACAACTTTGACCGCACTGTTGAAGCCGCCGCCACTGCGACGGATCCTAAATCTATAGCGGACGGGGTCAAGATGATAAACAAAAGTCTGGTAGGCATGCTGGAGAATAAGTATAACTTGGTTTCTTACGGTGAAGTGGGGGATGCCTTTAACCCGGATATTCACGAGGCAATAGGCTCTTCCAACGATCCTGTGGCTGAGCCGGTGCTCAAGGCCGTGTACCTTAAGGGCTACAAGCTTAAGGACCGCGTAATCCGCCATGCAAAGGTTATGGTTTCTATGCCGGACGGCAGCGTAAAGGCTGAAACTGGCACGGATTCTGCTAGTGATAAGAGTGACGGTGCCGCAAAGGAAGAGACTTCCAAAGCGGATGAATAATTATATAGCTTAGGATATAGGGGAAATATTATGGGAAAGATTATTGGTATTGACTTGGGAACAACGAACTCTTGCGTTGCCGTTATGGAAAACGGAGAGCCTGTAGTTATTCAGAATTCAGAGGGAGACCGCACGACTCCTTCTATCGTCGGTTTTACAGCTAAGGGTGACCGCATTGTAGGTAAGCCTGCAAAGAACCAGATGGTTACTAACCCTCAGAATACAGTTTATTCTATAAAGCGCTTTATCGGCCGCCGCTACAACGAGCTGCCTGATGAAATCAAGCGCATTCCGTATTCCGTAAAGGATCACGGAGATGATGTCCGCGTTGAGGTCAGCGAAGCCGGACAGAAGAAGGAATTCAGCCCGCAGGAGATTTCTGCTTTTATTCTCCAGAAGATGAAGAAGACCGCGGAGGACTACCTTGGCGAAAGCGTTACAGAGGCTGTCATTACTGTTCCTGCATATTTCAATGACGCTCAGCGCCAGGCTACAAAAGACGCAGGTAAGATTGCCGGTCTTGACGTAAAGAGAATCATCAACGAGCCGACGGCTGCTTCTTTGGCATTCGGCTTTAAGAAAGAGTCTGACAAGGAAAAGACAATCGCCGTATATGACTTGGGCGGCGGTACATTCGATATTTCAATTCTTGAGCTTGGTGACGGTGTATTTGAAGTAAAGGCGACTAACGGTGATACCCACTTGGGCGGCGATGACTGGGACGGACGCATTGTCCAGTGGCTCATTGACGGCTTCAAGACCGATACAGGCATCGACCTTTCTGCCGACGCAATGGCAAAGCAGCGTCTCCGCGAGGCCGCAGAGAACGCAAAGATTGCTCTTTCCAACCAGACTACAACGGAAATCAACCTGCCGTTCATCACTGCTGACGCAACTGGACCTAAGCACCTGCAGAAGACTCTGACACGCGCTCAGTTTGAGCAGATGACAGACGACCTGTTCCAGGCTACACGCGAGCCTTGTATGAAGGCTATGCGCGATGCTGACATTACGGCAGACAAGATTGACGAGGTTCTTCTTGTCGGCGGTTCTTCACGTATGCCTAAGGTACAGGAAATCGTAAAGAGCATATTCGGCAAGGACGGCAGCCGCGCCGTAAACCCTGACGAGGCTGTTGCTATCGGCGCCGCAATTCAGGGCGGTGTCTTGACAGGTGACGTAAAGGACATGGTCTTGCTCGACGTTACGCCTCTTTCTCTCGGTATCGAGACAATGGGCGGTGTATTCACAAGACTGATTAACCGCAATACGACTATTCCTACCAAGAAGAGCCAGATTTTCTCAACTGCCGCTGACGGACAGACTGCAGTAAGCATTCACGTCCTGCAGGGTGAGCGCGAGATGGCTGCCGAGAACCGCACTCTCGGACGCTTTGACTTGGTTGGTATTCCTGCAGCTCCGCGCGGAGTTCCGCAGATTGAAGTTACCTTTGACATCGACGCGAACGGCATCGTTCATGTTTCTGCAAAGGATATGGGCACAGGCAAGGAGCAACACATCCAGATTACGTCATCTTCCGGCTTGAGCAAGGAAGAGATTGACAAGATGGTCAAGGATGCCGAGGCCAATGCCGAGAGCGACAAGAAGAAGAGGGAAGCTATTGACGCCAAGAACGAGGGTGACAGCTTGGTCTACCAGACTGAGAAGACCCTTAAGGAGATGGGCGACAAGATTTCCGCCGCTGACAAGAGCAACATCGAGAATGCGGCTAATGCTCTTAAGGAAGCTTTAAAGACAGACAATACAGAAGATATCAAGGCCAAGACTGAGGCTTTGAAGCAGGCTTCTTACAAGATTGCCGAGGAACTGTACAAGCAGCAGGCCGCCCAGCAGGGACAGGCCGGCGCGGGAGCAGGTTCTCAGGGCAGTGCGAACGCAGGCGGCAATGCCGGTAACGCGGGTGCTTCATCTTCTGGCTCAGGCTTCGACAAGGGAAGCGCTGATGACGTGGAGTATGAAGTTCACGACGACAAAAAATGATTTGCCTGACTGATTAGGGCAAGACCCCCGCCCTTGTGGTGGGGGTTGTTTTTTGATAGAATGTCGCTGGTTTAGGAATTTGAAATGGCAAATAAACGTGATTATTATGAAGTTTTGGGCATAGACAAGAGCGCGGATAAGGAGACTATCAAGAAGGCCTATCGTAAGCTCGCCATAAAGTACCATCCGGACCGCAACCCGGGCAATAAGGAAGCGGAAGAGAAATTCAAGGAAGCTACCGAAGCGTATGAAGTCCTGAGTGATGATCAGAAGCGTCCTATTTATGACCAGTACGGTTTTGCGGGGCTTGACGGAATGGGCGGCGGCGGTGCCGGCGGCTACAGTCATGCTTTCCACGACTTCAGCGATTTGTTTGGCGGCGGTTTCGGCGACATATTCGACAATCTGTTCGGCGGCGGCTTTGGAGGGGGCTTCGGCTCTTCCGGCAGGGGAGGGCGCTCTTCTAACGACGGTCAGAGTCTGCGCTATGACCTGGAGCTTAATTTTAAGGATGCCGTATACGGAACCAAAACGGAAATCCGCTTTAGGCACAACGAGGTCTGTTCGCACTGTAACGGAACTGGCGGCGAACCCGGTGCCAGTTCCAAGACCTGCCCGACCTGTCACGGCGTGGGGCAGATTCGCCGCAGTTCGGGCTTTTTCCAAGTGCAGCAGACGTGTCCGACGTGCGGCGGCAAGGGAACTGTGATAGACCATCCTTGTAAATATTGCCACGGAAGCGGTGTAGAGGAAAAAGACAAGGTTGTTACGATAAAGATTCCTGCCGGTGTGGACGACGGCCGCCGTATTACGATTCCTAATGAGGGCGATGCCGGCACTAACGGCGGACGCGCAGGTGACTTGATTATTGTGGTGCACGTCAGACAGGACAAGTGCTTTGAGCGCAGTGACTCTGATTTGTACTGTGCCATTCCTATTAGCCTGTCTCAGGCTGTTCTTGGTGCCGAGATTACGATACCGACTCTTGACAACCGCCGCATTACGCTGAAGATTCCGTCTGGAACTACGCACGGCAAGATGCTTAGAATCAAGAACGAGGGCGTGCCTGTGTCTAACACGGCTCGCAAGGGTGATTTGTACGTAAAAGTAATCGTTGAGCTGCCGACACATATTTCTTCAGAGCAGAAAAAGCTTATGGAAGAGTACGCGCGGCTTGAGGGTGCTACGACAAGTCCGAATTTGATAGAGCTTGCCAATTTGAGCCGCTGATAAGGGGCTTTTACTTTAAACATAATTACCCGCCTTGATTTTGCCGATAACTATGCTAGAATAGTATTTATTGCTTAAATAATTTAAGGCAACATTAGCGGGGTCTTTATGTATAAGAGTAAAAAGCGAATTATTGATATTTGTGCCGGAATCGCAGTCACAGGACTGATGTTATTTCTGGCAGTCAGCATCATCCCTACTCAAAACGCAAAGAACAATTATTCAAGCAAATTTACATGGATTACAGTCTCAGCCTTGATTATGACCGTTCTTCTGGTTGTATACAAGGTGAGTGACGTCCTTAAGTCTGGCTCGCTCCACACGCAGATATTCAAAACCGATACGAAGCTTTTGCGCGATTTTATCGATAAGCTTAAGTTTTGCTATTCGTATGATGAGTTCTATAAAATAATTGGTGAGATTCTTGAAGTTGAAGGTGACTGTTCCGTTATTTTTATAGAGCGGAAGAAGAACTATGTCCTTTATAACAGCCCTGCGAGGCTTACAGTAACAAAGACCACGATGCTCACGCTGGAGCTTAACTTTGACGCGAACTGGAAGGACGGTCTGTACTTGTTAGGTCCGAATTTCGGTATCGTAACGGATTACCGCAAGGCCAGGGGCTTCTTTATTGTAAGCCAGGGCTATCACTTGTATGTATTCTGCCGTTACACAAAGCTTTTTGACCCGGTGATTTACCGTGAGCTTTCCGATGAGTACAATAACTTTATAAAGCGAACTTCGACTATCAACGACTTGTCTGAAATCGCATCTCTTTCCCAGGAATGGCAGCAGCTTGCGAACACTCAGCGTTCTTTCTTGCCGCCGTCCATGCCAAAGATTGACCACTTGGAGCTTGCCGCATATTTCCGTCCGCTGATTAATGTTTCCGGAGACTATTATTCCGTTCTGCCGATTTCACGCACAAAGACTCTGCTCATGCTCGGTGACGTTTCCGGTAAAGGTCTTGCGGCGGCTCTTGTCATGGGTTTGGTGATGAACACGGTAAAGATTCTTGAGGACAAGGACGACTTGCCAGGCATGATTCGCGCCGTTGACAAGGCTATCAAGGGCATGCACCTGCAGGACAAGTATACGGTTCTTTTCATCGGTATTGTTGATACCATGAAGATGAATATCCGTTATATAAACGCGTCTATGTCCGATCCGCTTATTATTACCAAGTCGCCGGACGGTTACCGAATAAAGCCTCTTACCTCGAACTGTTCTGTCGTGGGTATCATTGACCTGCCGGACAGTCTTGTTGTTGATGAGGCAAAGCTGTTCCGCGGGGATGTAATATTCATGTCTTCTGACGGTGTGTCTGAAGTTATGGATGAAGAAGGCGTTGAATTGGGCGATACGGACTTGTATCACGATACGATTACAAAAAGTGCGTCAAAACACCCCAGACAGTTTGTTGATGACGTGGTGAATTTGGTCATGAGTTACAACGGCAACAAGAAGCTTCATGATGATGTTACGATGATGGTTGCGAAGGTGGTGGAGTAAAATATGGTCTTTCTGATCCTTAATGCTATTGTTGCTGTTGCTTTGATAGTGTCTTCTTTTGCCATTGATGCCAAAAAGGTGAAGGGGCAGGAGAATACGCCGCTTGTAAACTCAATACTGTTTTTGTCGGCTCTGTTTTTATTCATGGCGCTGACGATTGGTCTGTGCTTTTTTGCGCCGCAGAAACTCGCCTATACGATAGGAAAGACAATGTATCTGCTTATGGGCTGGTTCTGCGTGAACAACGGCATGTATATGCTCTGTTTCCCCGCATTCAATAAGACTAAGCCTGTGTATGCCGTGCAGTGGGCGCTCAATATTGTCTGCCTTATAATCATATTTATGGTGAAAGGCAGTATTACAAATATCTCCATTACGTCGACTAACTCGTTTCAGCTTGCGTCTAACCTGATGTTTGCAGGCAGAATAGGGCGTGCGCTTATGATAGACTGGTTCACGTTCTATGAGATTCTCTTTGTGTTCTTCCTGCCCTTGTTCTGCAGTGTCATGGTGTTGGTGCGCGCGGAAAACTCAGAATCCGTGTTGGACAGACAGAAGAATCTTATTGTTATTTCCGGTGTATTTGCTTCTTTGATTATATTCAGTTTCATTAAGTACTCTTCTATTTATCAGCCGATGTTGCGCACTCTGATATTCGTAAGCTTTATACCGGAGCTGATTGCATTTTTATATGCAGAACGGATAAATGAACTTTGGGACAAAAAGCTCGTTCTGCGCGAGGGCTTGAAGTTTATTGTAAAGTATTTCTTCCCGGCACTTTTGATCGGTTTGTTCTTTACATTCCTATGGCCTTTGTTCAGCCGCAGCCGTATGCTTTTCTTCCCTCTGTTTATTGCAAGCAGTGTATTTACCCTTGTGCTCTGGCATTATGCAGGCAAGTTTATCAGCAACAAGGGGCTGATGCGCGACAGCCGCTATGCCTCAAACTTTGCAGACGGACTTTCTGCCATTACTTTTGACAAAGACCCTAAGATAATTACAAAGCAGCTGTTCGATTTGTTCAATAACTACGTGGATTCCAGTTCCATGAAGATTCTTGTTGACTCTGGAGACAACTACCTGCAGTATGTGTATGATTCGACTGACGATGATGAAGAGCATGTCGCAGGACGCAATATTGAGATGCCGGCCGAAATGTTTGACAAGCTGCAGAACTTGAACCGCCATGTTGTTTTCAGAGAGTCGGTTTATTCGGATTACGGTGTCGCCGCTGTAAAAAATGCGATTATAAAGTTTCTGGACGCATTGCAGAGTGACGCGTTCCTGCTTTTGAGCGAAGGCCGCCATATAACAGGTCTTATCGCTCTGGGCAAAAAGTCCAGCCGCAATGTCTACAACGACTATGACTACAAGGTATTCAACGACTTGTATTCAAACTTCTTTGTAATCGGCTATTACATGAAGAACATCATGAATGAGTCTGTTGTAGGAACTGTTAACCGCGAAATCAAGATGTCCGGCCAGATAATCACCTCTATTCAGGAGAACATGGACCGCATCAAGAGCGACAAGGTTGATGTCGGCTATCTGATGCACCCTGCGCATAACATCGGCGGTGAGTTCGTGGATACAATCCGCCTTACTTCAACGCGCTACATTTACATAATTGGTTCTCTGAGCGGAAAGGGTATCGCGGCATCCATGAATATGGTTATTCTTAAGTCCATCATCCGTACGTACCTTTCCGAAACGTCTGATTTTAAGATGCTTGTCGTCAAGGTCAACTCGTTTATCCGTGAAAGTCTGCCTAAGGGAACCATCTTCTCCGGGATTTTCGGTCTTGTGGATTTTGATTCTGACACAATGTATTACATTAACTGCGGTGCTCCCGCCCTGTTCCTGTACACACAGGCGTACAACAACATAATCGAGATTCAGGGCGACGGACGCGTTCTGGGCTTTGCCAGAGACTTGTCGCCCTTAATCAAGGTCAAGAAAGTAAAGCTTTCGCCCGGTGATATTGTATTTGCTTGTACAGACGGACTTGTGAACACAAAGTCTTTGCGCGGCGAAAAATTCGGCAAGGCGCGAATCCAGAACGAGCTTTTGGAAAACAGAAGCTTCCCGTCCGAGCGTATTCCTCAGTTCATGTACGAGTCGCTGACGCACTTTGCTTCTACTGAGCTTGAGGATGATGTTACAATCTTTATGATGAAGTATCTTGTCTCTGGAGGGAATGAATGAACAAGCTTGCCATAAATGAAAAGATAGGTCCGAACTATGTTCTTTTGGAACTGAACGGAGACGTAAACGCGTATACGATTTCCGACTTGCAGGAAAAAATGTACCGGTACATATTGGACACAAACGTAGTCCTTGATATGTCAGGAGTTACTTCAATAGATTCTTCCGGAGTAGGGCTGGTGCTTGCCACTATAAACGACGGAGAAGGTTCTGGAACGCGGCTTTTTGTGATGAATCCGTCTGATTCTTCGCATGAGGCATTGACTAGGACTGGATTTTGGAGTAGTTTTAACATTATCCATGCAGTTACAGAAGTTTCAGATACGTGAGGCTGCAAAAAAACCTCTTTTTATTGTTGTTTTAGTTATATCACAATTTGTTTACTCATCTTGTTTTGCCAAGATACAGGCGAAAGAAAGCGATACGAGTACAAAACAGGTCATAAGTACCGGGCAGAATACCGAAGTCGCACAGCCTGCGGCACCGGCTGTTGACCCGCGCCTTGAAAAATTGTCTGTAGTTCTTTCTTCTCTATCAGAAAAGTGCAAGGCCGCTATTCCGAACGGAAATCCTCAGGAATTTCTTGCGGATTTGGACAGAGTTTTGCAGGCGGAAGAAGGCTTTAGAAAAGATGACCTGTCGCTCTTTTATTTGATTGACAAGAAGCATTCAGTCGGTTCAGACTATGTTCCAAAAGATTTAGTCAAACTTGAGAAGAACTCCCTCTTTAGTATAAGCCGAAATGACTTGTCTCTGCGCCCCGAGGCCTACAAAGCCCTGTGTGAGATGTCAGAGGCTTCTTTACAGGACGGCATAAAGCTGTTGGTGAGTTCCACCTACCGTTCTTACAGCTACCAACAATGGCTTTTTCAGCACTGGGTGGACGTAGACGGCCTGGAAGAAGCCGAACGCGAGAGTGCGCGGGCGGGAACCAGCCAGTGGATTTTGGTTCTATTACTGACGATTTTGCACAGACGGAAATGGGCAAGTGGATTTATGCCCATTCAGAAGACTACGGTTGGTCTCTTTCGTTCCCTATGGGCTACGAAGACATAACAGGCTTCCGCTGGGAATGTTGGCATTTCCGCTATATCGGCAAAGAGGCCTGTGCATTCCAGAAAAAGTGGTTTTCTGATGTGCAGCAGTTTATGATAGAATTCCTGGATGCCTGGAAAAACGAAAAAAAATAAAAGATTTTTCTGGACAAATCAAATAAGTATGGTATAATAATATACATCATTGCAGGATATGGAAATGCGGTGCTGTACATTACCGCTGTCCTTGACCCCATATATCGATTCTTGGGGAAGGGCAGCATGGAGAACTTGACAACTACACTGATTCCGGCATGAATCAGCGGTATGTCTACTTCTGTGCCAGCAACCTATTCCTCCTGTACTTCACAGGAACGGCAAATGGGTACAATGAATAAACTGCTTGTTAAATCCAAGCTTGATTGTAATAAAATTACAGAAGGTATTCGTTTTACCCAACCAGTATTTTTTGATGACGGCAAGAATATGTTTCTTGCCGCCGGCTGTCCTGCGAAGAAATATCATATAAATGCTTTAAAACGCTGGAATATTCCCTTTCTGTGGACTGACGGTGTAGTATTAAAATCAGACGAAATCACTAAAGACTCTGCCAAAACTGTAGTATCTGAGACTGCTTCTATTGTTGCTCAATCCGCAGAAACTGCTTCTTCTGCAAAAGTGAGCGCCGCAAAGGCAGATGCAACTGTTGAAGAGGAAGTTTCTATTGAAGAATTCATCGAAAATTTTGATGAGCTCTAGGCGTGCGGAAGGTTACAAAAATATTTAAAACATCTAAATGTTGCCAGTCAAAACATCGACAATATAAATACAAGTTCATAAGGTTTTAGTTCTCGCTCTGGATGTCCCTGGACTATAATCTGTGTACTGTTGGCTTGAGAAGCTATTTGATTTTCTTGAGGTTGTGTAAATGCCGATTACAAAAAAAAGAAGGGATTCCCATGTTTCTAGGACTTCTGGCAACATCGTTGTTTCAGAACGTATCATAGAGCTGAAAAGAAAAATAATGGATGCCGGTTATATAGACAATGCGGTGGACCGCATTGCGACCGTGGTCAGTAAGAAAATAGCGGAGCATCCTTCTCTGTCTGAGCGGACCGCCGGCAGGGTAATGTAGCGTCTAGCATTTCTTTACAAAAATCAGTATACTAAAAACCATGAATAGAGATAGAAAGTCCAGAAGGTCGCATTCATCATCGAGATCTTCTTATTCTGCAAATCATGGGCACGAAACTCGTTCGAGACGCGAGGAAGGCTTTTCCAGAGAGTCCAGGGAACGCAACGGCAGACGCAGAGAGTCCCAGGGGCGTTCTTCCGGCGGCAGCCTTTTTAAAAAAGTAAAGTTTCATTCGAGCTACGTGTTCCCGGAAGAACAGATTCATGCGGAGGACGATGCGATTCGTTCGTATAAGTCCGGTGAAAAACCAATCTGCGAAAAGTGCGGGCTTTCTATCGGCGACATGGGCAGCGCCGTCATAAACCGAACGAGCGGAAAGCCGGAGCACTTTGACTGTGCGCTTGCGGAAATCAGCGAGACAGAAAAGATTGGACCGAACGAGCGTATCACCTATATCGGGCAGGGGCGCTTTGGCATACTTGAGTTTCCTAATATCCACGACATGCGTCATTTTACCATAAAGAAAATAATTGACTGGGAAGACAAGGATTCAAGACCTGAGTGGCGGGATGAAATAGCAACGCTTTATAGTCAGGTGAGATAATTTTGGACATTTACATAATACGGCACGGCGAAACCGATTGGAACAAGGCCGGACGCGTCCAGGGGCAGACAGACATTGAGCTGAATGCCTACGGCATAGAGCTGGCTGAGCTTACCGCCGCTGCTTTGGAGCAGGAAGGCGTCCGTTTTGACAGAGTTTACACCAGCCCCCTCAAACGTGCCGTAAGAACTGCCGAGATTCTGTGCCGAAAATCTTCTGTTAAGCCTATAGTCGACAGCCGTATTACTGAGATTTCGTTTGGAGAGGCTGAAGGCGTTACGTTCAGGGAGCTTGCCGCGAACCCGGAGTACAAGAATCAACTCTTACGCTTTAAGGCTCCTGAACAGTTCAAGGCAACGAACGGCGCGGAGTCTTTTGAGACAGTATTTGCGAGGACGCAGGATTTTCTTACTAATGAGCTGCTTCCTCTCGAAAATAAGGCGCAGAAGGTACTTGTGTCTTGTCATGGCGGAATTGCGCGCTCTTTGTTGGTTAATATTACGAATCTGCCGCTTTCTCAGTACTGGGAAATTAAAGAGCCTAACTGTGCAGTGAACCTCGTGCGCTTGCAGGGCGGAAAGTTTTCTGTCGTATATGCCGGCAAAACCTACTATCAGGCGGAAGGCTGGGATGCTTCCCGCGGTGGAATCCTGTAGATTGCGCAAAATATCGCAAATGCCGCCTTTTTGCTCTTGAGTATTGTAGGGGATTGGAATATCATATAGGAATGGATTTCGATTTCAAAAAATTAAGACTGCCGTTGATACAGAGCCTTTGCGTGGGTATCGCATGCGGATTTTTGGATTTTGTGCTGAGCGTTATCTTTGTTGACGTGCTGAAACTTCCGTTTTACATGGACTGTATCTTTACTGTTGCCGCATCCTTTGTCGGAATCCTGCCAGGACTTGTTTCTGCTGTCCTTGTGCACGTCTTTCGCTGTTTCATAAGCGACACATCTACCTTGTTCTATATCGTCTGTTCGGCAAGCGTCGTGCCGTGCGTGCGCTTTTTTCTCAACCGACCGAAAGAAATGCCGTTTATTTTAGCGTTCTTTCTGATGGTAGCGGCAATGTCTGTACTCATCAGCATTGAAGGCGGAATAATCTATAAATTACTTTTTGAATTTGTTGCCCGTATGGAAACCAGAGCTACAAATTCCATGATTTTGTCTCTCTTTATAAACGGAATCCCCCTGTTGCTTTCAAGTATAGTCGGAAGAATACCCGTAAACTTTTTTGATAAGCTGATTGCCTGTATCGGCGGCTATTGGGCGGCACGTCTGTTCGTCTTGTGCTACAAAAAATAACACGGCGGTCAATCAGACACGCCGCTTTGTCTAGTTATGCCTGCGCCTTCCATAAACCGTGGAGATTGCAGTATGCGTAGGCGGCTTTCAGCTTGTCGCCGTCTGCCAGGGCAAACACCGCCTTCGGCTCTTTTGCGGGCGCGAGCTTTTTAATCTGTACGCCCTGCTCACTTTCTATGGCAATCAGCGTGATATAGTGCTTTACTTCCATAGGATGGGCTACAGAGCCTACCGTTACGGTAACCGTTGAGCCGGATGCCGTTATCACAGGCACATGCTTTTCCTGGGCGGCATCAGTGGTGTTCGCCTTAAGTTCCGTCATGTCCTGTCCGCAGCAGGTAAGACTTCTGCATTTTACGTCAGAAGCATACGTTACAATGTTGCCGCATTTTTCGCATTTAAAAAAATCCATAATGTCCTCCAAAAAATCTTATTTTGCTGTCAAAACCCATGTCAAAGTTTTGCACACAATGTCAATATCAAGCGGTTTTGAAATATGCGCGGTCAGTCCTGCCAGCAGCACTTACTGCACGTCCTCGTTAAAGGCATATTCAGAAATTGCGATAATCGGAATAGAAGCCGCCTCCTGCCGCTTTTCTTTGCTCAGTGAATTGTCTTCGGAGAGCGCGCGTATCGCTTTTGTGGCCTCGTATCCGTCCATTACCGGCATCTGTACGTCCATGAGAATTACGCTGTAACTGCCGGGCTGGCTTTCTCTAAAGGCCTCAAGAGCCTTTCTGCCGTCATCTGTGATGGTTGTAACAGCTCCGTTTATCTTGAGCACCTCGCTTAGAATCTCTGAGTTCAGCTCGTTGTCTTCTGCCGCAAGAATCCGCAGTCCATTAAGAACGCTCTTTTCATTGGCCGGAGACTTAATAATAGACGGACTTTCGCCGGGGGGTGCTTTTGTGTCGTTTTTGCCGATTTTCATCGGGATAATTACCGTAAACGTAGTGCCCACGCCGAGCTTGCTCTTTACAGAGATTGTGCCGCCCAGCATGTTTACCAGTGTATGCGTAATCGCAAGTCCAAGGCCAGTGCCCTGCGTTTCCTTGTACTGAGGCAGTTTCTCGCGCGAGAACGGCGAGAACATCATCTTTTGATATTCCTCAGACATACCGCGGCCGTTGTCAGAAATGGAGAATTCTATGTTAGCGTAGCCGTCAGAACTCGCCGTCTGCCCCCGCACGCACATTGTGATTGTGCCGCCCTCATCCGTGTATTTATGCGCGTTGGAAAGCAGGTTTATCAGCACTTGCTGCAGGCGGTTGTCATCTGCAATAAAGCTGTCGTATGTGAGCGAGCTGGTCTTTATGGTAAAGGTCTGCTTCTTTACCTCAAAATGAGAGCGCATCATGCTGTCCATAAGGCTAATCGTTTCTGCAAGTGAGAATTCACGAACATTTATCTGGAACTTGCCAGATTCGATTTTTGACATATCAAGAATGTCGTTAATCAGTCCCAGCAGGTGATTGCTTGACGTAAGCACCTTTTGCGCCTCACCCTTTACCTTCTCGGCATCATCGCAGTGCTGCAGTATGAGCGACGTAAAGCCGATTATGGCGTTCATAGGCGTTCGTATGTCGTGGCTCATCTGGGCAAGGAAGCCGGACTTTTCGCTGTTAGCCTGTTCCGCGGCCTGCAGTGCAGTGGCAAGAGCCTGCTTCTTATCAAGCTCGTCCTTTACGTAGTCGGTTGCGTCTGCATGGTAGCCGCTTATAAGGATGTGTCCCTTCTGCATAAGCCTTACCCTGCCTCCGCAGCGGAGATAGATAATGCCTTTTTGTGGGTGTATCCAGCGGTATGTCGCTTCTGAAAACTTACCGGCCATCATATTCGCCATGTTCTCTTCAGGAATCTTACGGTCTTCTTCCACAACGCGGTTCCACCAAAAGTCGTACATTTCCTCGCCGCTCATCGACTGACCTTCGTCTATGCCGCAAACTTCAAACATTTTTTTGTTTACAAGCATCTGCGGCGCTTTGCCGTCATCCAGTATGATGCGCCAGATGGCAAAGCCTGCATCGGCAAATATGTTGCTTGACTCCTCTATTTCTTCGTGAGCCTCACACAGTTCTCTTTGTGAGCGCAGGGCTTCGCGGGTGATGCGGTCTACGTTCCTGAGCGTCAGTATGGCGTGGTGGCTGGACGGTACTGTATTGTCAATCCGCAAAAAGCGCAGCTCAAAGAATTCCATGCCTTTTGTGGGCTTCACCCGGTAGGGGAACGAATAGCCTATTTCGTGTGTAAGGCAGTCTTTTACGTAGTCTATTCTGGTGAGCATCTTGAACTTCAGCTGGTCTTCCTTGCGTACGAAGTCCTCAATGAATGAGTCTATGGTCTGCTCATAGGGAATACGCTTGTCAGAAAACGGATATACGTTGTCTTCTATAAGATTCTTTGCCTGCAGTATTGTGAGCGTGTTATTGTCGAGGTCTACATGATATACGGCAGTGTAGTCCTGAAAAAGTGTCTTTACCATGTCGTCCTGCTTTTTTAAGGCAGGCTGCTCTCGGAGCGTGTCTTCAGAAAAGCGGACCGTTATAACGCATTGCGAGCCGTCCTGATTGTCGCTTATGTCCGAAATCCGTATCTCGACCGGAGCAGCATAATTGTTGAGCTGAATGTGCGACTTGTTGCTGTAGCTGCCGTGTTGTGCAAGATAGACCGAAAGGGTAGGGAGGGAAAAATCCGCCAAAAAAGAAAGGCGGTCTTCCATTGGAATATAGTTTTGCCCTATAAGTGTTGTAAAGTCTTTGTATGTTTCTATCGTGACTCCTTCCTTTGCAAGGAGTGGCAGCACAGATTCTGAAAATTGGAATACTTCTGCAAGGTTCTTTTCAAGGTCTGCAATTACTACAAGAAAGCAGTCTTTCGTAAGGGTTGAGAGCAGGCAGTTTAAGCTCTTTTTGAGTTTTGATCCTGTTTTCATTTATACTATCCTTATAAAAATTGTACGGAAATCCTGCGAGACACCACTTATAATCTATACCATTATAGCATCGTTAGAGCTTTTTTCAAATCTTATTTTTGCAAAAGGCGTAAAAAAGTTCTAATATCTGCAAGTTTTGAGGGACAGCCTCTCTCTTCTAGTATCTGTGTCAGTGTTACTAAGAATACAAGCCTGTGTTACTAAGAGGGCAAGCCTGTGTTACTAAGAGGACAAGGCATTGTTACTAAGAGGGCAAGGCAGTGTTAGCTAGGTAGGCAAAAGCGTTCTTGTTTTGGTAGGGTTAGTCGCTTAGCCTGTTTCATAAGAACGGACATTACATTGAAAATCAAGCGGAATAGCGGTATAATACTACTGATGAAAACAAAAAAGTCTGCAAGAGGGAACGGACGCTTGTTCCGCAAGCTAAAAAATATCTTGCTGAATCCCTTTACTTATATAACCCCTCTTGTACCGCTGATGATTTGTGCGGCAACTTATGTCGTTTACAAGACGGAAACCAAGACTGACTCCGGTATAAAGGATATGTTCGATGCCGTCTGGCATACCATTGTTGCTGTTGTCGCGGCCTATTACGACTTTTACGTCAAGTCTGTACCGGGGCGCATAGCTTCTTTGGTGCTGCTGCTGTTCGGCATGGCCGTCTGGGCGGTGATAATCGGTAAAATCACATCTGTAATAGTTGACATACAATCTAAGAATGACAAGGGGTTAAAGAAGATTCGGGCTATGAAAGGGCATTTTTTACTTTGCGGTTGGCGTGACAGCTTTGAAAAGCTTCTTGTTACGGTGTTGAAGTCAAATCCAGACATAACGCCCGACATGATTGTGCTGGTCAATTCCGCTCCATCTGAACAGGTATGCCAGCTTAAGGAAGATATCCGTTTTAAGGAAGTAAAATATGTTT
>CAZKPZ010000028.1:0-8551 GCA_964554745.1 uncultured Treponema sp. | reverse complement strand
GAGTAAACTCTCGATAGGGCGCATATAAAGACCGCCGGCCGTGTGCTGGTTATTGCGGACTTTGGCTGCGGGCGCTCGCAGACGGAAATAGACTCCCGTACGGTGCTTGCCGTCTTGACCATGAAGCGGCTGAATCCTGCCGTCTATGTCGCCGCGGAGCTGCTTGACGAAAAGTTCGAGGAGCACTTGCAGATTGCCCACTGCGATGAAGTCATTCTTACTCAGGAGTACGAGCACAGCCTGCTAGCCACGGCATCAAGCGGTATGGGCTACAGCAATGTCATCCGCTCTCTTATTGGCGATGACGATGATTCTGGCATTCTTATAGAGTCTCTGCCTCAGAACTTTGTAGGCCGTTCCTACGGTGAACTTTCTGACTACTACAACAAAAAGGACGGAGGCGAGGTTCTGGTCGGGCTGCTGCTCAAAATCGGTCAGGAACCGCTGCTTACGCCCGATGACAGCTATATTATACCCAAGAACGCTAAATCTGTGATAATCGGCGCAAACGCTGTTGCCGGCTGAGAGAGTAGCCCATGAAAACAAATAAATCTTTTTTTGTAAAGCTGAAGCGTCTCTTTCACATTCTGGGCATCGTCTTGCGGCAGCCTTCAACGTATATCTACATGGGTATAATCGTGCTTATCGTGACTATGACAGCAGTGGTCTACTCGGTTGAGACAAAGACGGAAAGCGGCATTGCTACCAAGTTTGACTCTTTTTATTTTATGTGCGTGGCAGTTTTTGCCGGATACTTTGAATAGTTGTGCGAGTCAGTGCCGGGCAGGGCGGCGGCCATTACGCTGCTGATTACAGGAATGTTTTTCTTTAACTATATACGCGGTAATGTCACGGCGCTATTCGTGAACTTGCAGGAAAAAAAAGACAGGGGGTTGAAAAAACTTCATAAAATGAAAGGGCATTTTATTATTTGCGGTTGGCGTAATGGCTTTGAAGATATCTTGAACACCGTCTTGCAGTCCAACCCGGACATCACCCCTGACATGCTCGTCGTGGTGAATGAGGCGCCGGAGCAGATGGCGCAGATTCTTAGCCAGAGCCGTTTTAGGGACTTGAACTTTGTGGCCGGCGACTTTACGGATGTGTCTGTGCTCAAGCGCGCCTGTATTATGAGCGCTTCACGTGTGCTTGTGATTTGCGACCGGTCAAAGAATTATTCTGATTTGGAGATAGACTCACGCACTGTGCTTGCCGTCCTTACGATAGAGAGTCTGAACAGTCGCCTTTATGTTGTCGCCGAGCTGCTCAGCGAAAAGTTCCAGCGGCATCTCAAGATGGTGCACTGTGACGAGATTATTCTTACCCAGGATTACGAATACCGTCTGCTTGCCACTGCCTCAAGCGGCATGGGCTACAGTTCCGTAATCAGAACGCTCATAAGCGACGACGCGGATTCCGGCATTTTGGTTTGTGATATTCCCAAGGAGTATGTGGGCAAAACCTATGGCGAGCTTAAAGTGTATTTTCACGAGAACAAGAGCCGTAAAGGCGTTCTTATCGGTCTGCTCTTGAACTCCGGTAACTTCACGCTGCGCCGTCGTGATGCCCTGCGTGAGGCGCAGATTAACCCTGACATAAACAAGGTTATCGGCAACTTGCAGAAAGTAAAGTCTCTCAAGAGCAATGAGCCTGTCTTTGTGCCCAAGGCGGGTTTTGTGATTCCGCGGAACTCAAAGGCCATCTTTGTGCGCGGCAAGAACAATGCGCAGAACGGCGAGGCGGTGTGACAGATGAAGAAGAAAGAGCTGGACAATATCGATGATATACTGCCGAAGCTTGCTGGAATTCCTTTGTTCGAGGACTTTGACCCGGCAACAGCGGACGGCAGGCGGATTCTGATGCAGGTGTATGAAAACATCTCGCTCAAGAAGTTCAAGAAAGGGCAGGTGATTATTCGGGAAGGCGCGACAGGGGACGAGTTTTACATCTTGAACTCCGGTTCGGTGCATATTTCGCGCAATACGCCGGACGGCGACCCGATTGCCCTTGCTGATTTGAACGACAAGATGAACATCTTTTTTGGCGAGACTGCCTTAATCAGCGATGACACGCGCAATGCCACTGTGCTGGCGCTTACGGACTGCTCCTGCTTGGTTCTGTCGAGCATCAAGTTCCATGAGCTTTGCGAGAAGGAGCCTCTATTGGGCTACCGCGTACTGCTGGTGCTGGCGCGCAGAATGTCTTCGACTATAAGGGACGCAAACCGCGACAAGGCCATGCTGTACCAGGCGCTTTTTAACGAGATTGCCGGCATTGAGTAGGGATTATTGCTTTTAATTGTCTTTTCCGATAGAATCAGAGCGCTATGAATATGGAAGCTTTTGTCTTGGGCTGCGGAGGAATGATGCCCCTGCCGTACCGCCATTTGACGTCGGTCTTGCTCAGACGAGACGGTGATTTGTTTTTGTTTGACGGCGGCGAGGGAACTCAGGTGTCTTTAAGACGTCTGAATTTGAAATGGAAGAAAATCAATGCAATATTTGTTTCTCATACACACGCAGACCATGTGACGGGGCTTCCCGGCATTCTTATGCTGTCGGCACAGGTTGACAGGACAGAGCCGCTCTATATCTACGGACCGCCGAAGATTGCGGAATATATCGAGACAAGCCGTAAAGTGCTTGATATGTACATAAACTATCCTATTGTAGTCAATGAGATTACGGCTCCGTGCACGGTGTATGGCGGACAGGACTTTTACGTGCGTGCGTTCCCCCTTTCTCATACCAAGACCTGCGTGGGCTATACGCTTGAAGAGCTGGATCGCCCCGGTGAGTTTGACCCCGAGGCTGCCATAAAGCTGAAGATTCCCAAAGGTCCTCTGTGGGGCAAGCTGCAGCACGGCGAGAGCGTTGTGAATGCGGATGGGGAGGAGATTCAGAGCAGCCAGGTCGTTGGTAAGCCGCGTAGCGGACGCAAGTTCAGCTTTGTGACGGATACCCAGTATCTGCCGAGCATCGCGAATGAGGTAAAGGGGTCAGACCTGCTTATCTGTGAGGGAATGTTTGCAGAAGAGCTTGCTGACCAGGCGAAAGAAAAAAAACACATGACGGCGCGCCAGGCGGCGACTATTGCCCGCGATGCTGACGTAAAGCGCATGGCCATGATTCACTACAGTCCTCGCTACACCGACAAGGAACTTGAAGTTCTTTTGCAGGAGGCGCGGCAGATTTACCCCAAGGCTGAGCTGACCCGCGACCGCATGCACTTTGAGATACCCTACAGGGACTGACTGTCATGGCGTGCGGCGGAGTAACGGTACGTGGCTTTTCAAAGGTCTACGGACGGGGTAAAAAGGCCTTTCTTGCCTGTGACGGCGTGAATTTCAGCGCCGCTCCCGGCTGTGTTACGGCCTTGCTGGGACCTAACGGTGCCGGCAAGTCCACGCTGCTCAAGGCAATAGCCGGCATACATTTTGCTACAGAGGGCGAAGTCTGCGTGTGCGGCAAAGAGGAGCTTGAAGAGATACGTGCAGTGACAGGCTTTGTGAGCGAACTGCCGGATTTGGACAGGTCTTTTACTGTAAAAGAAACGCTCTTTTGGCAGACGGAATGCCGTTGTCTTACTGGGCAGCAGGGGCGCGAGCGTATGCAGGAGGCTGTTGAAATCGCCGAGATTGGCGATGTGCTTGGCAAAAAACTCGCATCCCTCTCAAAGGGGTATTTGCAGCGGGTGAATCTTGCAAAGGCTCTGTGCGCTGATCCTGAAGTCCTGATTCTTGACGAGTTTTCGGGCGGACTTGATCCGCGCCAGATTGTGAATATCCGTAAAGCCCTTAAGAGCCTTGCAAAGAGTAAGACTGTGATACTTTCAACCCATCATATAGACGAAGCCTTGGAGACTGCGGAGTTGTTCTACATTATGAATAAGGGACGCATTGTTTCAAAGGGGTCTGCCGCTGACATAGTGGCTTCTTGCGGAGCTAGGAATCTTGAAGACGCGTTTTTAGCTCTGACCGCTCCGTGAGACAGAGCTTTACTACTATTGAGTGTTTTTATGTTTTCTTCTATAATAATCGCCTATGAGTAACGAAACGACACAACATGATTCCAAGGACTTGTGCCACTGGGCAGACCAGATGGCCGATAAAATCATAAAGACAAAGGGTGACTTGCCCCTCTATACTTGTGCTTCTGGCATCACTCCGTCAGGCACCGTTCACATCGGAAACTTCCGTGAGATAATGACTGTGGACTTAGTGGTGCGCGCCTTGAACGACCGCGGCAAAAAGACCCGCTTTATCTACAGCTGGGATGATTATGATGTGTTCCGCAAGGTTCCGGCAAACATGCCTGATCCGGATACGCTTTCTAAATACTTACGCTTTCCTATTACCATGGTTCCTGACACGACCGGGCGCAACGAGAACTATGCCCGCCACCACGAGGTTGACATTGAGCAGGAGCTGCCTAGAGTCGGAATTCATCCGGAATTCTTGTATCAGGCAAGCCGCTACCGCGCCAACCGCTATACGGAAGGCATGAAGAAAGCCATGCAGCAGCGCGACTTGATTAAGTGGTGCCTGAACTGTTACCGCGATGACGAGCACAAGATGAAGGACGCTGACGAGTACTGGCCGGTGGCTGTTTTCTGCTCAAAGTGCAATAAGGATACAACCCATATCACTGGATATGACGGCGAGTACGGCATTTCCTATGAATGTGAGTGCGGCAACAAGGAGACCGGAGACTTGCGCACGGCGAAGGGCTTTAAGCTCGGCTGGCGCGTTGACTGGCCTATGAGATGGAATGAAGAGAAAGTCGTATTCGAGCCGGGCGGAAAGGATCACATCAGCCCGGGCGGAAGCTATGACACAGCCAAGCTCGTGAGCAAAAAGCTGTATGGCTGGGATGCTCCGGTTACGATGAAATATGACTTTGTCGGCTTAAAGGGCTTGCCCGGCAAGATGTCTTCCTCAAAGGGTAAGGTCATTGCTCTGCCGGATGCGCTTGCTGTATACCAGCCGGAACTGCTCCGCTATATCTTTGCCGTAAACAAGCCTGATCACGAGTTTGCAATCAGCTTTGATATTGACGTAATCACAATGTACGAGGCGTATGACCGCACGGAGCGCATTGCCTGGGGAATTGACAAGGCCAAGACCGATGATATCTTTAAGCATGAGAAGCGCGTGTACGAGCTTGCTCAGATAGAGCCTGGCATGCCTAAGGTAATGCCGTACCAGATTCCGTTCCGCCAGCTTACTACTTTGCTCCAGACCTATTCAGGAGACGTTGACCAGGTGATTAAGTCTTTGGGTGACGTAAAGAGCGAGCAGGAAGCTTGCCTGCGCCGCCGCTGTGTCTGCGCCTGGTACTGGGTCACTGAGTGCGCGCCGGAAGAATTCAAGTTCGCCCTGCGTCTTGACGGCAGCAAGGCGGAGTTGACTGAGAATGAGCTTACGGCCGTAAAGCAGATTCGCGATGAGGTTCTGCCTGTTTTGGATACTTTTGCCACTGACCGTGATTTGCAGCAGAGGATTTATGACATCGCCACCGGACTGGGCATGGAAAGCAAGGCTCTGTTTAACACGATGTATCATGTTCTCATTAATAAGGATCAGGGACCTCGCCTTGCCGGCTTTATGCGTATAATCGGCAAGGAAAAGCTTGAGAAGATTCTGAGCGTATATTAAAAGGCTTTGCAGTAAGGTTGCAAACGTATGGGGTTTAGGTCTCATACGTTTTTTTTATCCAATCGCTTCTATTTTCGTAATAATATTCTTTTAGCAAATGCCGATAACAGTAGTATGGGAATGAACAGTTTTGTAAATTCAGTCGATTTGCTCCAGAGACAGCTTGACGTTGAGAGTCTGCGCTATCAGGTTACAGCCAATAATATCGCTAACAGCGAGGTGCCGAACTTTAAGCGGCAGAGCGTTAACTTTGAAAGCTCTCTTAAAAAGGCTTTTGAAGCCCGCGATAATGAGCATAATTCCTTTAAAATGCAGACTTCTGATCCTCGCCATATCCACAGTGAGAAAGCGGGTGACTGGCGCAAGGTTGAGCCGCGCCGCGTGACTGATTACACAACTTCTTCCAAGGCTAACGGCAATAACGTTGACGCAGAGGAAGAGGCGATGAACATTGTTCAGATTCAAATGCAGTACAAGCTGCTTACATCTCTTGAGAGCTTTCAGTTCCATCAGGTTGATGTGGCAATGAAGTCTATACGCTAGGTACGGGGGTAGTAGGTTATGGGTCTTTTTACCAGTATTAATATCGCAGCTACAGGAATGAGCGCCGAGCGCTTGAGAACTGATGTCATAAGCAACAATATTGCGAATGCGACATCAACAAGAACGCAGGACGGCGGTCCGTACCGCAAGCAGTCTGTCGTTTTTGAGCCTGTCGCTTCTGACAAGCCTACATGGCGCTTTCCATTTGTTGACGCAGATCAGGACAACGGTCCCGGCAAGGGCGTGCGCGTGCGCGAAGTCGTAAAGGACGAGACTCAGGGACGCATGGTCTATGACCCGGAACATCCCGATGCTATTAAGTCTGGACCGAACAAGGGCTATGTGGAATACCCTAATGTGAATATCGTGAATGAAATGGTAGATATGATAAGCGCAAACCGTGCTTATGAGGCTAACAGCGCCGTTATAGAAGGCAGCAAGGATATGTTCAGCGCTGCCTTGAACATTTCGCAGTAACAAGAGGTGTGACGTATGGATATGACGATTGGAGCGCTTGAGCTTAACAGGACGAATGCGGCGCATCTTGGCGATAAGCCGCTCGGTGTTACCGGATTTATTTCTGGTCTTGAAAGCGAAAAAAGTGAGAAAAAGGGCAAATTTGAGACCTATCTGCTTGAAGCAGTGGAAAAGCTCAACGGTCAGCAGACAGATGTCGATAAATTACAAGAGAAACTTATTACTGAGCCAGACAGCGTGGATATACACGATGTCACAATAGCCATGGCTAAGGCTCAGATGTCTCTTACTTTGGCTCAGACGGTCGTTGACCGCGTGATTTCAGGTTGGACGAATCTTTCACAAACCCGTTAGTTTTGGCTTTTCAAAAGCTGCATAAGATGTTATAATTGGAAAATGGTCTGATTTGGATCTTTTCTATATAATAAAGTGGGAATTGTTGTATGGGAAATAATTCGTTCACGGGAGGGGAACAATGAACGAATGGTTTAAAAAAAACTTAGGAACCATTAAAGAAAAGTGGGGCAAATGGACGCCCGTTCAGAGAATTATTCTTGCTGCTATTGTAGTCATTATAATTGCCGCTATAGTTATTCTTGCACGTGTGTCTTCAAGTCCTTCTACAGTGCGTCTCTTTAATTCGCCGGTAACGGACGAAGTTCAGCGGGAGAAAATCATTACTCGCCTTGATCAGGACAATGTAAAGAGCTATGTTTCTGATGACGGCTATATCTCCGTTGACGATGAGAAGACTGCAAAGAAATGGCGCAGCCAGTTGGTTTCCGAAGGCTATACACCGTCCCGCAAGGATCCGTTCAGTCTTTTTGACACCACAAAGTGGACACGCAATAATTTTGACGACCAGGTGAACTTTAAGCGTTCTCTTGAAAGTCAGGTGAAAGAGCACTTGGAAAGCGTTGACGGCATCAGAAGCGCGAACGTAATTCTGTCGTTGCCGGAGGAATCACTTTTTGCGGAGACTCAGAAACCAATAACTGCTTCTGTTATTCTTGACGCGGAGACAGGCAGTGATATTCTGAACAGCAAGAGCCGCATAAAAGGACTCCAAAACCTCATTAAGTACAGTGTCGAAGGTCTTACCGACGAGAATATCACTATTACAGACCAGTCAACAGGTGAGCAGATTAACGACTTTGAGGGCATGGCCGAGACTGACCGTATCAACAATGTAAGCAAGCAGGAAAAGATTATACGCCAGCTTGAGTCTGAGTATTCAAGCAAGGTATTGAAGTCTTTGCAGTCAACCTTTACGCCAGACCGCGTGAAAGTTACAAATATGGTCATCGACATGGATATGTCTCAGAAGAGCAGCACTTCCAAAGTCTATACCGGTATTACTATCAAGCCTGACAATCCGAATACGGTTTATGATGACAGTGAGACCGTACAGAGTCTGGTTTTGTCAGAAGAGACTGTAGATAAGAAATTTAACGGTACCGGCTACAATCCTGAAGGACCTGCAGGCGTCGAAGGACAGAATCCCCCTGTCTATAGCGATATGTCAAATGTCATAGGCCAGTCTACTGAAAACGGCGCAAAGCGTAATTATGCGCTTAACGAAAAGAATACAAACGAAATAGAAAGCCCTCAGAAAGGCCGCAGAACTATTTCTGTCAACATTGACGGTAACTGGACTTATCCGTTGTATGACGAGAACGGCAAGGTTCGTCTCAGTTCAACAGGCGGCTACGAAAGAGAGTATACGCCAATCAGCGAAGAGGATTTGGCCAGAGTTACAAAGCTCGTTCAAGATGCTGTGGGATATGATGCCCAGCGCGGTGACAGTGTTACGGTTACGAATATTCAGTTTGACCGTACGCAGCAGTTCCGTGACGAGGATGCGGCCTTTATAAA
>CAZKPZ010000027.1:0-26281 GCA_964554745.1 uncultured Treponema sp. | reverse complement strand
AAACTAATATAAATACCGTAATAGATTCTAATATTCTGATTGATTTAAAGAAAAAGATTACTTTATCAAGCGATACAATAACTATATTACACTAATCCACGGTTTTGTCAAGAGAATATTCAATTAAAGCAAATAATCAGTCAAAAACATTATTGACGTTGCACTGTTTATTTGATATTGTATTGTACCCCTTGGAGTTACGTATGTAGCTCCCCAATTTTAGACCATAAGGAGAAAATACTATGAGAAAGTATGAACTTATGACTATCTATCCGGAGGCGGATGATAGGTTTAAGGCTGGTACTGACACTTTGCGTGCAGACTTGGCCACATTCGGCGCAGAGATTGAAAAGGAAGAGCCGTTCGGCGACCGCGATCTCACCTACGAAATCAACAAGCTCCGCAGAGGACGTTTTGTTCTTTTCCACATCAGCGCAAATCCTGCAAAAATCTCAGAAATGGACAGGCAGTTCAAGTTGAACACAAACCTCTTGAGATATCTCTTCGTTCTTAAAGAAGAGAAAGAGGCGTAAGAGTTTACTAATTTAAGAAGGGATTTTCATGGCAACTACTGATATCAACAGTGTTATTTTGGTTGGACGTCTTACCCGCGATGCAGATTTAAGCTATCTGCCAAGCGGAACACCCGCATTGGCATTCTCCATCGCTGTAAACCGTAGCAAAAAAGAAGGTGAACAATGGGTTGACGAAGCCAATTTCTTTGACATCTCATACATCAGCAAGTCAGCCGAGAATTTCAAACAATATCTTACGAAAGGCAAACAGGTTGGCATTCAGGGCAGCTTAAAGCAAGACAGATGGCAAGACAAAGAAAGCGGTCAGACTAGGTCAAAAATAAAAATCATGGCCAGCTCAGTTCAGCTTTTGGGCGGACGCTCCGACGGTTCGACCGGAGGAAACGCTTCCTATCAGTCTGGCCAGTCCGGCGGCTATCAGAGACCTCAGGGAGGTTACACGCCGAGACAGAACGCAAGCCCTGCTCCTCAGAGCGCAGACAGCTTTGGCGGTGACAACCAGAGTTTTCCGGAAGATATTCCTTTCTGATTTCATTCACTTAACTTAAACTAGGAGTTTTATTATGTCAGACGAAGCAACAAATAACGAAGCTGTAGAAGACAACAAGGTAGATGTTGCAGCTACACAGGGTGCAGACGCAGGTCGCGATGATGAAGCCCGCGGACGCAACGGAAAAGGAAGAGCTTTCTTCCACAAGAGAGTATGCCGTTTCTGCGCAAACAAGGCAAAGATTGACTACAAGGATGCAGACGGACTTCGCCGCTTTACAACAGAGCGCGGTAAGATTTTGCCACGCCGCATAACAGGAACATGCGCAAAGCATCAGAGAGAGCTTGCAAGAGCTATTAAGAGAGCTCGCGCAATCTGTCTCTTGCCTTACGTGGCTGACTAATTTTTTATGCCGGACATGCGATCCAACTCCTGGTGACGCATCCGGCGGAATACAATAGGAGCTTGACTTATATGAAAGTTATTCTTAATGAAGATGTAAAACACCTCGGAGAACTTGGTGACGTAAAGAATGTTGCCAGAGGTTATGCAAGAAACTATCTTTTCCCACACAGCTATGCCCTTCCATACACAGAAGAGACAGTTGCTTTCTTTGCAGGAAGAAAGGAAGAGATTGAAGCCCGCAAGCAGGCAAAACGCGAGAACAGCAAGAGCCTTAAAGAAAAGCTTGAGGCTCTCAGCATCGAGCTTACAATGCCGGCAGGTAACAACGGAAAGCTTTTTGGTTCTGTAAACAGCCAGACTTTGATGGACTGGTTTGCAAACAACGGTTTCGAAATCGAGAGAAAGAGAATCGAGATTCCAGGACTCGCATTCAAGAGCGTTGGAAACTTCTCATTCAAGGTTCATCTCTACGAAGCTGACATTGCTGAAGTTAAGATTTCTATCAAGGCTCAGATAACAGAAGAAGCAAAGAAGGCTGACAACAACGGACGCAAACCTCGCGCCGCAAAAGCCAACGCCGAAACTGCTGAATCTGCCGAAAATGCAGAAAACTCAGAAGCATCTGCTGAAGAGTCAAAGTAATCAGCTGATATAGCTTGCTTTTTATAACCCGTGGATTTTTCCACGGGCTTTTTTTTCACAAACAGAGGAAACTATGGACTTAAAAGACAAAGTACCGCCACACAATATGGAAGCCGAACAGGCCACTCTAGGGGCAATGTTGTTGGATCCTAAATCTGTCAGTGACATTGTAGCCTTTCTTAGGGCAGATAATTTCTATGATCCGCGCAACCAGGTTATTTTTAGTTCCATAGCAAATCTTTCCGGCCGCAGCATAAAAGGCGACATGCTCACAATTATCGATGACTTGACAAAAAGCGGCAAACTTGAGCAAGCTGGCGGAGTCGCCTATATTTCATCGCTGACAGACCTTGTTCCAACCAGCGCAAATATTGACTATTACGCAAAAATCGTATTGGATCAGTCAACACGACGAGATTTAATCGGCATCTCTTCAGAAATAAAGGCAGAAAGCTTTGACCAGACTAAAGAAAGCCGTTCCATTTTGGAAGAGGCTGAGCAAAAGATTTTCAGGCTGACTGATACAAACCAAACGACTAAGATTCAGAAGCTCAATGACATCACAATGAAGACATTGCAGGACATTGACTTCCGCTACCAGCATAAAGGAGAACCATCCGGAATCGAGACAGGAATTACCCAGCTTGACAGCATGACTGACGGTTTTCAGAATTCCGAAATGATAATCATCGGTGCTCGTCCTTCCATGGGAAAGACCGCCCTCGCCCTTTCAATGCTTGAGCATATCGCCATAGACAAAAAAATACCGGCCGGCTTCTTCAGCTTGGAAATGGGTGCTGCCCAGATTGGCCAGCGTCTCTTGGCACAAGTTGCCCGCGTACCGGGAACAAAGCTCCGCTCCGGTTGGCTTAAAACCGAAGACTTTAAGAAATTACAGGACGCTGCCAGTAAATGCTACGAAGCGCCCCTTTTTATTGTAGACACACCTAACATGAAGCTTCTTGATCTCCGTGCAATGGCAAGACGCATGAAGACTATCAGCGGTGTAAAAATCATCTTTATTGACTATATAGGTTTGATTACCAGCGAAAACACCGCCGCCGAAGCCTGGGAACAGCAGTCTGCAATTTCAAAATCGCTGAAAGGACTTGCCCGTGAATTGGAAATTCCTATTGTTGTGCTTTGCCAGGTAAACCGCGATGCGGAAGGTAATGAACCGACACTTGCGAATCTTCGTGGCTCTGGTTCCATAGAGCAAGACGCAGACGTAGTTATGTTCATACACGGAACAAGACAAAAACAGAAAGAAGGAGAAGAATTCAACCCCGTTCAAGATAGAAAAATCGTAATCGCAAAACAGAGAAACGGTCCTATCGGCGATGTTGACGTTCTTTTTATTTCGTCATACACAAAGTTCGAGAACAAGTCCAAAGAGGGCGAATAAGCGCGCAAAAAGTTTTTTTTACGCACGACTTCGGTGATTTTCAACTTTATTCTTGTACATCATCGAATCCGCCTCTTTTACGGCCTCTTCAATAGACTGGTTCGCATCCGTTATGATTGCCATTCCCAAAGAAATGCTGGCACAAAAGTCTCCAATCTTAAATGAAGAAACCGAAGTCTGTATCTCTTGTATAATATGCCCGGCTTTCTCCGCACCGCAGAGCTTGACCGCCAGCACGAACTCATCTCCACCTACCCGATATAAAGAACTTCCCTTAGGCATATTGTTCTCTATCGCAGAAACGCCATACTTCAAGTACTCGTCGCCTTTTGCATGCCCATAGGTGTCATTCACAGCTTTGAGGTGATCAAAGTCAAAGGAAATAATAGCCATCGGCAAATTATGCACGTTAATAGTATTTGCCAAAAAAAGCTCATAACAGGTACGGTTGTAGACGCCTGTCATTTTGTCTGTTATGCTCAACAGCTCAAGCTTCTTTTGCAATGTTATTTCGGTAGTCATATCACTTATAATACCGACTATGCCAATAATAGCATTTGTATTGTCACGAACAGCAACTTTCTGAATTCTATAATAATAGGTTCCAGAGGGAAAAACCATCTCGCTGATATACTGCTTTTCGCCCCCTTTCTTAATCAGCTCGCAGTCCTCTTCATAATACTGCCTGCCTAAGTTCTTATCGGGCTGAATCTCCAAGTCAGTCTTTCCGATTATAGAAAAATCCTTCTTGCCCCCGGTATTAAGCATCTGGCAGACACGGCTTGCAAGCTGATACCGACATTCACTGTCCTTAAAAAAGACATTCGCAGGGATATTTACTAAAATCGTCATGAGGTCATCGCGAGATAGTTCCATACCTCGATTATAACACAGAAAAATAAAACTAGATAGAAAAAAAAGCATACCCTCAAAGAAAAACGAGGGTATGCCATGATTTTAGAGATTAATTAGAACTTGCTTGTAAGTGTCGCTGTGTCAAGCAAAACGATGTTTCCACCCTTTGAGACTACAACAACACCCTTAGGGGAAAGAACTATAGGTGTGTTTGACTCAACGGCCACATTGCTCTTCACCTGCACCTGGAGCGACTTATTGTACTTTGCCACAACATAGTTGCCTCCGTCCTGGATTACACAGTAATAGCCGCCGTTTCCGTCAGTAACAAGCACGCTGTCATTTGCGACAAACTCATTGCTTTCTTTCTGGATTTCCATATTTCCAGAATCCAAAAGACAGAGTTTAACCGCATTATTTGAACTTGCGCTGCCGTCACCGCAAATCGCAACGTAATATACGCTTGAAGTCTGTACGGAAGACGAGGTCGCATCCTCTATAACAGGATCCACCACCGGCATTATGATTCTCTCGTGAACGACATTTACCGGAGAAACCTTTATTGTAGAACCGTCAGCAGCGCTCACCTTGACCATCTGGCTCAAGTCCTTGCTTTCGTTTACGACCTTAAGTCCGATAATGGCATTCGCTTCGTCCACAGCAAGCGCCTCTTCCAGAAGAGCCTGCTTGTCCTTGGCAATCTCGGTACGGTCTGCCTGAGCCTCTGTTTCCTTTTTATCAGCAAATGCCTGATGCTTTTCGGCTTCAGCTTCTGCCTCGCTGGTCTTCTGAGCCTGCTCCTGTGTATTCTCGGCTTCTTTCTCGGCATTCTCCTGGGCTTTCTGAGCAGCTTCCTGTGCCTTTATAGCCTCCTGCTGCTTTGCAAGGGCTTCCTGCTGAGCCTTAAGGGCATCTTCCTGGGCTTTCTTAGCATCTTCCTGAGCTTTCTTGGCGGCGTCCTGCGCAGCCTTGTCGTCAGGATTTTCCTCAGCCTTTTTCTGAGCCTGCTCTGCGTTTTTCTGCGCATTATCAGCCTGTTTCTGGGCATTCTGAGCCTTTGTATCGGCCTGCTTTGCCGTATTACCAGCCTGGTCGGCATTCTTCTTTGCGCTGTCTGCAGCCTTTTCCGCCTGCTTCTGCTGATTTTTCTGCTCGGCAAGCTTCTGCTTTTCCTGTGCGGCCTTTTCTGCGGCATCCTGCGCCTTGTCAGAAGCGGCCTCAGCCTCGCGCTCCTTTATGTCAACCATATCCTGGCGGACGTCAACGCCCTTGTCGTTGTCCTCGCGCATCTTCTCGACAACAGTCCTGTCGCTGATAACGGAAGTATCTACAGTAGACAAGCCGCCATTGACATCATACAGAGGTATGACAATCTGTGAATTGCCGGCCCAGTCGCTCCACTTTGTGCTCAGACCGCATTTTTCCTTTGTAAGATTCTTGGTGACGACATCCTTGTAACGCGCCTGGAAAACATCAAGATTCTGGCGGTACACGGCGTTGTACACCGTAACGAACGTTGCAATAGTGGTAGCATCGCTGTTGTTGTACCCGTAGGCTGTGGAAAGATAGCCCGCGATAATCCTGCGCAAGTTGCGGATATGGTCAACTGTCGCATTTGAATTTATTAAGATTATGTCCGCATCAAATTTCTTAGCTTCGTTCGGATCGATGGCGTGAATTACGGAATACTTTCCGTTGAGTCCAAAAGAACCAGGCGCTTCCGGATTCCTAGCCACCTGGCGGCCAAGCCCACGTCCGATTTCCGTAATAGCCTCAGCCGTCTCGATTACAGCATGAGGTCCAGTGTAGTTCTCGAACCGAATTTCATCTGTCACACGGATTTCGTCTTCGTTGACTTCAAGGGCAGTCGCAGAGATTGCAGCCAAAAAGGCAAAAATGGCCGCAATACTTGCGAATTTATTAATTTTCATAAAATCCTCCTGATTTTACCGGGGCAATAACTAGCCTACGCTTAGTACTGATTATACCCCTATTTGAAAAAAAAAAGAAGAGTTTTTGTCGTTATACATAAAAAAACTCAAATATTCTTAAAAAGTTACAATATAGGAATGCCTAAAACAGGGGCACTTGCACTAAAAGCTTTCAAACAATATACTTTCTTCATCTTTGCTGAATTCAGCATAATTAAGGAATTAGAAATGAGCAGTATTTTGAGTACGGTCATGATTCTCGTAGCAATCTTGTCCTTGATGTACCTGGCCTACAAGGGCTGGTCCATTATTCTTATAGCCCCGCTTCTGGCTGTTATTGCCGCAATCGGCTGCGGAAGGAACTTTATAGACATCCTAGGGAATGTCTACCTTATTAAAGCGGCGGAATACATCGGGAAGTACTTCCCTATATTCCTCTTTGGAGCAGTTTTTGCCAAGCTCATGGAAAAAGGTGGTCTTGCCGCATCAATAGCAGACAAGATTGTGGACTTGCTCGGTGCCAAGCGCGCCGTCCTTGCCGTTATTCTAGGCTGTGCGGTCCTCACATACGGCGGTCTGAGCGTATTCGTGGTTGCATTCGTCATGTATCCGTTCGGCGCAGTACTTTTCCGCAAGGCAGGAATCCCCAAGAGACTGCTGCCGGCGACTCTCTGGGTGGGAATATTCACATTCACAATGGTCGCCTTCCCGGGAACACCGCAGATTCAGAACATCATACCGACCGAATATTTTGGTACAACCACGTGGTCTGGAATCGGAACAGGACTTTTTGCGACTGTATGTTTCCTTGCAATCGGCCTGGGCTGGATTAACTTCCGCGCAAAGAGCCTTATGTCTGCCGGCGAAGGCTACGGCAACCACAATGACCAGGATGCAGGCGGCAACAAGGAATTGCCGGACTGGAGAATCTCACTCATTCCGCTGCTCATGGTCATTGTTCTGAACATTGTCTTGAGCAATCCGTTTAAGTGGTCATGGGCTTCTTCATGGGCAATCTCATCAACATGGGCAGTTTCAATTGCAACAGCCCTTGCCTCTGTGGCCTCAGCAATAATCGGACGCAAAAAGATTTTTGTCTCAGAAGGTAAGCTTAGTCCGAAGGCAAATTTCCTTTCAACGGTGAATTCATCTGCAGTATCATCAGGAACAGCCGTATTCAACGTCGCTTCCGGCTTTGCGTTCGGCAGCGTCGTCACATCGGTAATCGGCTTTGAAGTGATTAGCAAGCTGTTGCTTAAACTCTGCGAGAGCGGCAACCCGCTCTGGTCTGCAGCCCTCACCACCAGCGTCATGGGCGGAATCACCGGCTCTGCATCCAGCGGAATGACCATTGCGCTGAGCAAATTCGGCGAAATCTGGAAGAACCTTGCACTGGCAAACGGCATCTCCCTTGACGCCCTGCACCGCATTGTCTCTGTGGCGGCCATCGGCATCGACCCTGTTCCGCACTGCGGAGCACTGGTCACCATGTTCGGAATCTGTAAATTGACTCACAAAGAGTCATATTTTGACTTGATTGTGCTTATGGCGCTTAAGTTCTTTGTGCCGTTCCTCTGCATCATCTGGTACATCATAACCGGTATTGCATGATTGCAACGTACGTTAACGCGACATCGTAAGCTACGTTAACACGGCATCGTAACGTACGTTAATGCTCCTTTGCAACGTACGTTAACACGACACCGATACGTACGTTAAAGCTCCTTTATAACGGACGTTAAACGTCTATCAAAAGGCTCGTTTCGTCTCAGATGAAATGAGCCTTTGTTTTTTCCCAAAACCACAAAAAAAGACCCCGCACAGGACAAACCTGCCGGGGTCTTTGTATCTTGATTCAGTATGATTATGAAGGCTGTCTCTCGATGCGGTAGTGGACTTCGTTTGTGAAGAGCTGCCTTGCCGCAACGCTCACCACCTTGCCGTCATTCTCTTCCACAACAGGATCCTTCAACATGGCCAGCTGATATGCGCGACGGCTGGCGGCGGCAGTTACTTCATAAATACTACCTTTGAATTTAACTAAATCTTCAAGTGGGAAAATCATTACAGTACCTCTACAATAGCGTATATTCTAACACTTTAATATTTTCTTGTCTATCCCTTGAAATAAATAAAATTTAAAGTTTTCGGCATGATTTTTGCAAAAAATAAGATGTCTTTTCCATATATATCTACAGAGGGAGTTAAAGCACAGGAGTTAATTGTATGAAAAAACACGTAAAATTGCAGCAGGGTCTGCACCTGCTCTTCCACCTTCTTTCCTTATCCGCTATAGCGATGACTGTAGCCCTGTCGTTTTCATGCGCGGGCGCTGCTTCTGACGGTTCAGACCCGGAAATACAAGAAGAGCAAAACAGAAACGCCAATACAAGAGAGACCGTCCTGGCTGTTCCTCAAGAAGAACGTCTTGCCTATTCAGTTGCACCGATTGGCAGTATTTTGCTTTCGGACGGCAAGACTTTGGTTTCGCCGGATTTTATAGAAAAGAACGGCACCAGCGGTCTTAACCCTATCGGTATCTTGTTTTACCGCGGTTCAGATTCACAGCTTTCTATCGTGGGAATAGATGCCTTTTCAAACAGGGAGAACACATTCTGCTGGGGCGAAATCAAGGACGAATCAATATTCAGTAGAAATTTAACAACTGCCACCGGCAAAGGGGAGCACAGGGAAAGCACAAGCTCCGGGCAGTGCAAGTATTTTACGTCATACGATAATGTAACTATTACGCAGAAAAAAAATCAGAACTACCGCAACAATATCTTGGAATGCGTGGATACGAACAATCCCCAAAGCGTCCATTTCTATGCGGCTCACTATAATGAGCTTTTGCAAGAATACACGCAATTCAATGGAATATGGGAAGTGCCGAATATATACGAAGTCCTTCAATTCTTTAAGGCTGAGGAACTAGTCCTAAAAAGCTGGAATGTGATTGCAAGCTACTACGACAAATGCTACGGCAAAAAGCTTGAGGTAAATCCAGCAAATATGCTTGCATTCAAGGATTTTATATTGACTACAGAAACAGGAAACCTCAGCGGCAACGGCATAGACAGAAGAGGCATATTCGGACTACGCAAAACTGGAAATATCGACAACTACAAAGAATTACTCGACAAGGACAAAAGAATTGTCGCTAGAAGTTCACCAGAAAAGTATTTTATGCCTATAAAATATAAGTCCAGCAAACATATTGTAATCGGGCTGTTTCGTCCAAACACAACAGAATACAGCGCGCTCGCCGTCATGCACCTAAAATAAAATTGATTGCCCAATGGCGGATTTTTTATTACAATATCTGCCATGGGCGAACGGAACAAGCGGACGGATGCTATCATTCTGACTCTAAAAAGATTGGGAGAAAACAACAGCTCCGTCTCATTCTTATCAGCAGAGAGGGGGATTCTCTATTCCGTGCTCTACGGAGGCCCAAAGAGCAAAATGCGCTCGCTTGTGCAGCCATTCAACTCCGGAATTCTTTATACCTATGAGGACAAGGCAAAATCACAGTCAAAGATAATGGATTTTGAAGTAAAGAACTATCATCAAGGCGTAAAGGCAAATCTTTACAAAATCTGGGCAGCAAACCTTGCTTCGGAACTTGTCTTTAAGACAAAATGCGGCGGAGAGCCGAAAACGGCATTCCTGCTTCTATCAGCCTTTTTGGACGGCTGTGACATTACAGACGAAAACAATGCCCGGCTGGGAACGATTCGCTTTCTCTGGCGCTATCTGGCGTTGCTGGGAGTCCGCCCGGAGCCTGAAAAGTGCGGAAAGACTTTTTCTCTTGGAAACGAGGCAGTGGGATACCTGCAGGCATTGAACACGCTTTCTCCGGCCGAGGTACGAGCATTACGGCTCAGTGCGGAGACAGTCTACCAGCTTAAGGCGGCAGTGTTTTCTTTAATATCGGAGGCCGTCGGAGACAGACTGAACACCATAGAGACAGGGTATGCCATTCTGTAAGCAATATTTATTGCAAATTCTATAGCAAAATTCTGACTTTTACTATAGTATGTTCATACGAAAAAAAAGTACAGAGGAAGCCAGGTGTCTGATTGGAATAAAAAAAATATTTCAAAAGATCAAGTAGAAAGTTTTAAAACAAAATATAAACTCGACGCTCTTTCCGCGAGCATATTAATACGCAGAGGAATTACAGAAGGTAGCAGTATACTCTACTTTATGGAAGACGATTTGCGCTTTCAGCACAGTCCGTTTTCATTCTCGAACATGGAAGATGCCGTAGACCGTATAAATGACGCTATAGAAGAAAAAGAAAAGATTCTTATCTTTGGAGACAGAGATGTTGACGGCGTAAGCGCGACCACGGTTCTGTTTGAGTGTCTCAGTTCCCTAGGAGCGGATGTCTCATACAGGCTCCCTAAAGGTGACGAAGCCTACGGGCTGTCGATTTTGGCGGTAGAAGAATTTGCAAAGGAATACGGCTCGTTAATAATCACCGTGGACTGCGGAATCTCAAACAATGCGGAAGTCGCACGCGCCGCAGAACTTGGCTTGGACGTAATCATTGCAGACCATCACAATCCGCAGGAAAACATTCCGTCACCGGCCATTATCATAAACCCTAAATGCGAAGACTCCGGCTATCCGTTCAAGGACATATCCGGCTGTGCAGTCGTTTTTAAGCTGGTGAGCGCATTGCGTTTTTCAAGAAGTAAATGGTACAAACAACCGGTAACTCTTTTAAATGTAATGTCTGGCGATGAGACATGGCAAATAGACTGCATAAAGCTCAGAAACCTTGTGCCACTCAGCCGCCTTACCGAGAAGATTACTCCTGGTGAGCGTACTATCGGTAGTACAAGACTGCCGTCGTATTTGCAGGGCGAGATTATTCTTGTCTGGGATATGGCCCGGCAGCAAAAGTTGCTTTCCATGTGTTTTGGCGACGGCACCGATTTTAACGTACTGGATATACGGCCTCTGATTTCCCAGTTCGTTCCGTCATTTGCAGCTGCACCGCTTGCAAAGATAAAAGAACTTTCAAAGATTGCAAGATACGGAAACCACGCACCCACGGAGATAGGCGGCTTCTACAATATATATGTCACGTACGTGCAGATGGCATTAAAGCAAGTTTTCCCGGACTTAAAGCAAAAAGAAGAAAGAGACCTACAGTTAGTGGCTCTTGCGGCATTGGCAGATATAATGCCAATGAAAGACGAGAACAGAATCTTTGTGCGGAAGGCTTTGGCCTCGATAAATGCCGGTAAAATACGCCCAGGTCTTTTGGAACTGATGGCTAGCCTTAATATGTTGGGAAAACGCGTGACATCAAAAGATTTAAGCTGGACACTAATTCCAAGCTTGAATGCGGCCGGCAGACTGGGGCAACCTGAGCTTGCAGCCGACTTGTTCATTACCGATGATGTCTCATACCGAGAAATGGTCGCCGAAAAAATCAAAGAATGTAACATACAGCGCAAGCAGCTTTCAGAAGATGCCGCAGGATATGTCTCTTTGCAGGCTAAGGCTTCCATTCCTCTTTACCATGACAAAATGTGCGTCGTTATTGACGAGCGAATAAACCGCGGCATTACGGGGCTTGTGGCTGCCCGCCTTGCACAGCAGTATTCGTTACCTGCAATTGCAGTAACGTTTGTAGACGACAGGGCTGTTGGCTCTATACGCAGTAGCCGGGGTGCAGATGTTTCTGACTTTCTGAACAGAATGGGGGACGTGTTCTTGAATCACGGAGGGCATACGCATGCGGGAGGATTCAGTTTTGAACGCGCAAAGCTCGCAGAGTTCGAGGAAAAGGTAGCAGAGCTTTCTATGGGTCTGGAATTAGACGAAAATACTTCCGATAATTATGATATTGACGCAGAAATTCCTGCTAACTATTTGACTCCAGATTTGTTATCTATATCAGACAGTTTTGAACCGTACGGACTGGAAAATGAGCAATTGCTTTTTATGTCGCAGAATCTGGAGATTACAGACGGAATGATTTTAGGCAAGGGGGAAAAACAGCACCTAAAAATCGAACTGTCCTGCGGCAGATACAAATGGCCGGCACTGTTTTGGAATAAAGGATCGCTCCTGCATAGCGAACTGGAAGTTGGAGACAGAGTGGATCTTTTGTATCATCTGGAACGTAATAGCTACCGGGGCAATGAAACGCCCCAGCTTATTATAGTTGATTTGAAAAAACATGATGGAGGAAAAAAATGAAAATCAACAAGCGCTTAATTCTGTGCGCAGCAGCAGTATTTGCTTTTGCATTGGAAAGTCTTTGCGCAAGGGACGCTCTTTTTGAAGGCGAAGATTACAGTGTTGCTGTAAAGTATAACAATACCGCATGTCCGGGTGATGCAGTATTTGCCAGAATGGTTATTTCCCAGAACAGCAAGCAGATAAAAAAAATAAAACTCAACCTTGATAAGACAGATGCAATAATGGAACTCTATCAGGGTGAAAAAAAGCTTGACAAGTCCGCTTTCTATAAATTGGAAAACGACTCATCCCGTTCTTCTGTAACATATCTTACAGGAATTCCGCTCTCTTCTTGGTGGAACAGCGACAACAGCTACTCATTGAAAATAACTTACAAGCTTTCAAATAGCAAGACATTCGACTTTACTCTCCCTTTTGCCATGGAATACAAAAAGTTCAATGAAGAGACCATTCCTCTGGACACACGGAATACTGAAATCCGCACGGACACAAGCCCAAAGCGCATGTCTCAAATTGAAAAGCTGAATGGAATTTTAGCAACAGTGAATGCAAGTCACATCTATCAGACAAAATCATTTGAGCAGCCAACCGATATCACACGCAAAACCGCCTATTTTGCCGACAGAAGAATCTACGCGTACAGCAACGGAAAGTCTTCTACCAGCTTGCACTACGGCACTGATTACGGCGCACCAAAAGGAAGCGATGTATCTGCCTGCGCCGCAGGAAAAGTTGTTCTGGCGGAAGACAGGGTTACCACTGGATACAGTGTTGTTATTGAACATCTTCCAGGCTTGTACAGTCTGTATTATCACATGAGCGAGCTAAAAGTAAAGGAAGGTGACATGGTAAAAGAAGGACAGCTCATAGGTCTTTCCGGCGCTACAGGGCTTGCGACAGGTCCTCATCTGCATTGGGAAATGCGACTTAATATGGCAGCTGTAAATCCAGACTTCTTTACAACAGATTTCACGTTTGCTGACGCGAACTAAAACAAAAAGACCGGCAATCTTGAGTGCCGGTCTTTTTGTTATTGCACCAGAGAAAGGAATTGTTTTTCGTCTATAACCGGGATTCCAAGCTTTGCAGCTTTTTCGTTCTTTGCAGAGCCACTTGAAACATCATTGGTAACAAGATAGCTCAAGCCTTTTACGACAGAAGACTTAACACTGCCGCCCTTTTCTTTTACAAGATTCTGGGCATCTGCTCTTTTCATTGTCTGAAGCTCTCCAGTAAAACAGAATGATTTACCGGATAATGGCAGGTTTGATTTTATTTCTATCAAGCTGATTATTCCTGTCTCTGTCAGAGAAAGCATTTCTTCTTTGTTCTCCGCAAGCCCGTCAACGAGAGTTTTTGCCATTATTTCCGCAAAGCCGTAGACAGATGCAACTTGAGTCTCGTTCAGTCCAAGTATCTTTTGCAAGGTATTATATCCTGCATCAATAAGCTTCTCCACTACAGTTTCGCCGATTCCTTCAATGTCAAAACCAGCAATAAATTTTGCCAACGAAATACGACGGTGATTTTGAATTGACGCAATGACTTTTTTTGCTCCTAGAGATTCTTTTTCTTGAGATATACTTTCTTGACCTAAGAAATACGGAGTCACCTTTTTTTCCGTAAGTTTATAAATATCACTTATTGAAGCAACGATGGAGTCCTTAAACAAGGAACGTAATAAAGTCTCGCCTAAATCGCGGATATCAACCACATCAACCCACTTTAAGAGCTGATGCAATACACGTTTGCTGCACTTTTTATTCGGGCAGAAAAGACGAGTTCCCTCATCGACAAGCTTTGTACCGCAACTTGAGCAAACTGTAGGATATTCCAAATTCTGTTCTGATGACTCATCAGCTCCATGAATTACACTTTCGACCTTTGGAATTATTTCACCGCGCTTTACAACCACAACATGGCTACCAATCTTTAACCCAAGAGAACGTATTGTATTAGGATTTACAAGACTTGCACGATGAACCGTTGTTCCGTTAAGCTCAACAGGATCAAAAATAGCCACAGGGGTATATGTCGCTCCTGATTCGCCCCACTCTACACGACGCACTACCGAAACGGCCTCTTCCAGACTAAACTTGAAGGCAATCTGGCGGTCAGGTCGGTCACGCAAAGCATCTGTGTGATTTACGATACGCTCTTTGATTACAAGACCATCTATATCATAGTCCAGTGTTTTACGAGTCTCCATGACTTCGGCTCTGAAATCTATGACTTCTTGGGCGGAAAGGCATATACGCAATGGAACAGTATTGAACCCACACTGCTTAAGCCATGTAAGTTTGCCTTCTTCATCTTGATACGGCTGTTCCCCCTCAGTTGCCCAAACATCATATGTAATGAGAGTCAAATTTTCACTACCCGCACCGTCTTTGCGTTTCATCAGACCATTAGCAGCGTTACGGCAATTTGCTTTATCTGCAAAAAGAGTTTTATGTACGGCATGAGTCATTATAACTTCACCACGCACACCTCCAGTAAACATAATCAGTTTACCATCCGCATTATAAAGGTCTTTACAAACTCCCTGCATCTTTTCCGCATTTGCAGTTATCACATCACCCACAGAACCGTCACCGCGAGTTACAGCACGCACTAAATGCCCATTCTGATACTGTAATTCCAGACTGGCTCCATCCAATTTGTACTCAACCAGATATTCACTGTAGCTGTGTTTTTCTGCCCATGCAATGAACTGCTCAGGATCAGCTGCTTTTTCCTGACTGCCCATCGGCATAACGTGTTCGGCCTTGGCAAAATTACCGCTGTCAGCACCGACTTTATGCAATATTGGATTTTCAGGATCTATTGTTTTTAATTCATCCCAAAGCTTATCAAATTCCGCATCAGAGATTTCACCTTCACCGTTATAATACGATTTCTGATAACGAGTGATAAGTGAGACCAGTTCATTGATACGTTGTTCTTTTATAAGAGTCTTGCTGTCAAAAAGTTCCATTATTCATCTTCAGCTTTCTGAAAAAATAATTCGTGTATCTCCCGTCCGGCATCAATGCCTTTTTGTTCAAATTTTGTCCGGGGTCTCCACTCCTGATGCGGAGCATAGCCGTCATATTTGTTAATCAGACCATCTGTTTTCTTGAGTTCTTCCAGTGCCAATTCTGCATATTCAGCCCAGTCAGACACAAAGTAAATATATCCGCCTGGAACAAGTTTTGAAGCAAGCAAATCCGTATGAGGACGCTGCATAAGACGTCTTTTGTGATGTTTTTTCTTAGGCCACGGATCAGGAAAGAATATATGGAATGCGGAAATAGAACCGTCTGGAATCATTGTGTCCAGAACCTCAATAGCATCATGTTCTACAACAAACAAATTCTTGAGCTGTCTTTTTTTTATTTCACCAAGCAATCGCCCGACACCAGGCACATGTACTTCAATACCAAGATAATTTCTCTCAGGATTCGCCTGGGCAATCTCAGAAGTAGCCTGCCCCATTCCAAAACCGATTTCAACAGTCACTGGATTTGCATTGCCGAATATCTCAGCAAAATTAAGAGTCCTGTGCTCAAAGGGAATACACCACACTTGGTGCAAGTCTTCATAATTCCGCTTTTCGCTGTCAGTCATACGACCAGCGCGAATCACATAGGTCTTTATAGTTCTTTTAAAAAGACCGTCAACAAAACCTTCTTCCTGGACACTACTTATAGGAACGGAGTCATCAGAAGACTGTGAATTTTCCGACTGGAAATTATCACCTTCGTTCTCTCTTTGGTCAGACACTTTACATCCTCTCTATCGGCACCTACAAAAATACTTTTCCATAGGACGCCTAAAAAAATCTATATATGTTTTTCAACAGGAAACAGACACACAGTCCGTCCATTATCCGAAATACGACAAAGTCTGGTAAATGCAGACTTTTTTTCTTTTTCTTCATTCTTTTCACCTAAATAATACAGCATTCCGTTTTTGTCAAAAAGTGCTTCTCTGTTCTTAAAGCCAGAAACAGTTCTTGCATCTTCTTGGGAAAAAGTTGCAACGGAATCTATATAATCCAAGTTAAAAGATGAAACATATTTACTTCCACTGTCCGTTTCAAAAGAAAAACTGTATCTGCCTTTTTGTATCAAAGTAGAATCCAGCGGTGAAAACAAAAAGGAATACAAACCTTCAGCAACAGGGCAAACAGATTTGCTCTCCCAATAAAGTTCAAGAGAATGCATATCATCTGTCTTGGGATTTTCTTTCTTTACAACAAGAGACGCAGGAACAGACGTGTCTTCCGCATGAACAAAAACTGCAAGAAATTGCTCGGGCTTGTCTGAAGAAAAATCAAACACTACGTACGGCTCTACAGATGTAACAACCTGCCGCTCTTCGGAACATGAAGAAAACACAAAGAAAAAGAGACTAAATAGAAAAAACGAAACTTGGGGGTAAGGACTCATGAGAAGTTAAATTTTAAGTTAATAACTGTTAAATCACTCTGCGAGAACTGGTTAACTATGGATTCGAATTTGACACCGACTTTTTTGCAGGCATCGTCCAAGTATGACATATAATAAAGTCCCAGTCCTGTATCACCCTCACCTTCAGGCATCTGCTTGTAGAAGTCGATGATAGACTTTTTGTTCAAATTCGCAGACATCTTGCTTTCGATATTGTCCTTTACTTCCTGGAATTCATCATCCTTGTTGTACAAAGTGATATTAAGGCTTCCCTGCTTTCCAATTGCAGAAGAACCGCCGCCTATCTTCCAAGAAAGGAATACGACCTCGTGCTTTTTTACCAAAGCATCTATTATTTTACTTCGAATCTCTTGATCATATATAAGTGTTTCTGAATTGTCAATTCCCTTGTAAAGAATCTTTGCCTCTTTACGCATATTGGTATTTTCGCAGTTCAATGCAAGTTCCATAATCATCAAGGAAATATATTCAGGAATCTTTGACTTGTCCATATATTCTTTCAGCGTATCACGCAGAATCGACAACATTTCATTAAAGCCGTTACTTTTATAGAATTTGGTAATGATATACCAATTCATAAGGCTCAGACGATTCAGGAATTTTTCAGTCATGAGAAGATACACGTTTTTTTCTTCAGGCGAATACTCTTCATTTGCCATAATTCCCTTCCAGACAGGGTCAAGAATCATCTGACGGCACTGCTGGATTACATTATCCTTTATGGCAAGATGCTTTCTAAGCTGTGTATCGGGAATATTTGTCTGTTCATCAATCAACTGCGTAGGATTTTGACGGTTATGCTGGCGTACACAGTCACATTTTATCAAAACCTCGTAAATCTCTCGATCGAACTGCTTATAGAGGATGGAGTAAACCACGACTTTAGACAAATCCATTATATCCTGCCGATGGGAAACGAATTCCGGCATGGAAATCTCAATTTTAGAAATATAGTCAATCAGCATCATGTTCTGAATTGACATAGGAGAAAAATGGGAAAGTGCTATTCCATACTCTTCAACATTGTCGGCAAGCTTAAAACGCAGCAACTTTTGCTTTCTACTGATAAAATGAGATGCCCCCTCCTCTGTCAATATCACCTTCAAAGGAAGATCTAGCATAAATTTTTTGTCTGCCGCGCTCATAGTAAAATAAAAAACTCCTCTTTATTCCGCGTGTATTTTTCTATTATATATCAACTATCTTGCAATGTAAACAGCAATAAACTATTATAATCCCATGCAAAGAAAATTGCAAAGAAAAATAATAAAACTGAATCTACTCATATTAGCTTTTTATACAATTTTTATTAGTTTAAGTTACTCTCAAGAATTATCTCTGGATGAAAGTCTGTATAACACACTTATCGAAACGGAGTTCAAACCGAGCTACCAAAGTCTAAGCAGCTCAGAACAGTCTATTTACCCCCAAAATATATTACTATATCTCCCTAAAAATACGGTCTCCCAAAACACCTCTTCTATAAGCAAGACAAAAAAACTTGAAACACTTCTTATTACGTTTACACAAGAGGACATTAAAAGCGATACACAGGGCTTTCTGACATTTCTAAGGACACTTGAGGCAAAAGAACTGCCTTTGGATATACTAATCACGTTGACAGCAAATGATAATATAGGGAAAATCCTATTCCCCCACTCCGAAAATCACCATCCGTCCGGGACAGAAGCAATCGCATCTTATATCACAAATACAGAAAATACTTGCGCAATAGCCATTATAAAAGGCGAAAACAACCGTATAGTATCAGGCGGCTCAGAATTAACCAGCCCTCTTTGGCTTGTAAAAAAAATAAAAGATTCCTGTACGGAAAACAATATAAAAACATGGCTTCCTAATTCAGCAACATTTTTATACAGACTTAAGTTTACACGAGAGGACGAAAGAGTATCACCTTTCTTTGATGCATCAATACCGGCAATTGGTCTCTATACAAAGCAGATTCAGGACAGTTATACAGTTTTAGCAACGGTGGCAGAAAAATTGTCCGTCACAAATATCAGTGCATGGGACAGTCATTATTCCTATATTTCTTTCTTTGGAATTGAATTTTGGCTCAATGAAACTTTCTATCTCTTTTTTTATATTATATTTTCCTTCATAGTGCTATTTTCGGCCTGTTTCACAGGCTTTTCGTCAAGCAATAAAAACAGAGCCTTGCTTCGCGACTTGTCGCGGAATTGGTATCAAATCGTCTTGATTATCACAATAACAGCCTTATCCCTGTATTTTTCAAATAAAATTAAGTTTCTGCATTTTCCACTGGCTATAATAAACCTCGGCGTAGAACTCGTTTTCGTCATGCTCATAAGCCTTATAATCTTTACAATCCAGTCCGGATTAAAAATTCTTGTTGCATACGAAGCCTGCTCAAGGCTTGTTCTCTTCAGCTCAATCATAAACATATTCATTTTTACCTGTATAGACATTTCATTCCTGTTTCTTTTCAGCTTTGAATACATCGCCTGCTACATAGCAAAAAATGCCAAAACAAAGCCTTCAATCATTTTCTCTTTGATTCTCATGATTCTTCCGTTTATCCCACAAACAGCAAATATCCTCTTTGCAGCTGCCCCGCGCACATTAAAGAGAATCACCGATATAGACATTTTAGGCACACTACTCATTTCCGTAGCCCTCTTTCCGTTCCAAATTCAATTTTTCAGACTTCTCATTTTGATGGATATCTTTGGCAACAGAAAAAAGAACACTATTATTCTTAAAATCATACGAATTATTGTTTTCATCGCAAGCTCTGTGGCAGCATTTATTGGCTTATACTTAGCAATACTAAGTTCCATAATCTATATAGGCATTTCAAAGAACCTATTCTTAATCCCAAGAAAGCCAATTGCCACCCAAAAGTCTTTCATACAAGACAACTCAAAAGATTTTGTGGAACTTTCCTTTAGTCAGAGCGACTTCGCGGAATACGCATTCAACTCACTTTTGATTTCAAATGAGGCAAAAGACTCACATTCCTGTAAAATCTTACGATATGACATCAAAATAGAAACAGAAAGCGGAGTCCCCTTGAATGACTGTAACTACCCGTACAGTCTGCTAGGCCGGCACAAGGCATATATAGAACTTCCAGATTATCCGGCAGCCCCCGTCAGCATAGTCTTTACAAACGAAAAGAAAGTTTCGTTTGTCATTACAGTAGATTCTTATTTGCAAACAGAAGACGGAACGTTTATAATAGAATCTGACCGCATCGCTGCAGGAGGAAAATGACAGAGCAACAGGCTCCAAAGCCATTATTTGAGAAAGTTTATTTCCATATTGACCTCGACGCATTCTTTGCATCTGTTGAACAGCTGGATACCCCGGCATACCGCGGCAAACCTGTTATAGTCGGCGGTCTGCCTGGCGACAGACGGGCAGTAGTCTCCACAGCGTCCTATGAAGCCAGAAAATACGGAATACATTCCGCAATGCCATTAGTCAAAGCCGTGCAGCTCTGCCCCAACGGCATTTTTCTTAGAGGCAGATACCGCCGGTACCAAGAGCTTTCCGACAAGATAATGTCCATTTTTTCGGATTACTCTCCATCCGTTATACAGCTTTCGATTGACGAAGCCTTTCTCGACATGACAGGAACTCAACGCCTTTTTGGAAAACCAGAAGAAACAGCCAAATCCATAAAACAGAGAGTGAAAGAAGAAACTGGGCTTACAGTCAGCATAGGCATTGCGCCTACCATGTATACTGCAAAAATTGCGTCAGGGCTGAATAAACCCGATGGTCTGACAGTAGTAAAAAAAGACGAAGAAACGTCATTCATGCTTTCACTGCCAATCGAAAAAGTCTGGGGAATCGGCTCAAAGACGCTCGCGCATATTAAAAATGCAGGTCTGTTCACCACAAAAGACATCTATTCTAAGTCCATAACCCTTTTATGCACAATGTTCGGCGACAGTACGGGAACTTTTCTTTATGATTCGGTACGAGGCAATAAAAACCTTTCTTTTGGAACAGAAGCTAAGAACAAATCAATAAGCTCAGAGCGGACCTACGACTTTGACTTGACAGATTATTACGCTATAGAAACCGCACTTATGGAACTTTCACTCAATCTCTTGTACCGCATGCACAAGGAAAACGTCAAGTCGCGGACTCTGGCGCTTAAAATCCGCTACGAAGACTTTACAACCGTGTCAGTACAAGAGACGGCAGAAGAAAGCATTTCAAACGCAGACGATATGTTTGAACGCTGCAAGGCACTTTTTTACAAGAAATACGAAAAAGGACGCGGTATCCGCTTGCTCGGCGTTTCCTGCGAAAAACTAATCAGCAGGAACACCGAAGAGCAGAAATCGCTCTTTGATTTCGGAAGTGAAAAGAAAAAGAAAATTGAAGAAGCAATTTACTCCCTGCAAGACAAACACCCCGAAATCAAAATAAGCAAAGCCAGAACGTTCCCTTACTGCAAAGGTGCAAAATAACCGGTCTCATCGCGGCCGGACCGATTCAAGAGATAGGCCTCCAATTCAACCGGCATATATTTCGTTCCATATTCAGTTCCCAAAGAGGAAGTATAGGTCAACTTATATTCGCCGGACGGAATGGCAACAATATCCTCCACCACCGTAGCAAGGCCTTCCGGGCGATACACATAGTAGCTCTCGCCGCGCGTGTTATCCACAAGATAGTTAATTTCGTCAGCGAACGCTCCATTTGCCACACGAATAGTACTGAATGCCACAGAATTGTTATTCATGAAAGCGGTAAGGTCAGAAAGAGAATACTTATTGAATGCAGCGTCATTCGTAGTTCCTGCGGTAATATATATTACCGCACGCTTTTTTTCCGCATTAATCAAGTTATTCGCAGAAAGTCTCACAGCCTTATCGATTGCACCGTCAACAGCATACGGAGCAGTAAGAGCCTTTACAGAGAAATTAGAAAGGTCATCCGGGCGACCGGTGAATTCAAGAATCGGTTCTGTACCGGCACTTACAATCTTAACCTCACCCTGTCCCTTCATTGAAGCTGTTATTTCCCGCACCGCAGTATTCACCTGCTCTTCATAGCCACGCATCTCAAATGAGCGGTCAATAAGCAGAACAAGATCCGCATACGTATTATTATTAAAACTTCCGTCCAAATGCATGTCGGCAACAGGACGCTTGTCTTCGGTAATAAGAAAGTTGGATTCCTGCAGACCCACCACAGGCTGTCTCTTGCGGTTCTCAACCTTTACCTCAAGAGACACCTTGGGGAAGTTATCCGCATAAACCCGCTGAATCTGCACAAAGAAGCCGCCCACAAGCTCAGACATCTTTGACATCACGCCAAGCTCATTCGCCTTAAAATCAGTGACGATTATATTACCGTTCATGTCTGGAACGGCGCTGGTAACAGCCGTAGGAGCATGACCGGTGCTTGCGTTCTCAAAGATTGCCCCGGTTGAAATATCCACGGTAAGCACCCTGTTCAAATCCGCAACAATAAGATGAGTACCCCAGTTTTTCATGGCCTCCGGCTTCTTGAGAGCGCCTTCCTCTACAAAAACGCCCTTATAGTTTCCTGCCCGGTCAAATTCATAGACCGCGCCCTTTACGCTGTCAGCGACAAAAATCCGGTCTTCATATATTGCAATCCCGGTCGGAGACTTAAGCCCTGCAAAGCCGTCCGTCTTTCCGCCAAAAGAAAACAAGCCCTCGCCGTCCGCGTTAAACACGACAACGCGGTTATTACCGTAATCAGTCGTATAGATGTTGCCGTAACTGTCTTCCGCCAGATACTGAGGTCCAATAAGCTCGCCCAAGCCGCGGCCTTTCTTGCCGATATGCTTTATCAGCTGCCCGTTCGGCTTCAAAAGAGAAAGCCTGTTCCCTGCGCTTTCGCTCACAAGCAGATTTCCGCTCGAAAGCCGAATAATGTCTACAGGACGGTCAAATCCCTCAAATCCGCGCACACTGTCTAAAACAATACCGTTTACATTAAAGCGAATCAATTCATTTGTTCCGTAGGCAACAACCCACACGGAACCGTCAGGATTAGGGAGAGATGAAATAGGATAGCTGTATATCAAGTTCTTGCCGTTTACATTAGGGAACACCCCGGCCTCTGTATACCGCTGTGTAACACCGTATTCCTTGTCTGTAATACGGCGGTCCCGGACAATCTCAATCTTATTGGGCAAAAGAATACCGCCCCAGCCCTGGTCTTTTGCGGCAGTCCACTGCTGCAGCGCGGCTCCCTCAATACCGGCCATGTAATAAGCCTTACCCAGCCACTCAAGGATTCTGTTCTCGCCCGGCAGATAAGAAAGAGCCTTCTCAAACTCCTGTATGGCCTCGTTATAGTTCCCGCGGTAATAACTCTGAACTCCGCGGCGGAACTCCTCTTCCGCATAGCCAGATTCCGCACTGCGCATAGAATCATCTTCCCTGCGCGCCGTATCCTGCAAATTGCTCTGTGCAAAAGAATACCCGGCTATCGTCAATAATGATAAAATCAGCAATATTTTTTTCATTGGTTCCCTTCCTGCTCAAGTAGTTCCTGCAGGTGCTCACTTATTAAATCATTATCCTTGTCTTTTTCAACAGCTTGCTGCAAATATTTTTTAGCCTCGCTGAGCATTCCCATCTTGTAATAGACCCAGCCTACACTGTCCAGACAGGCCGCACTGTCGGGAGCAAGAGCCAAAGCCCGCTTGCAGTAAATCAATGCCTTGACCAAATCGCGCTCGTCATTTGCCAGAACGTAGCCAAGGCCGTTCAAGGCGGTGGGATTCTCCTCGTCTTCTGCAAGGGCTTTCTCGTAATATTCGATGCACTTGTCAACATCGCCGTCCTGCCAAGAGATATACGCCAGAGAGGCATAGGCAGAAGCCTTTTTGTAGCCCAGCTCAATGAGCTTGTTCAGCTCAAAGTCCGCAAGCTTCTTTCTGCCGGTCAGACAGTAAATGACGGCAAGCAGATAACGGCACTGCAAAACGCGAGAATTACTTGTTCCCTCAGAATCAGAAGTATCAGCAGTTACAACCTGCTCAAGATATAAAAGTGCATCATCATAACGCTTCAGCTTGGAATAACACAACCCCACATAATAGGCCACTTCAATGGAATCTACATCTGCGTCCGACGGCAGGGCAAGAAAAAAAGCAAGGGCTTCTGTGTATTTCTGATTGTCATAAAGAGAAATGCCTTCTTCAAGGCCGTTCTTTTGGTCCATTATTGCTTTTGCCTCCCGGTTCTCCTTTTGTTTGTCGACATTTTTACCCCCGGGGTTTACAATTAAGAAGAAACTACCACTTTAGACCAAGTGTACGCCCCTGGTCGGCTTGACTATATAGCAAGCCGGGGTAAAGCCGAATATTCTTTCATAATCAGCAAGCTTTTCCTTGTACTTCTCCACGTCTCCGTTCCTCAAGACCGAATAGGTGCAGCGTCCAAAGCCCTTGCCGGTTATGCGCCCGCAGTTCACAGGATTGCGCAAATCGTCAGGATTAGTATCCAGCTCCTGAACCCGCTTAAGAATCCAGTCTATTTCAGGGCAGGAAATATCATACAAGTCCCTCAAATTCTCGTGACTCTTCTTGACGGCGCGGGCAAAAAGCGAGAAATCTCCGTTTGTAATGCCTGCATACGCATCAAGGACACACTTATGCTCCTCTATCACACAGAGAAGCCGCCTGCGCGTGTCCTCATCAATAACGGAAAGCACCTCGTTGCGCTCGGCACCGTCTTCCTCGTATCTCCAGCCGCCGTACAGGTTGCTGCGCATTTCCTTAAGCTCGCCCAAAAGAAGCACATTCTCCGGCTGCAGCAGACTCTCCTCGTTCCAAGTCGTTATGCGCGGAACCAGGGCATCAGTAAGGATAATAGTCTTTTCCTTGAACTTAAAAGGTATCACGTCATAGCTGTTATGATTGTAGTCCGTAAGAACCACGCTGTTTTCCTTGGAAAACACAGCCGTAAAATTGTCCGCCTTGTGATTTTCTATACCAAAATACAGCTTGTTCGCACGTTCTATAACTTGAAGCAGCTCCACCCTCGTACAGCGGAAGCCGTTAAGCTCCTTAATTGCCCATGCAGAAGCAATTTTCATGGCAGTGGTTATGCCAAAGCCGGCAGACGGCAGAATGTTTGAATAGACTGTAAAATTCATGCCCGAACAGTCAAAGCCGCCCGAAGAAAAGCCGTAGACAACAGATTTTACGGCATTAGCCCATTTATCTTCTTTTTTGAACTTTACGGAAGCCAGACTGGAGCGCTTACTGTCCTCAAGCTGAACAAAATGGAAGCGCAAGTTAGAGTCACCCCGCTTGGACACAGCGACATATACCGGCAGATTCACAGCCATTGAAAGGGTTTTATCCTTGAAAAACCAAGAATGCTCACCCACAAGATGAAAGCGCCCTGGCGCAACTGCAACAACATCCGGTTTTTCGCCATACTCGTTTTTATGAGCTCTTATAACTTCATCCATTTTGACACACCCGAAACTGACTGTTTATTGAATTTTTATTTTCAAAATAATACAATAATCATATAATGAAATTGCTTATTTTACAAGTTTTTTATTCACTTTTTTCTGGAATAATTGAGAGCATAGCAATTCCAAACGAATTTCTCCTTTCCGGCTCCCCTATTCTGGCACTCTTTTCGCTCGTACCGCTATACATTGCCCTTTACCGCGCACGTTCATACACACAGGCTTTCGGGCTGATGTTCCTGCAGACCATCACCGTACATCTGGCCTCAAGCTTCTGGCTTGCCAACTTCAGGGATTTTGCAGTCTTCACGCTGGGAGCAAGCGCAGTCGGCACGGCTGTTGAAGGCGGCATAACCGGCATAATCTTCTACGCGCCGCTTTCCGTAAGCACACACAAAAAGACCCCGGCAGCCCGAATTCTATGGTTCACAGCATGCTGGATTGCCTACGAATGGTTCAAGTCGGTCGGTTTCCTGGGCTACCCCTGGGGAACACTCTTCCTTGCGGCCTATAAGTGGAAGATTTTTACACAAATCGCCTCACTGACCGGCGTATGGGGCGTTACGTTCATATACGCCATGTTCGGTGCGCTCACAGGTGAAGGCCTGCTGCTCCTCGGCAACGGCAGACTCAGCGCAAAAGACTCATATTCCTACCTGCTCAGCGCCCGCTTTACGGCTCTTATATTCGCCTTCGCCGCACTGTACGGACTATACGAATACTGCATTCCTCGAAAAGCATACAAGACAATACAGACAATAGCCGTGCAGCAAAACCTTGACCCATGGGACGGCGGCGAGGACAAGTCTCTGGAAGTTTCCATGAAACTCTCACAAAAGGCAGTGAACCAAATGCGCTCTAATAACCAA
>CAZKPZ010000026.1:0-26750 GCA_964554745.1 uncultured Treponema sp. | reverse complement strand
AAAAGGCTGCCCTTTTTGAAGTCTTTGATTACTTCTAGGACAGCCCCTTTTTTTTGTCCTAAAACTTCAGGTAGCTGTCAAGCCGTATTGACCTTGACTTTTAATGCTTTGCTTCCGGGAGATTTACAATGCCTCCGGCGGCTTTTTTTGCCTCCGCGACCTGTCCCATGACTTCATTCTGTTTTTCAACCAAATCATAAATTGAATAGTGGCCGACGGTTTCTTTTAGAGAAGCCTTTACGTTGTCCCGCATTGCACTCTGAATCACATTCCCTTAAAGCATAGATCCACTTCAAAAGTTCCGTGTTTGGTGTAGAACGGTACGGCTATGATTTTTGTGGAACGTGACCACGGAATGACATGTTCCTTGCCGTAGCGGATGTCCGGGGCGGAGACTGATATGTTTTCTTCAGTTATGGCGGATATTGCGTTACCCGTGATGATGTTTGTAAACTCGCTGACCAGGCCTTTTTCCAGCTCTTCCTGCTCGTCCGCAGTTTCTGGTGTGATGCCGGACAGCTCCAGCATTTTTGTCGCCAGAATCTTGTGCAGGCGGAAGGCGACAATGCCAGTTTCGTCTCCGGTGACTGCGACCAGACCTGAAATTTCCCATGTGTGTTTTGCAATGGGATCCAGCAGATAGGGGGCTTTGTGCTGAGGAACGATGTTGAACATTGTTACGAAGGCTTCCTCACATGCGCTGAGGAACGGATTTAGGAATGAAGCTTTCATAATCTTTATTATATTATTCTATTTTTAATCTGTAAATAACAAAATATCGAAATGGCATTTGTTGTAGTCTGGACGGAAGACTTCTGTAATCAGTCTGCTTGCATTATTGTCCGGCTGGAAGCAAAGCCTAAGATATGATATAGTCTCTGCATTATGGACAAAGAGCTGCGACACTATATTGCGCCGAATGTGTTTGCCATGCTGGGCATTTCATGCTACATTCTGGCGGACACATTTTTTATTTCTCTTGCCGCAGGTGCGGACGGGCTTACTGCGCTGAATCTTATATTGCCGGTTTTTGGACTGATGTATGCCATTGCAGCCATGATTGCAACAGGTTCCGTAATCCGCTTTGCGATTCTGCGCTCTCGCAATGATGGCGAGGCTGACTTTTACTTCGGCTCCTCTCTTTTTTGGGCAGGAGCGTTCAGCCTGTTCTTTCTTGTCCTAGGAATCGTCTGCCCGGACAGAGTTCTTTGCCTGATGGGTGCCGATGCGCAGATTCTTGCGGTTGGACACTCTTATATACGGACGGTGCTGTGCTTTGCCCCTGCGTTCATTCTTAACCACACGTTTACCGCCTTTGTGCGCAATGACGGCCGCCCCAAGCTTGCCATGGCCGCAACAATGGCTTCCAGTTTTTTTAACATTGCCTTTGACTGGATCCTGATGTTTCCGCTGGGACTGGGCATGTTCGGCGCGGCTCTGGCTTCAGGTCTTTCTCCGCTGCTGAGCATAGCAATATGCCTGACTCACTATCTTTCAAGAAAGAATACGGTACGCCTGATTTTCAGTCCCTCGCTGGACCGCCTTGTGACGGCCTGTGTTCTGGGAGTTTCTGCATTTATCGGAGAGATTTCAAACGGCGTAACGAACCTCTGCTTTAATTTTATTCTGCTTTCCCTTGCCGGGAATACGGCGGTTGCGGCATACGGTGTGGCGGCAAATCTTTCTATTGTCGTGATAGCGGTCTTTAACGGCATTTCGCAGGGGTTGCAGCCGCTGGCAGGCAGAGCCGCCGGCCAGGATGACCGTACCGCCGTTGCGCGCATAAAACGGCAGTCGCTCGCAGCGGCAATTGCTTTTGCATTTGTCTCAGTCCTGCTGCTCTGGCTCTTTGCTCCGCAGGTGGTGGCAGTGTTTAACAGCGCACACAATCAGGAGCTTGCCGCCATCGCAATTCCCGGTCTGCGCCTTTACAGTCTGGGCTTTTTGCTTGCGGGCTGTAATATCATTATTGCGGGAGTGTATGCGGCAACAGGGCGGGCAAAGGAAGGCTTTGTAATTTCAATCCTTCGCGGACTTGTCCTGATTGTTGCCTTTGCGTTCCTGCTTTCCCGATTCTTTGGGTTGGACGGAGTATGGCTTTCTTTTACCGCCGCCGAAGCCGTTACGCTTGTTGTGGCTTGTCTTGTAGGCAAAGCGAACTAAGCTTGCCGGGGTAGGCGCATTGCAATCTTGGTGCGTGAAAAGAATTATTTTACAAAAGAGCCAGACTTACCCGCTTTCCAAAAACATTTGCGACTTTTTGCAATGTTGAAAGCCTGACATCGTTTGAATGGTTTTCCAGTCGCATCTGTTTTATCAAAAGTCCCACCTTGAAGTCTTCGTATCCAGTGCCGTATCCGCGTGCAAAGTCTTTGTCCCTGCTCTTGCGCTCTTCGATGTATTCGTCTAATTCACTCATATCGGACACCCCCTGTTATAAAAGTCTTTCATGCGTTCTTTGCAAAGGTCTATTTCGTTTTTCGGTGTTTTCTGAGTTTTTTTCTGAAACCCATTTGTTACCATAAGAAATTTTCCGTCGTAAAAAAATCCCAGAATTCTGTAGATATTTCCGCCAAATATTGCACGGACTTCGTAAAAATCTGTACCTGTGATATTTTTGAAGTACGTCTTAGGCACAACCTGTAGTTCTTCAATTGCTTTTAATCTAATTGTGCTATGTGCATCTTGCCAGAAGAGTAACGATAAATCTCTTGATGAACAAAAGCTTAATGAGGAAACTACTGAAAAAGGAATTAAATATTTTCGTAAATTAAAAATAAACGATAATAACACCTTTAACCTACAAGATGAATTTAAAAACCCAGACGAAGAATGGTATAATCACTTTGTCAAAGCCGAATATAACAATGACAAACTAATCAAAGTAAGTGAAAAAACAAAATGGGGAACTGTGGTCGAGTACACTGTCAATGCAGATTGGGCGACAATCAACTTTTACATTAAAAGATGAAAATGGAAATTTGTGCGAAAACGAAAATGGATATGCAAGTGAAAAAATGGAAAATGCCCTAATTTACAACAAGTTCGTTCGTCGATTGCCAATGATGCGATTCCGTTTTGCATGATGATTTCTGCAAAGAACAAGACTTTGGTTAGCCATAAGAAGACGCTTTCGGAGTATTCAATCAATACCCTAGGATTTAAGCTCTGCCATATTGAAGAAATCGGTCTGAATACACGTACTCCGATAGAGGAAATAGGTATTACCGCATTAGAAGCACATTTTATAAAGATGAACAATCCCAAGAATATGTTCCTCGTTCCTCTGGAACTAAGCGGTCTTGGTGAAGTTCCGGACTTCATCCAGATGCAGAAGTGACGGCTCCGATTGAACATATAGTAATTTTCGCCGTTCCGTGCTAGAATGGCGGTATGGCACAGTTAAAACAGTTTCCGATAGGCGTGCAGGACTTTGAGCGCCTGCGTAAAGATAACAACTTCTATGTGGACAAGACCGAGCTTGTCTACAAGATGACACACACCGCAAACTACTACTTCCTGAGCCGCCCGCGCAGGTTCGGCAAGTCGCTGCTTATCTCCACGCTCAAGTGCTACTTTGAGGGCAAGAAGGAACTGTTCACCGGCCTTGCAATGGAGCGGCTTGAAACGGAGTGGAAGAGCTACCCCGTGCTGCACGTGAGCTTTGCCATAAACAAGTACGTCTGCCTTCAAGACTTGGATGACACGCTGCAAAGCGTGCTTTCCGACTGGGAAGAGGAATGGGGGCTTGAACGGCAGAGCACAAAAGCTTACGGCATACGCTTTTCCAGAATAATCGAAGCGGCATACAAGCAGACAGGACTAGAGCCGGTCGTGCTCGTTGACGAGTATGACGCGCCGCTTTTGGACACGCTGGACGAGCCGGAATTGCAGCAGACCCTGAAGCAGGAGATGCGCAAGTTCTTTAGCCCGCTCAAGGACAAGGGCGGCATCCTGCGCTTCGTGTTTCTCACGGGCATAACAAAGTTCAGCCAACTGTCGATTTTCAGCGAGCTTAACAACCTCAAGGTCATCACGATGCTTGACGAGTACGCCCCCATCTGCGGCATAACTAAAGAGGAGCTTCTGACCCAGATGCAGCCGGAAATTCAGGCACTTGCGGACAAGAACAGGATGAGCTACGAGGAGGCCTGCGCCGCCTTAAAGCAGAAGTATGACGGCTACCACTTTTCAAAGAACTCTCCCGACATCTACAACCCGTTCAGCCTGATTAACTGCCTTGCGGACGGCGAGCTTTCCAACTACTGGTTCGCCACGGGAACGCCCACGATACTGACCAAGCTCCTCAACAAGTTCAACATGAACCCGCAGGACTTTGACAAAGGATTCTCTTCCACGCAGGAGATGTTCGACACTCCCGCCGAGACTGCCACAGACCCCATCCCCATGCTCTACCAGTCGGGCTACCTTACGATAAAGAAATTCAATGAAAGGGGCAGCCGCTATACGCTGGGCTTCCCGAATGACGAGGTGCGGTTCGGCTTTCTGAAATGTCTGCTGCCGTATTACGCGACGGAGCTAGTGAGCCGCAACGATACGTTCCTGATGAATTTTTCCGATGCGCTGGAAGACGGCAAGATAGAGGACGCGCTCACGCTGATGAAAGCCTTCCTTTCTTCCATTCCCTACAATGCGGAAAAGCAGGATGAGTGCCACTACCGCACGCTCTTCTATTTGATAGCGCGCCTGTGCACGCCGTATGTCGTCAAGGCGGAGGAGGCGAGCGCGGCGGGGCGCAGTGACATGGTGATAGAGACCGACGGCGCGGTGTACGTCTTTGAGTTCAAGCGTGACGGCACGGCGGCAGAGGCCTTGTCGCAGATAGACGGCAAGGGCTACTTAATCCCGTACACCGTGCGCACGGACAAGGAAGGCAATCCCAAGAGCCTGTACAAGATAGGAGCTGTCTTTGACAGCGGCACGCGCACCCTGGGCGACTGGCAGGTGGTTGAGGCATAGTTTGCATTGCATGTTACTGATTCTGAGAAAGCCTATGGTAATTCCTGCCGTTTAGTGCTAAAATGAGCGCCTACTGAATGTCATCTTGGAGGGGATTCCTACGGAAGATTATTACTTGATTCTCGGCGTGTCTAAGAGTTCTAGCAGCAAGGAGATACGCGAGGCTTATCGCTCGCTTTGCAAGTTGTATCAGCGTGACCATGGTCAGGAAGACGAATATGCAGAAAAGATGCGCAAGCGTCTGGATGAGGCTTATGATGTTTTGGGTGATTCAAAGAAACGTCGTGCCTATGACCGCTCTCTGGGCGAAGGCTGGTCTTTGGGGGAGACCAAGCAGACGGAATGCGATAAGAAGACACCGAAAGTGACTGGAATAGCGGTTTTTGTTGCAATATGCGTTGTCTGTCTTGGGATTTTCTTTGTATGGAAAAATTATAAGGAGCAGACTGTTCTTTCATCCGGTAATCAGCATTCAGATTATATTGAAAGCTCCAGCTCTTCTGCCGGTAATCAGGCTGTAAAAAGCGATATAAAAAGCGAGAGCAAAGCTCCTGAAGAAAAAAAATCTGACAAAAAAAGAGAATACAGGGTGGGCGATGTTGTCCGTGACTCTGCCGGGAATCCTGTGGCGGTTATATTTAGAGGCACTACGTCCTTAAAGCCTGCGCTGGGAGTCGGTCTTAAACAGGGAAATAACTTGCAGTGGGCAATGTGCCATTACGATTTTGAAAGCGGATATGATAAGACTGTTACTGCCGAAGGGTATGGCAAGAATATCAAGGAACTGCAGGGAGCGTTCGACTTTGGACTGACAGACGGGTATGAAAGCTATTCTATTTTATGTAATGCGGTTCATGATTGGAATGTTCCCGGGAACTATCCTGCCTTTGAATATGCCGAGAGTTATACGGCCGGAAACTATACAGATTGGTATGTTCCCACGATAAGAGAGTTGAATGAATTGCATCAGAATCTTGATGCTGTAAATCAGGGGCTTTTAGAGTGCGGCGGGCAGAAAATACGAACGTCGGAAGGGTCTCTTTGGTATTGGTCATGCACTCAAACGCAGCAGACGGCTTGGGCAGCGGAAAGGACGGACTTGGTTCAGTCGGGGGACGGGGTCTTGGGCTGCTATAATCAAAAAGGTGGCAGTTGCCAGGTTCTTGTAGTACACAGGTTTTAGTGCTCTTTAGAACGTAAGCTGTGAGATTCCTCAGATAGTAGCGGTGTCAACCTTTTTAGAGCACGGAATCAAATTTCAGTTTACATTTTTCGATTTGCATTATATAATTAGCTATATGGCAGACTTGCTTACCGATTCACAATTCACTCTATATCGTGACTTGATTTACAAATCAAGCGGTATAACATTCTCGGATACCAACCGTTCAATTTTGGACAGCCGCCTTAAGGAACGTTTGCGTGAAAAGCAGATTAATGATGTTGATGCCTATTATAAAGTTGTAACAACTGACCAAGAGGAATTCAAGCGTTTCTTGGACAGCATCACTACAAATTTGACGCGGTTCTTCAGAAACCAGCCTCATTTTGACGCTCTTATCAATTATGTTATTCCTCATGTTATAGAAAATAAGAAGAAGACCGGCGACAGAAAGATTCATATTTGGAGTGCCGGCTGTTCTACTGGAGAAGAGCCGTATACTATAGCTATGCTCCTGAAGGATAAATTGCCGGCTCCGTATTCATTTGACATAGTTGCTTCTGATATTTCTCTTAAGTCGCTTATGGTTGGACGGCAGGGTTTTTATTCCAACAGCCGCATAACAGGAATTCCGCAGGACTATCTGGACCGTTTCTTTACAAAAACGCCGGACGGCTATCAGGTAAAGCCGGAATTGTCTTCGTCTATCCGTTTTGACTATCATAATCTTGCCAACGATTCCGGCGCACGGGACTTGGATATAATCTTCTGCCGGAATGTGCTTATTTATTTTGATGAAGTTGCGCAAAAGGCGACTATAGACCGTTTCTGGAAATCCATGGCAAAATCTTCATATTTGTTTATAGGTCATTCAGAGAGTCTTTTTGGTATGGATACTAAATTTAAGTTTTTAAAGACAGAATGGGCCTGTCTTTATGAAAAAGAAGACAACTAATAATTCGGAAGGAAGTATAATTTTATGGATGATATACAGGTTTTAGTTTGTGACGACTCAGCTTTGATGCGAAACCTTATTTCCAGAATGGTAGATTCCACTACAGGTTTGCATACTGCGGGAACTGCAATGAATGGAAAATTCTGTCTGCAGAAGATTCCTGCAATTCAGCCGGACGTAATAATTCTTGATATAGAAATGCCCGAAATGAACGGCGTGGAATTCCTTAAGGAACGCAAAAAGCAGGGCATCGACATTCCGGTAATCGTTCTTTCTTCTATAGCTACGAAAGGCGCTGCTGTTACTATGCAATGTCTGGAATTGGGCGCCAGTGACTTTATTACAAAGCCGTCCGGTTCAATTTCCAGCAATATAACGTCTGTCGGCGGAGACCTGGTGGAGATGATTGCGTCTTATGGTCGCCGCTATGCTATCCGCAAGGGCAAAGAGGTTTATCCTGTAGACTTCTTTATGCACGAGGCAAAGCTTAAGGAAGCTGAGTCTGCGGCAAAGAAAGAAGGTCTTCTTGACAAGATAAAGCCTGCTGCCGGTACTTCCGCTGCCAGTACAGCGCCGGTGTTCCCGTCTACGCTCTTCCAGACTCAGAAAAAGGAGCCTGTGGTCATCAAGGAATTGAGGGCGCCGGGTGCTATTGATATTGTAGCCCTTGGTATTTCAACGGGCGGTCCGAACGCATTGCGCGAGGTGTTCGCAAAGATTGATCCGAAATTTCAGCGTCCTATTCTTGTTGTTCAACACATGCCGGCTGGATTTACCAAGGAATTTGCGGCCAGCTTGGATCGTATTTGTCCGCTTGCCGTCAAGGAAGCGGAAGACGGCGATTTGATTCATCCGGGGCAGATTTATATTGCTCCTGGAGACTTCCATATCAAGGTTGAGAAGTCAACGCTGTGTAATGTTGTCCGGCTTTCAAAAGAAGATCAGCGAAACGGGCATCGTCCGTCTGCGGATGTGCTCTTTGAGTCTGTCGCAAAAGTGTACCAGAACAGGGCGCTCGGTGTTATTATGACCGGAATGGGTCGTGACGGAGCTGCCCAGCTTGCTGAAATGCGCAAGCAGGGGGCATGGACACTAGGGCAGGACGAAAAGTCTTCTATAGTATACGGTATGCCGAAAGCGGCCTGGGAGCGGGGTGCGGTTCAAAAGCAGGTCAGCTTGGAAAACATCGCAGATGAAATCAGCAAGACCGTCCGCGATCACATTAACGGTTAACTAGAGGACGAAACACTTTAATGGACAGTATATTCTCCCCTTATCTTGAACGGATAGAACAAGAGATAGATATCGCTCTGCCTAAGAAACAGGGGAGCGAATGGGCATCTTTTGCTTTTGGAACGGAATTTGACGGCGTGACGGATGGGCATTGGCAGCCGCTTGTTGAGCCTACGAGAGAGCTTATTTCTCTTGGGGGGAAGCGCTGGCGGCCGCTTTTTCTTGTGCTGTGTGCCGAAGCGTGTACCAAAAACGGTCAGGCTCCGGATACGGCGTACAGCCTGACTCCCCTTGTTGAGTTCGTGCATACTGCAAGCTTGATTCATGACGACATAGAAGATTCTTCCGATTCAAGGCGCGGGAAGCCTGCCGCCTACCTTACTTACGGCTTGGACACTGCCATCAATGCAGGCTCCTGGCTGTACTTTGAGGCTGCCAGCTGTATTGACCGCGTAAATACCTCTGAAGAAAACAAGCTTCTATTATATAGAACCTATGCGCTTGAACTGCGCCGTCTGCACTTGGGGCAGGCGATGGATATTGCCTGGCACAGGGATGCGTCGTTCTGTCCGACTGCTGCCGAGTATATAGCTATGGTTCGCAATAAGACTGGTACTTTGGCTTCTCTGGCGGCAAAGGTGGGGACACTTGCAGCCGACGCGGATGCGGAAACTTCTGCCAAGGCTGGGGAAACTGCTTCTTTGGTGGGAGCAGGTTTTCAGGTAATTGACGATGTGATAAATCTGACGAGCGGAAATCCCGGCAAGAAGAGGGGGGACGATATTGTGGAAGGCAAAAAGTCTTTGCCTGTGCTTCTTTTTGCCGAAAAATACGGTGTTTCTTCTTCGGAATATCAGGAGCTTGAAAATTGTTTTAAGCTTGCGCGCAAAGACGGTATTGAAAGTCCTGCGGTGGAAAAAGCCGTGAGCCTTTTGACTGACAGTGAGTGTGTTGCTGAAGCCCGTAAGCGCGGCATAGACTATATAGACAAAGCGTGTTCATCGTTTAAGGAGCTGTTCAGGAATAATAGCGAGACTGCAGAAAAAATTTGCAGGTTGTTTTATTCCATGATTCCTGCTATACTATAGGTATAGGAGGTTAGCTTATGTTAGAAAACAGTGAGTCTCTGAACAATCAGGCCATAAAGCTCGCCTCTAAAGGCGACTATCAAGAAGCGATAGCTTGTTTTATGCGCGCAATAAACATAGAAAAGGAAAATTATCTTCTCTGGTTCAATCTTGCATTGACCTATCGTGATGCGGGCGATATAGAGGATGCTAAGAGAGCTATTCAAAAGTCGTACTATATAAATCCTGATGATGAAGAGGTTATAGAAACTCTTGCCACGATTTGCTACGAAACGAGTGATATTTCGGGAGCTTTTGAATATACAGCCATCGGTTTGAGCATGAATCCTGATAATTTCCGCTTGTTGAACACGCTTGGGGTTCTGTATTTTAACCAGGAAGATTATGCAAGCGCAAGCGAAGCTTTTGAAGGTGCGCTTTCTATAAATCCGTACTATTACGACGCCCTTTACAATCTGCGTGATTGCTACGATGAGCTGGGCAACGGTGTCGGAGTTGCTATTTGTACAGAGAAAATAAAGGAATTGTCCGGACGGAACTAGAAGCGTATGCAGAGAAAAGCTGTTGTAATTTCTGTTGATGATGGCCATGCGACAGTCATGCCCATTGAGAAGTCCGAGTGTGTTTCCTGTTCTGCCGGTTGCAAGAAAAAAGGCGAGCCGATGAGCGTTGCGAACAGCCGGAACTTTGCGTTAAAGGTCGGCGATTTGGTTTATATTGCGGCAAGTGGACGGCTTCAGGCAGTTGAAGGCCTTGTTTCGCTCTTGTTCCCGTTTGTTTCTGCTGTATTAGGGTATTTTGTGTCATTTCCTCTGGCGGCAAAGTATTCCGGCGCAAAGGCAGACGGTGTGCGTGCTATGTTCGTTCTGGGCTTTTTGTTTCTTTCAACGGCACTTGTTTTTTTAATAACGCGTTTTTTTCCCTCCAAAGCGAAGGTTGAGATTACTGGCGTAGTCTGAACGGCTTTTCTTAATTTGTGAAAGTCCTTGACCAAAGAGACGAATAATGTGAAAATAGGACGTTATGAGTAAATATATCCTTGTCACGAGTGGAGTTTGTTCTAGTCTTGGAAAAGGGGTTGCTTCCGGTACTATAGGAAGCCTGCTTGAGTGCAGCGGTCTTAAGATTTCCATGCTGAAATGTGATCCTTACATAAATGTGGATGCTGGGAATATCAGTCCGTATCAGCACGGCGAAGTCTACGTTACGGAAGACGGAGCGGAAACCGACCTTGATTTAGGCAATTTCAGCCGCTTTACCACGGTTAATTTGACCAATGAGAACTGCATTTCCATCGGCAAGGTGTATGAAAATGTTATCAGAAATGAACGCTCAGGCCGCTATAACGGCAGAACGGTTCAGGTTATCCCCCATATAACAGATGAAATAAAGCGCTGTATCCGGCACCTGGGTGAAAAATCAAAGGCAGATGTCGTTATTGTTGAAATAGGCGGTACTGTAGGAGACATAGAGACCGTTCCGTATCTTGAGGCTGCACGCCAGTTTGTGCGCGAGATGGGCAAGCACAATGCAATAAGTGTGCATCTTACTTTTATCCCGGTAATCACCGGCGGTGAGCTTAAGTCAAAGCCAACTCAGCATTCCGTCAAGCAGCTGCAGGAAGTCGGTATTCAGCCGGACATTTTGCTTTGCCGCTGCGAGGCACCGGTAGACGACGGCTTGAAGAAGAAGATTGCCTTGTTCTGCAATGTTGCGCAGAATTCGGTGTTTGTTTCTCCTGACGTACAGAATTCGATTTATGAGTTGCCTCAGATATTCCACGAACAGGGGCTTGACCGTGCCATCTTAGACAAGCTTTCTCTGGGAAACCGCACTACTGACATCAGGCAGTGGTCTGGCTTTATAGAAAAGCTCAATCATCCTTCAAAGAAAGTCTGTATAGGAATGGTCGGCAAGAAAGATTATTTGGACAACTGCTACAAGTCTGTTCAGGAGTCTTTGTTCCATGCTGCTGTAACCGGTAATAATGCAGAGATTGAAATAAAGAAGATTGATGCGGAGACGCTGGAGAATGCGAATACTGATGATGTTTCCGCTTTCTTTAAGGGTGTTGACGGCATTGTTGTTCCCGGTAACTACGGACAGCGCGGCTTCTTGGGCTTGCTTGCTACTGTAAAGTTCGCCCGCAAGCAGAAGATTCCGTATTTGGGAATAGATTTGGGCATGCAGCTTATGGCGATAGACACTGCGCGAGATTTGTGCGGATGGGAAGATGCTGACACAACGGAATTCATTCAGAACTCTGAGCATCCGGTTATCAGCTTGCCGGAAGAGCAGTCCGGGCTTTCTTCTAACGTCATGAAGCTTGGCGCAAGCGGCATAACCATTTTGGAAAAAACAAAGCTCTATTCTATTTACAACTCGACGGAAATCGTGGAGCGGCATAGGTCAAAGTACACGTTTGACCGCCGCTATAAAGACGATATGGAAAGCCATGGTCTGGTTATTTCTGCAAAGTCAAACGAAGATGAGCAGGTTGAGGCGTTTGAATGGGCTGACCATCCGTGGGGAATCGGTGTTCAGTATCATCCTGAATTTATAAGCCGCCCTACCAAGACGCATCCGCTTTTTGACTCGTTTATCAATGCTGCTATTCAAAGTCATGCTGCGGACGGCAAAGCGTCTGTCTGATTTTCCATGTTGTGTGGCTTGCTGCTGCTTTTAAGCATATTTATTTCTTCTTGCTCGCTTAATTACGCTCAAGATGCTGCAGCACAGTCATCGTCTCCTGAGTTTACTCTGCGCTCGGCGGAGTTTTTCCGCTATGATGACAATGAGCTTTCTTTTGCGCTCCAATCCGACCGAATTGAACAGTATTCTTCATCTCAGTCTGCTCCAACAGTGACGTACGCGCAGGATGCGTTCTTTCAGTCGTATTCAGATGACGGGAATATAGATTCCAAGGGGCACTGCGGCTTGCTGGGAATAGAGCAGGGGCGTAACCGGAACGATGCGGAACTTACTTTTTTTACATCTGTCGTTCTGGAAAATCTTTCTGACGGTATGGTTCTTGAGGGTGAAGCGCTCAAGTGGAATACGAATACCCGGCAAGCGGTTTCCGGTAAAGAAGAATTTGTTACGCTTTCCAAAGATAATATGACTATGGAAGGAAAAGGCTTCGCCGCTGACAGTGAGACACGGATGTTTTCATATAGCGGGGAAGTCAGCGGTACGCTGGTTATAGAAGAGAACGAGGCTGAAGCAAATGAAAGCAATTAAAGGTCTGTGCACTTTGCTGATTCTGCTCTTTTTGCTGTTGAATCCGATTCTTGCGGAAACAATAACGTTCAGGGCAGACCGCATGACCGGTAATACAAAAGACGGCGAAGATTATGCCAAGCTTATCGGGAACGCAAGCATTCTTACTTCTTCAGTGGAGCTGTATGCTGATACCATAGAGCTTTCCGGCACGGACTATCGGTACATTAAGGCTGTCGGCAATGTCAGCGGCAGCAATACAAAGAGCAAAATCGACTTTACCTGTGTAGAATTTTTTTATGACCGTGTAACAAAGATTTCCAATATGCAGGACACGGTGCATCTTGTTGACCGTGAAAATGAAACTGTTGCAAATTCTCAGCTTATGGAATATAACGAGAACGATGGCTCTGTTGTGATGCAGATTTCGGTGGCGATGCAACAGAAAGACAATGTTTGTACCGGCTCGTATGCAATATACAATACCAATCTGCGTACTCTGTTTTTGAGTGGAAATCCCCAGATTACACAAGGCTCTGATACTTTCCGTGCGCAGGAAATTGTGCTTAATCTGGATACCAACGAAGTTACCTTGGACGGCAGGGTTCGCGGCTCTGTCACAAAAACTAATGATAAAAAAGACGGGGGAAAACAATAAATACTATGGATGAAAAACAGGAACACACATTGCAGATAAATTCCCTCTATAAATCATTTGGAAAGAAGTCTGTCGTAAAAGGCGTGGAATTTTCTATGAAGACTGGCGAAGTGCTGGGGCTTTTAGGCCCTAACGGAGCAGGGAAGACGACTACGTTTTATATGATTGTCGGCTTCTACCGGCCGACCAGCGGAGAGATTATTTTGGACGGGCAGACTATCACAAAGTTTCCGATGTACCGGCGCGCCCAGTTGGGAATTTCGTATTTGCCGCAGGAGCCTTCTGTATTTAGAAAGCTGACTGTCGAAGAGAATATTTGGGCTGTCCTTGAGACTAAAAAAGACCTGACGGTTAAACAGAAAAAGGACCGTCTGGAAGAGCTGATTGCCGAGTTTGCCATAGAGCGTATACGCAAGCAGCCTGCATATACACTTTCTGGCGGAGAGCGGCGCAGGACGGAAATTGCCCGCTCGCTGGCTATTGAGCCGAAATTTCTTTTGTTGGACGAGCCGTTTGCCGGAATAGATCCTATTGCTGTTGCGGACATAAAAAAACTAGTGAAATTTCTTTCTCAAAAAGGAATCGGTGTCTTGATAACAGACCACAACGTGCGTGATACGTTGGAAATTACAGACCGGGCGATCATAATCTCTCAGGGGCAGATTATGATTGCCGGCAGCAAGCAGGATATTCTGGACTCTTCTTTGGCTCGCGAAGTTTATTTGGGTAAAGATTTTGCAATGTAAGAGAACTGTCTGCGCTTACATTTCGGCCGTTTCGGTATTGCCGTATTCGCACAGGCAGTTTCCGATATGGACGTCTTCTAGCAGTTCCAAATCTTTTTTTATCTGCCTGTATACTTTGAGTTCGCCGGTTCCGCTGCCTCCGCCTAAGACTTTGAGCACCTTTCTGTTACCTTCTGGGCATTCATAGTCTCTTACGAACATCGCTTCTGCGTTGCAGATAACATCTATGTCTATGTAATTGCGCCTGTCGTTCATACTGACTGACCAGTGCAGTTTTACTCCGTTTTCGTCCTGCGGCATCTGCGTGCATTCATAGACTATATTGTATTTTCTGAGTCTGTTTGCGTGGAATTCCAGTTTCTTTCCTTCAAATGAAGTTAAAATGCTCAGTCTTTTGTTGTATTCACCCTGCACGGCAAAACAGGACTCCAGCAGTTTTTTGCCGCTTATATTGCTTATAAGGTTTGATGAACTCAAGTGAAGGAAGGGGTTTGTAAAAGCCTTTCCCCAGTTTTTATCAAAATATCCGTAGGAACGGTCTTTGTTTACAATGAATTTTTCGCCGTCCATAAGTATAACGCCGGCTACTATTGTGCGTGCTCCAAAACAAGACCAGTTTGTCAGCTTGCTGTTATAGTTTGGAAAGAAGCCGTCTTCGACCGAATAGCGTAAATTCCATGCGATGGAACCGCTGTTACCCATAATCTCAGGCTTTTCCAGCAAATCGATGTCTGAGACTGATATCTGCCCGGCAGTGGAACTTTCTTTTATAAAACAGGTGTTTTTATCGTCTGTTCCTACCTTTACTATGTAATCAGATGTTCCGGTAACGAATGCAGAACTTGGAAAGTATGCGTTAAGCTGCTTGCCCCTTTTTGAAAGCTTTCCGGCTTTTACCATTACAAACGATGGCTGGACAGTCTCTTCTTTCAGCAGATTTTTTTCGTTTTCGGTTCCGGCAAGTGCATACTGCAAGTCTTCCGGTGTTTTGCGCATTCTGCTCTTGAAGCCTAAAATACATTCCGACGGAGAAAGGGCAGGATTTACTATATAGAATTCAATAAAGAAAGTACACTCTTCGCCTGTAATGGAGCTAATGCCATTGGCAATCAGCCGCCATCTGTCAAAACCATTTTTCTTTAATGAACCTCCAAGCTTATAGCGCTTGTTGCGGCTGATTTTATTTAAATCCATACCCCTATACCCAAAATCCCAAGAAAATAGTTATCCCTTTCCTAGTGATATTTTCGGCATTTGGTATAGTCTATTTAAACATTTTCTCCAATGTTTTGTCAAATTCCTTGGATTCCAGAGGAAAGTTCTCATCGAGGAATTCGTAGCAGTCCTGGGCATTGCGCTGCACATGCTCATACCAAATGTTGTATACTTCCGACTCAAACCCGGGTCCAGGGTATGGTGCGCCCTGCACATCCGAAACGAGTTGCCGTATCATCTTTACAAATTCGTCTATCTTGCTCATGGTGCTTGCCCCTTTTCCTTATATTATAACGGCAAATTTATTATTTTACCAGTGCTTTTCCTTATTTTGTCATCAATCATCGATGCCGGGCATAAAATTACCGTATAAGTTTTTTCTGCAAGGCTTTTGCGGTAGCGTAGGCACGAATCTTTCAAGTCATCTCCGTCTATACTCAGCAGCTGCAGCACCCGCTTTTTCTCTTCATCGTTGCTTCCGCCGTTAAAGAACCAGAGAAAGCCGGTCAGCCCCTTTGCTGCCGGAGTCCGTGGTGTTATTACGGAAGAATAGCAGCCCGTAATAGCTTTTTCGACCTCTTCTGTGTCAAAAAGCTCTGCGCCGTCTTCGTTGAGTGAGTCGGCAAGCGCTTTGAGCGAGGCAACAGGTTTTGGATCCCTGTAGGTTACAAAGTAGGTCGAATTTACAATTCCGTTCGGAACAAAGTAAACGCCGTATGCGCCGCCTACAGTGCGTACCTTGTCCCACAAATCTGTCGTGGAAAGACAGCGCGCAAAGACCGTGTCGGCAATCGATTCTTTTGTGCCATAAGGTGAGGAAGCAAACACCTTGGAATCAAAGCCGACCGTTCCTGGAATAACGAATATTTCGTCAATGTCTGGAGTCTTTGCATTGCTTTCACCGTTCAGCTCGGTTACCTGCAGGAGTGCGTCATTCCGCTCTTTTGTAAATTCCGGGCGTGCCACAGGCGGCTTGAGCTTTGCATTTTGTATAAATATTTTTGTTTCGTTCTTGAATTGTGCAATAGACGCTTCTTCTGCAGTGATGTGAATAACCGCACCGTTTGCGATTATCTTTTTGTAAATACACTCAAGCTTTTTGGCAAGCTCGTCAATATTCATCTTTGCCATTTTTTCCGCAAAGACTACGGCTGTAAGTCCAGAAAGAATCTCTTGTACAGCGCGGTTGTGGCTGGCATTCCTAATGCTCCGTGACATTGCGTATATATGCGCTTCTGGCACTACAGAAGACTTTGCGTCATTCACGTGTGATGCCAGCAAATCAGAGATTCTTTTAGTATCCGAAAAATCCATCGCACGCAGATACGAAGCGAGCAGCTCAAAGTTGTCATGCAGTTTTTCGTCCAGACACTTAAAGCGGAATATAAAGATGTCTCGTCCCAGGAATGGGTTTTCACCGAGTTTCTTCATGTCTTCCTGCGTGACGTCAAACGAGCGCGGCATTACGCCAAAGCCGCCGGAGACACTGCCTAGACGGCTCATCATCTCGTGCCACGGCATACCGTCCGCACCCAGCTGCGAGACAAGGCGGGCAAGAAAAGATATATAGAGGTATTCTTCCGCATCAAGTGTGTCAAACGGAAATGCCACGTCACAGTAACTTATGCCGTTGGTCGGTTCTTTGCTTACAAATAGTGGTATATCCCCCAGCTGCTCTTTCTCGCAGTTTATTACGACTATATCAGAAGGAAGGTCGCTCTTGTGCAAATGAGGAACGGAGTTGTCGTCTTCTTTTGTTGATTGAAAGTCGTGCATCTCTTTGAGTTCGTCAAGCACCTGTGCTTCTCCCATTTCGGAATACTGCTTGTCGAGTATCTGCTGCTCTTGAATGCTGCGCTGCTTTGTCCATTCTGCAGACGGCTCTACAGAAACAAGCGACCAGTTTTCGTTATCAAGCAGATAGTGCTGTATCCGCTCCTGGATTAGATTCGGATTGCTTTTTATCTGTTCTTTCAGTTTTTCAAATTGATTACGGTATGAGATACAGGTGTCCGGGGCAAAGCCAAAAATCCAGCTCTTGATGGCGCGGCGCATCAGCACAATCGAATACGGAGAACTGTCGGGGCGCTTGATTTCACGGTTGTTAAAGTCAAAAGTCATGGACGTGCGCTCTAAATCTTCTTTTGAGATTCCGTTTTTCACCAGTTTGCGTAATACAGAAAGAAATGTCTCCTTGAATTTCTCTTCGTCGCCTTTTTTTACTCCGTTCATCGAAAAACACAGTGTAGGGTAGCGCCCGTTTAAATCAGCCCCTGTGTACGGAGCTATGTCGCTGCCAATCTGCGAGTCGAGCATTTTCTTTGCAACCGGCGCACTGTCATCGCCCCATAGCAGTTCGTCCAAAAAAAAGAAGAACATGCTGAACGAAGCAATATCTTCTTTTTGTATATCGTTGCTGATTCTCCATTCCATGGAGACCGCACGGCGGGACTCATCGGAACTTTCCCCTGACGGACCGTATGCAGTTACGCGGTGTTCCACTTCTTTTGAAAAATCAGGAGCAGGGTATACTGTTTTTGTACCGAATGAAGAGACCCGTGACGTTACGTTTGAAATCAAAAAGTCAAGCTCTTCTTCAAGCGGAATATCACCGTACAAAAAGACCAGACAGTTTGCCGTACAGTAGTAGCGCTTGTGATAGTCCTTGAACGCTTCATAGGTAAGTGACGGAATGGCGGCGGGGTCTCCGCCTGAGTCATAGACGTATTCCGTTCCCTGCATAAGGACTTGATTCATTGTGTCTGCAGCCACGTTCTCAAAGGATGAATAGTTGCCCTTCATCTCATTGTATACAACGCCCTGAATAGACAGTTTGCCGTCTTCGTTTTTTTCTATGCGGTGGCATTCCTGCAAAAAAGCCCCTTTCTGCAGGCGCGGAAAGAATACCGCATCGGCATATACTGAAAATATATTGTAAAAGTCCGCCTTTACAGGAGAGCTGGACGGAAAGACCGTGTGTTCCGGGCAGGTATATGCGTTCAGATATGTATTTACGCTCTGGTTCGCCAATGTCATGAACGGATCCCGTGACGGATATTTTTTGGAACCGCATAGAACGGTATGTTCAAGCGCGTGGGCTACTCCGGTGCTGTTTTCGCACGGTGTCCTGAAAGCAAAAGAGAATAAATTCTCCCGGTCATCGTTCAGCATCTTGAAAACCTCAAGACCGCTTTCTTCATGTCTCAGATAGATTGCTGTGGAATCATAGTCTTTTATATTGCAGACGGAAATAACCTTAAAACCCTTGTAAACGTCATTCTTTTTCATGTTCGTGTACACTCTACCACAAGGCAAGGGCTTGGGCAAGGCTTTCAAAGGCGCTGCCGGGGCTTGAAATTATACATTCTTACAGTAGAATATACACAATACATGCGGAGGAAAGATTTATGGACAAAAGCGTACGCTCTTCATTCGTGAACATTGACGGAGAGCCATTCTATAAGATAGAGAACTATGACAAGATGGAAGACTTTTTTATGACTATAACAAGCTCTTCCGATATCTGGAATTTCTGCTGGTCGCATGGGGGAATTACCGCCGGCAGGGTTAACAGCAATCATGCGGTGTTCCCGTATGCAACTGCGGATAAAGTGTCTGATTCAAAAACAGTTACTGGCCCATATACAGTTATTGCCGTAAAGCATGACGGAGATGTTTCCTTCTGGGAACCGTTCGCAAACCTGCTGTCAAAGGATTCACGCCGCTTTCTTGACAATAAAGATATACACCGAAGCATCTATAAGAATGCGAACGGCACAAAAGTCATTTTTGAGGAAATCAACGATACATTCGCTTTGCTGTTCCGCCAGGACTGGACGTCTTCAGAAAAGTTCGGTCTGGTCAGGACTGTCTCAGTCGAAAATCTGTCTCCGCACAGCGTGAGCATTTCTGTGCTTGACGGCTGCAGGAATATCATGAGCGAGGGAGCAACGGCGGACTTTCAGAACAATAACAGCGTTCTTCTTGACGCGTATAAAAAGACTGATTTTGATACTGATGCGGCGCTTGCACTCTTTGCTTATTCTTCTATTGTTACAGATAAGGCGGAGCCGAGTGAGTGTCTGCTTGCAAATGTGGGTTGGTTTTCTTGCGCCGGCAAACACTTTGTCTCTGAACAAGCCGTACAGAACTTCTTTGAGAGTAACGGCAACGTTGCGGCAATGACGGAAGTTACTGTCCTAAAAGGCGAGCGTCCGTCTTTTTATATCGCACGCGAACTTGGCTTGCAACCTCAAGGCAGAGAGCAGAGTGTGCAGGGCTGGTATCAGGTCTTTGACACGGCGCTTACCGCTTCCAGGATAGTAGCGCTCAAAAAGCAGCTTGCCGACCGCTCAAAAATTACTGCCGGACTTGTACAGGACATAGCCTTTGGCGATGAGCGCATGACGCGCTACATAAGCGAAGCCGACGGCATTCAGAATACGGCTGACGCAATGGTTGACCTACATCACCGGGCAAACGTAATGTTCAACATCATGCGCGGCGGTTTCTTTGCGGACGAAGGCAGGATAAACATAAGTGATTTCCTTGCATTCGTTAAGACTTGGAACAAACAAGAATATGCGGTTGCAAAAGAGCTGTTTTGTTCCCGCTCCATGGAGACGCAGATTTCCGTTGAAAAAGATGCTGTGCGTTCTGTAATAGAGTCCGCCAATGACCGGCAGCTGAGCCGCCTGTTCTTGGAGTACCTGCCTGTTATCTTTTCGCGCCGGCACGGAGATCCGAGCAGACCGTGGAACCGCTTTAATATTAAGCTTTCCGGTAAAGACGGTCAGCCAATCTTGAACTACGAGGGTAACTGGCGCGACATATTCCAGAACTGGGAGGCAACTGTCTGCTCATATCCTGAGTATATCAAGAACATCACCGCTAAATTCTTGAATGCCATGACTGTGGACGGCTACAATCCTTACCGTATCTCAAAAGAAGGAATTGACTGGGAAGTTCCTGATCCGACGAACCCTTGGGCACAGTACGGCTACTGGGGAGACCATCAGGTAATCTACCTGCAGAAACTGCTGGAGCTGTGGAATAAATTCGACAGTGACGGTCTGTGCTCTTCCTTGAATGAGAGGCTGTATGCAAGCTCCAACGTTCCGTACAGAATAAAGACTTACGCAGAGATACTGGAGAATCCGCGGAATTCAATATTGTTTGATGCCGCCTTAAGCAAGAATCTTCTTGCACAGGCTCAAGAATATGGCAGCGACAAAAAGCTGGTGCAGGGTGAGGACGGCAATCCGTATTTGCTCACGCTTGCCGCAAAATTGCTGCAGGTTATTCTTACCAAGGCCGCAAACCTTATTCCGGGCGGTGGTATTTGGATGAACACGCAACGGCCGGAGTGGAACGATGCGAATAACGCGCTTGCCGGCTGGGGCATTTCAGTCGTGACTTTGTGCTATCTGCACCGGATGCTGAATTTTGTGCATGAGCTTTTTTCTGCTTCGGATGAAGAATCGTTTAGCCTGCCAAAACGTCAGGCCGAATGCCTTGAACAGCTTTCTGCCCTCTATGCCGATGCAAACCTGCAAAAAGCGTCCTGCGATGATGCGGCGCGCTTTGACTTTGTGCAAAAGGCGGAACTCATTTTTGAAGCAGAGCGTAACGCCCTTTACCGCGAGGGCTATTCCGGCGGCGAGAGTACCGTAAAAAAGAATCCTATCCTCGCGTTCATAGACAAACTCAAGTCGTATACAGCGTATTGTATCCAACTCAACAAGCGCAGCGACGGCCTGTATCATTCCTACAACACGCTGTCTGTCTACGGAAAGCAGATGAGCGTAACCCGCTTGCAGGAGATGCTTGAAGGGCAGGTTGCCGTACTTTCTGCCGCTGTGCTTAGCCCGAGCGAGGCCGTCGCGCTGTGCAAGGCACTTAAGGCGAGCGCCCTGTATGAAAAACGCCAGAACAGCTACATGCTGTATCCGAATAAAGTGCTCTGCGACTTCACCCATAAAAACTGTGTCTCTGCAGAACGCCTTTCATCTCTGCAAACCTTGCTTTCGCGCTCCGGCAATAAAATACTGGAGCAAGACGCGGACGGAGTATTCCACTTTAACCCCTTGTTTAAAAACAGCCGCCTCATGCAGGAGTTCGTTGCGCAGCTGTCAGAAGGCGAGCGTCCGTCTCCGAGCGAACTGAAGGAACTCCTCGTAATATACGAAGAGACCTTCTTGCACCAGAACTTTACCGGCCGCTCCGGCACATTCTTTGCCTACGAAGGACTGGGCAGCATTTATTGGCACATGGTCTCAAAGCTGCTTCTTGCTGTGCAGGAAAACGCCCTTGCAGCCTATGCGTCAGCCGACCCCGCGGCACAAGAACTTACGGCTGTCTACTATGACGTGCGGGGCGGTCTGGGCTTTAACAAAAGCCCGGAGCTGTACGGTGCATTCCCTTCTGACCCATACTCACACACACCGTCCGGCAAGGGCGCAAAGCAGCCGGGCATGACAGGCCAGGTAAAAGAAGAAATCCTTACGCGCTGGGGAGAGCTTGGCGTAAGCGTAAAAGACGGCTGTTTGTCTTTTGCCCCTGTGATACTGCGCCAGAAAGAGTATTCTGCCGCCGGAACGCTCTCGTTCACCTATTGCGGCATTTCTGTTATGTATACAAAAGCAAAAGAGAAGTCCGTTACCGTGCAGTATGCGGACGGTCGTTCCGCTACGTTTGCCGGTAATACACTAGGCAGGGAAGAAAGCCGTCTGCTGTTCAGCAGGGGCGGCAAGATTAGTTCGGTTACTGTGGCAGTCTGAATCGTGCCGATGCTCTAACGTGTGTTAGCGTGTAAGGGCGGTTTGCAATGCCTCTTACACCCACACGTCGTCATCATCGCGCCCCGTAACGTGTAGCTCTCCTGCTTCCCAGGCTCTGCGCAAGTCCGCAAAGAACTGCGATGTAATGCGCTCGCTCTCTGACTTAAGCAGGAATTCAGTAAATTCTTCTTCCTGCAATACTGTCTGAGCGCGCCGGGCAGACAGGTTTGACAGAATCTTGTCGCGGAACGCTGCCTTTTTGCCCTTTATTAAAATGGCAATAGTCTTGTCGTCCATGTCGTGCAGCTTGTTCTGCAGGTAGCGGTCGTCGGCATTGAGCATGTCGTCTTCCGTGAACAGGCGCTTGCGTATGTCCGCGCCCAGTTCCGGGTCGTCGCTTGAAAGAGTCGCAATTATGTTTGACTCCGCCGCCGGATTCATGCGCTTTAGGATTTGCGCCAGTACGCTCTTGCCGTCCATCTCCTGTGAGGACTCCGTATTCTGCGAAAGCATTTTTTCGTACAGGCTCTTTCCTACGCTCTCCATCACCTGCGGAGCCACGTTGCGCATCTTGACCAGACGCAGCACTACCGCGCTCTTTTTCTTTTCGTCCATGGAATTCAGTACGGCTGCGGCTTTCTTTGGCTCTATCTGCGAAAGAACCAGCGCCTGCACCTGCTCGCTTTCTCCGTGCAGCAGAATGCCTATGCGGTCTGCGTCGGCCTCTGAAAGAAAGTCGAACGGCTTTCCGTTAGGATACTGTATGGATTTTTCTAAGATTTCCTCGCCTTTCTGTTCTCCGTAGGCCTTGGTAAGAATCGTACGCGCAGTGTCAATGCCGCCGTCTTCTCTGGCTCTGTCCAAGAGAGCCTGGAATTCTTCCAGTATCTGCTCCGCTTCGTCTTTTGGAACAGACTGCACCGCGGCTATTTCGGGTACAATCTTTTCTATCTGCTCTTCGCTTAGCTGCGGAATTATCTTTGCCGCCTCGTCAACACCGATAATAACCAAGAACTTTGCCACCCGGCGGTATATGCTTTCTTTTTCACCGGCTACCTTCGGCTGCTCCGGAACTTTTATCAGTGCGCCGGAAGTCAGCGCCTTGGCAGCCGTGCGAACGTCTTCATCCGTCGGCTCTTTTGTTTTTTTGCTGAACCATACGCCTGTTCTTGCCGCTATCTTTGCGTTTTCCAGAGTCTCGCGCTCTATCCGTTCCTTTTCCTCTCGAATCTTCTTTTCGTCTATTGTCTCTCCGGTCGCCCTGCTTACTTTTGCAAATGCAGGTTTGTGTATGCGTGCGGCCTTGCCTTCTTCGTCTTCCTTGCGGTATGCACCAAGCATATAATCGTTCAGCTTCATAGTCATTTGATTCTATGACAAAAGGGCTAAATTTACAAGGGATAGCCGTTTGATTAATATTTTCTTGACACCCTGCATTTCACCCTTTATCATAGGAAGTATATATTGGCAACGTCTAAAAACTCAAATTTTTGAGTTTTTAGACTTATGCAGCGAGTCCTAAGTCGCTATAATGGCGCGACTTAGGACATCGTGTTTTCAGAGTTACCTCTAAAAGCTGAAGTTTTTAGAGGTTTCCTATATGTAGGAATTTTTTAAAAATAAGAGGTACTACATGGAATACAAAAGCAAAAACATAAGGAATGTTGCAGTCGCCGGACACAGCCAGACAGGAAAGACAACACTTTTGGAACATCTGCTTTTTGTCGGAGGGGTAATTGATAAGGCTTCGCCAACAGAATCAGGCAAAACCGTAACAAGTTCCTCTGCAGAAGAGGCACTCCGCCATATTTCCATATATTCATCTCTTACTCATATAGAACGGAACGGTAAGCTTCTTAACATCTGGGACACTCCCGGTGCGTCAGACTTTACCGGCGAAGTCATATCCTCGTTCCGCTCAAGCGAATTCGCGTTGCTGCTGGTGGATTCTCGCACCGGAGCGCAGGTAGAGACCGTAAAACTCTGGCGCGATTTAGACCGCCGCTCAAAGCCCCGCATGATATTCTTGAACCGGGTGGAAGATACCCGCAGCAATGTTATGGCAGTCAGCAAGGATTTGCACGACAAATTCAATGCGGAAATTTCTCCTGTAACGATTCCTATGGGCAGCGGTGCCGATTACAAGGGCGTTATCGACGTTCTTCACGGCAAGGCTTACTTTAAGCCGGCAGCCGGCGCAAAGGAAGAAGCCGCCGAGATACCGGACGAATACAAGGAGGCCTACAAGAGCGCGCGCAATATCCTGATGGGGTCTGCGGCCGAAGGTGACGATGACCTTCTGGTAAAGTTCATTGATGTGGGCGAGCTTACAGACGAAGAGATTCTCTTTGGCCTTAGAAATGCCTTTGCTCAAAACAAAGTCGTTCCGTGCTTTGCCGGTGTTCCTGTTGCGGACTCAGGCCTTGTGCCGCTGCTTGATTTCTTTGCTGACGTGGGACCGTCTCCTGTTGACCGCATTGAGACAGTTCTTACAGAAAGCAAAGAAGAAAAAGTCGTAAAGATTTCTTCTGAAGGTGTGCTCGGCGCTCTTGTGGTCAAGACGGCCGGAGACCAGTTTTCGGGGCGGCTTTCGTACCTTAAGGTCATTTCCGGTACGTTGAGTCCAGACAGCCTTGTTGTTGATTTGAACAGCAAGAAGAACGAGAAAATCGGCAAGCTGTTCCGGGCGCAGGGACGCAAGCTCGAAGAGATAAAGAGCGTTGATGCCGGTGATATCTGTGTTGTGGCAAAACTCGGCGCCCAGACAGGAGACACTCTCTCTTCTGACGCAAGTGCGCAGATTTACAAACCTCTCCGCAGACCGGAGCCTGTCTATTCACTGGCGATTTCATGTGCGGACAAGAAAGCCGAGCTGAAGGTGAACGAAGAGCTTGCCAAGGCCACTGAATCAGACCGCACCATAACGTTCGCGTTCAATGCGGAGACCGCCCAGAATGTGCTCAGCGGCATGGGCGAGCTGCAGCTGCAGATTATCCTTGACCGCATACAGGCTGAGACCGGCATTGCCGTGCAGACTTCCGTGCCGCGCGTGGCCTACCGTGAGACGGTGCAGCGCAAGGAAGGCAGCGAGTATACACACAAAAAGCAGACCGGCGGTCACGGCCAGTATGCAAAGGTCATGCTTTCCGTAGAGCCGCTTGCGCGCGGTGAGGACTACAAGTTTACCAATGCCGTCTTTGGCGGCGCTATCCCCAAGAACTTTATCCCCGGCGTAGAAAAGGGCGTGCGCCAGGCCATGGAGCACGGCGTTCTTGCAGGCTACCCTGTAGTGGATATTTCCGTAACAGTTTTGGACGGCAAGCACCATCCTGTAGACTCTTCTGACCTTGCCTTCCAGGTTGCGGCGCGCAATGCCCTTTCCGAGGCAATGCGAAAGGCAAGCCCTGTGTTGCTGGAGCCTGTCATGAATCTTTCCGTATGGGCAGAGACAAAATACTTGGGCGACATCATGTCCGACTTGTCTTCACGCCGCGGCCGCATCTTGGGGCAGGAGGCAATCGGAAGCGGCATAGAGGAAATAAAGGCGCAGGTTCCGCAGGCGGAGCTTTTGCGCTATGCCATCGACTTGCGCTCAATAACAAGTTCTACCGGTGCTTTCGAGGCGAGCTTTGACCACTACGATCCGCTTACAGGCAAGCTTGCGGATAAAGTAATAGAAGAGGCAGCTTCCAGACGGGCAGCCCCCTGACATACGCCATGGAACTCTTTTATTACCTTGAGCTGAAAGTCCTGTGTCTCGCCATCGCTGCGTGGATTGTCTACCGCATGAAGACTGTCAGCAGCGGTCTTGAGACGGCGAATCTCATCTTCCTTAAGATGGTGTATATAACCGCCGGCATGATTTTTGTAGAGACAGTGGGTTTCCTTTCTGACGGGCATGAGGGCACTTTCTTCTTTTACTTTAACTATGTCCTGGGAGCCATACGCATAATTCAGTCTGTGTTTGCCACCTACATCTGGCTGCTCTACACCTATCATTTTCTGCATCCTGCCACAACAATACGCCGTCATACGCACCTGCTCATCGTCTCTCCTGCGCTCATCTTTACTGCTATGGTCATCTGCTCCATTCATACCGGCTGGGTGTTCTACGTAGACCGGGATACTAACGTCTTTCATCTGGGGCACGGAGCCATAATCTACCGTATTCTTACTTACGGCTACTTTGCGGTTGCCTCTCACCTTACGCTTCTGCTGTTCTTAAAGGAAAAAGACAAGATGATGCGCTCCAAATATATGTCCATGCTTTCCTTTATCCTGTTTCCGATAGCATCCGGCGTAATAACTGCCATCCGTCCGGATTTGCAGATTGCCTGGCAGTTCATCACCTTCTCGCTCTTCTTTGTGTTCACGGAACTTCAGTTCGCCCAGATTTCGCGGGACGGACTTACCGGCATAAATAACCGCACCTCGTTTAACCTGTACGTGCGTAACCTTGCCGACTACAAGGGCGGCAAGCAGATTTTTCTTTTTATGATGGATGTTAACAAGTTTAAGGTCATAAATGACAAATATGGACATCCCGAGGGGGATTCCGCGCTTATCGAGACGGCTAAAGTCATACGCAAGGTATTTGACAGGAGCGGAAGCTATTTTGCCCGCTACGGCGGAGACGAATTTGCCGCATTTGTTCCGTGTTCTGAATCCGAAGCCGCCGGTTTTAAAGAAACTCTCTATGATTCATTTGCAATTTA
>CAZKPZ010000025.1:0-26835 GCA_964554745.1 uncultured Treponema sp. | reverse complement strand
AGATGCTGGAAGAAGCGTTTAAAGGAATCGGATTTGGGCTGTAGGTTTTAGGTGAAATGTTAGAGATGAAAGGCAATAAGACATACAAACTGGGAGAACTGATTGAACTCTGCGACGAGCGCAACACTGACGGAAAATATACAAATTTCTGCGGATTGAATATCGACAAAGATTTTATGCCAACTGTTGCAGACACCAATGGACTTGATGCAACGAAGTATAAAATAGTTCGCCGTAACAGATTCGTATTCAGCGGAATGCAAACTGGGAGAGACTGTTGTATTAGACTTGGAATGTTTCAAGATGAAAACCCAATTATTGTTTCCCCTGCATATACAACTTTCGAGGTGGTAAAACATGATTTGATTCTACCAGAATATTTTTATATGATTTTCTGTTCAAAAGAAAAAGACCGTTATGGTGCTTTTTGTAGTGACGGAAGTATTCGAACAAATCTTGATTGGGAAAGATTTTGTGACTTTGAATTACGACTTCCTCCGCTCGCCGTTCAGCAAAAATATGTTGCTGTTTACCGCTCCATGCAGAACAACCTTGCCTCCTACCAAAGCGGTCTGGATGACCTCAAACTCACCTGCGACGCGATAGTTGACAGGTTGAAGGGGAAAGGTGAGAGGTCAGGGGAGAGGTTACAAGTTAGAGGTGTGAGGTTGGGAGATTTAATCGAACTTTGCGATGAGCGGAATGCCGACGGAAAGTACACGCTTGATGACGTGAAAGGAATTTCCATCGAAAAGAAATTCATCGAGACGAAAGCGGACATGAAAGATGTGTCGCTCAGTCCATACATTCTGGTAAAGCCGGATTATTTTGCATACGTCACGGTAACTTCACGAAACGGCGAAAAAATTACGCTCGCCCACAACGATAGCGAAAACACTTACATTGTTTCTTCCTCATATATCGTTTTCCGAGTAAGCAAAAGCGAAGAACTTTTGTCTGGCTATCTTTCGCTCCTGTTCAGCCGCCCGGAGTTCGACCGCTACGCCCGCTTCTGCTCGTGGGGTTCCGCAAGAGAAACATTCGACTGGAGCGAACTGTGCGGCGTAAGAATCCCCCTGCCGCCGCTTTCCGTCCAGCGCGACATCGTGAACATCTACAAATGCTACATCGAGCGCGGTAGAATTGCCAAGCAACTCAAAGAGCAAATCAAGAATATGTGCCCGGTGCTGATTAAGGGTAGTTTGGAAGAGGTGAATGTATGACAGCAGAAAATCCAACCGGGGAAATCCTCGTTTATCAAAATGAAGACGGTTCTCTCAAGCTTGATGTAAAACTACAGGACGAAACTGTATGGCTCAATCAGCAGCAACTAGCTTTGCTTTATCAAAGTTCTCGGACAAATGTAGTTGAGCACATCAAACACATATACGAAGAAAATGAGCTTACACCGGAGGCAACTTGTCGGAATTTCCGACAGGTTCAAACCGAGGGTAAAAGGCAAGTCTCAAGAGAAATCCCTTTCTACAATCTCGATATGATTATTTCCCTGGGCTACCGCATAAAATCTTCTGTTGCGACAAAGTTCCGCCAGTGGGCAACTGCTCGCCTTAAAGAATACATCATCAAGGGTTTTGCGTTGGACGACGACCGCCTTAAGAATTCTGGCGGAGGCAATTATTGGAAAGAACTTCTTGAACGTATCCGCGACATCCGTTCTTCGGAAAAAGTTATGTACCGTCAGGTCCTGGATTTGTATGCCACGAGCGCGGACTACAATCCAAAGTCTGCTGAATCGATTGCTTTTTTTAAGATGGTTCAGAACAAGCTCCACTACGCCGTTCACGGTCAGACTGCAGCCGAGGTTATTTACAACCGGGCAGACCACAAGGAACCTTTCATGGGACTTAAATCTTTTACGGGCGATTTTCCTCAGAAGAAAGATGTTGTCATTGCCAAAAATTACCTTGATGAAAAAGAGCTGAAAATCTTGAATAACATCGTTTCAGGATATTTTGATTTTGCTGAAAATATGGCTCTGGAACATACAAAAGTTTACATGCAGGATTACGTTGACCAGTTGGACAGACTCCTTTCCGCCGACGGAAGAAAACTTCTGGAAGGTGCTGGAAAAATCAGTCATAAACAGGCTGTTGACAAGGCGATTGCCGAATACCGTCAGTACGAGATTGAAAATCTTTCACCTGTTGAAGAAGCCTACTTGGAATCTGTAAAAGAATTGCAGAAAGAAGTAAAATCAAAGAGGAAGTAACGCCATGGCAAATAACCTTACAAACTACAACGGTCGCTTTTGCGAGTCCGATTTTGAAAACGCATTCATCTCGTTCTTGGAGCAAGTCGGCTGGACGTATCTTGCAGGGGAAGAAGTTGAACGTTCAAATCCTCGGGAAGTCATAAATCTTTCTGACTTGAAGTTTTTTCTTGGCAAGACAAATCCTGACTTAAACGAAGAAGAAATCAATCAGGTTTGTGACAATGTGCGTCTTGTGGGAGCGGAGTCTGACTTTGCGACCTTGCACAAAGTCTACGGCTGGATGGTGGATGGCATACCTAGGTTACAGGTTATAAGTGATAGGTTAGAGGTGAAAGATGATAGGTCGCAGGTGAAAGAACCTATCACCCCTAACATTTCACCTATCACCCCTAACCCCACCCCTATCACCTTAATCGACTTTGCGAATGTCGAAAATAACATTTTCCGTGTGGTGAATCAGTTTTCGGTTGATTATGTGAACAACGGAAAGACAAAATGCCGCCGCCCGGACATTCTGCTTTTTGTGAACGGACTTCCGCTTTGCATAATGGAACTGAAAAATCCTGCTGACGAAAACGCCACGATTTTTGACGCATGGGAGCAAATCAACATCCGCTATTGGCGCGACATTCCGCATTTGCTGCATTACTGTCCGCTTGCCTGTATTTCTGACGGCGTAAAAACCCGGCTTGGAACTGTCCGCACCCCTTACGAGCATTTCTACGCTTGGCGGCGTGTGAATGACGGCGACAAAATTTCCACAATGCCCTTTGAGGAAATGGAAACAATGGTCAAAGGCGTTTATACTCCCCAGCGTTTTCTTGAAATTTTCCGCGACTACATTTATTTTCAGGATGCCCAATACGACCGTGACGAAAGGGAAATCGTCTGCCGCTATCCGCAGTTCTTTGCTTCACGCCTGCTCAAAAAGAGCATCATAAAATCGGTAAAAGAAAAATCCGGCAAGGGCGGAACATACTTTGGTGCGACAGGCTGCGGAAAGACATACACGATGGCATTCCTTGCCAGACAGCTTTCTCTCCGTTGTTCCGCAGAAATCGGCTCTCCAACCGTCCTGATGATTGTTGACCGTGACGACCTTCAAAAGCAGGGTGCAAAACTCTTTACCAAGAGCAAGGAGTTTTTGGCTCTTGGCGAAGTGTGCGTTGTGCCGACCAGAAAGAAGCTCCGTGAGGAATTGGGTCTGCGTCAAAGCGGCGGATTTTACATCTGTACCATACAAAAGTTCTGCGACAGGAACGAGGACCCGATTGGTCTTATAAACGACCGTGCCAACATAATCTGTTTTTCCGATGAAGCCCACCGCACCCAGTTGGAAAATGCCAAGCAGATAAAATTCAGCAAGGACGCGGGCGAGAATATGCGCGCCATGCTCTCAAAGCCCTATGCAAAAGTCCTGCGCGAGGCACTGCCGAATGCAACTTTTGTCGGCTTTACCGGCACACCGATTGCGGAAACCTACCAGACCTTCGGCGAGGAAATTGACCGCTACACAATGGATCAGGCTGTTGCCGACGGTCTTACGGTTTCAATCAAGTATCATCCGCGCATTACAAAAGTTTTGCTCGACGAAACGAAAGTAAAGCTCATAGAAGAATATTACGGCAAATGTGCGGAAGAAGGTTCTACAAGCGAGGACATTGAGGCAAGCAAAAAGGCAATGTCTTCTATGGAAGTTATTCTGGGAGAGAGAAGCCGTCTTGAACGCCTTGCGACTGACATTCACGACCACTACACGGCTGCCTGTGCCGCCGACCCGGGCAGAATTCAGAAAGCAATGATTGTTTCTTCAAAGCGGGAAATCGCCTACGACTTACTTTGCGTTTTCCGTGAAAAATATCCCGAATGGTTTGAAGAGCGCAAAACACCTGTCGGCATGGAAGCGAGCGAAGAAGAATTGAAGCAGCTCAAAGAAATACCGACGATTGCGATGGTTGCCAGCGTGGGCAAAAATGACAGAGAAGAAATGTATAACTATCTTGGCGGCGTAAAAAACGACAGCCGCTGTGATGATTTGGATGCAGCATTCAAGCAGGAAAAATCGAATTTCCGCATTGTGATTGTCGTTGATATGTGGATTACCGGCTTTGACGTTCCCTGCCTTACCTATCTTTACAATGACAAGCCGCTCCAGAAGCATACGCTCATACAGACAATCAGCCGCGTGAACCGCAAGTATCCGGGTAAAGATTACGGCCTTATCGTTGACTACATCGGAATCCGCGACAATATGCGAGAGGCGATGAAAGTATACGGTGGCGGTGGCAACACAATAGCCCCGACCGATGACGACATTGAGCAGGCAACAAGTGTATTTAGAGAGCAGCTGGAAATCCTCATTGACCTTTTTCCGTCGCAAAATGCCACCCTTTCACCTCTCACATTTAACCTTTCACCTTTCTTGAATCCCGAAACAGATGCGGCGGAGAGGTACAAGTTGCTTTCAAAGGCTGCGGAATATGTCTTTGCTTCAACTTCTTCTCTCAACTCGCTAAGCACGAATGGCAAAGTGAGTAAAAAAGTTTCTTTTAAAACCTATTTCCTAAAAGTTGTCCGCCGAATGAGACAGGCTTACGACATTTGCCAGCCGTCTGGCAATCTAAAGGAAGACGAAACAGCCCTTGCCCAGTGCTTTATGGCGATAGCCGGATTTGTGCGAAAAATGAGCGGAGTGGACGCTCCCGACACAGACACGATGAACCGTGCAGTTGCCAAAATGGTAGAAGAAGCCCTCAAATACAACAAGGTCGAAAGCATACTTGAAAGTGGTGCGGAAGAAGACCTGTTCAGCCTGGAATACATAGAGCGGCTTTCTGACATAAAAATGCCAGCGACAAAACTTGAGCTGCTCGTAAAACTTTTGCGCAAGCAGATTGCGGAATACAAGAAAACAAATCAGACCGCCGCAAAAAAATATCAGGAGCTTTTGCAGGAAACAATAAACCTCTACCATGAACGGCGCAAACATCTTACGGAAGAAGAGGCAGGGGAAACACAAGAAGCGGCTTCAGAAGAAATAATCAGAAACGCAACCCAACAGGCATTGACCCTGCTCCGGGATTTGCAGGCAGACCGCGAGAGTTTCCGCAAGATGGGGCTTACCTTTGAAGAAAAAGCTTTTTATGACATTCTGATTCTGCTCCGCGACAAATACAATTTTGAATACGGCGAGGACATTGTAAAAGACGGCGTTTTGATAAATGAAAAATGCAAGAAGCTCTCAAAAAAGATAAAAGAGATTATCGATACAAAATCTTCATTTGCTGACTGGCTTAACAATTCAAACGTCCGCGACCAGCTGAAATTCGACATCAAGATTTGCCTTGTAAAGAACGGCTACCCGCCGCAGTACAGCCCGGAAGTTTTCCGTCAGGTGATGGAACAGGTGGAAAATTTTAAGGAGAATGATGGGGACTAAATTATGCTACCGATTTTACTTGCAGAAGATGACAAGAACACGCGGCTTTTGACCACGCTGCGGCTTAAACCCTACTACGAGGTGACGGCCGTGGCAGACGGACAGGAGGCACTGGACTATTTGCGCTCTGGGAAGGAGGCTGCCCTGCTTGTTGCCGATGTGATGATGCCGCGCCTTGACGGCTTTGAGCTGGTAAAGCAGCTGCGTCAGGACGGCAACAGCATTCCGGTCATCATGCTTACGGCCAAGCAGCAAATCAGCGACAAGCGCACCGGCTTTGCGCTGGGCATTGACGACTACCTGACCAAGCCCGTGAACTACGAGGAACTGGTCATGCGCATAGACGCAGTGCTCCGCCGCAGCCGTATTACGAACGAAAAGAAAATCGTAATCGGCAGTGTGGAGCTGAACGCTTCTTCGTATACCGTAACGCGTAAGAATGCGGACGGAACGGAAGAGCGGATCGAGCTGCCCAAGAAAGAATTTGACCTGCTCTACAAGTTGCTGTCGTATCCCGGCGAGATTTTTACCAAGACTCAGCTCTTTGAGTCTGTCTGGGGACTGGATTCAGAAAGCAACGAGGACACGGTAAAGGTGCACGTGAACCGTCTGCGCTCGCGCTTTGACGGCTGGAAAGAATTCAGCATAGAGACGTTGCGGGGTCTGGGCTACCGCGCCTGCGTCAGCAAAGGAAACTAGTGGGAGAATATATCTCTTATGGAAGAGAAAAAAAAAGGCAGCGATAACAGGTCAACATCGGTAAAGGCTTCCGTGGTCCGATGGTTCACGGTATTCATGCTCTTGATTTTTGCGGGCTGCATGGTGAGCACAATGCTTATCGCACTGTCGAACTATCTTCTTAAACATTATTCCGTTAGTTTCGTCTGGCTTGCACCTATGAATGTGCTGTCCATGTTCGGCGTATTCTTGATAGAGGCCATCTTAGTGTACAAAAACATATACAAGCTTCTGCGCGCAATTCACACAGTTTCAGAAGGAGATTTTTCAGACAGGGCAAAGATACAATTCAAAGCGAACGAGCTACTTGCCCCGGCGTTTGCTCAGTTTAACGGTATGGTTGACGAGCTGCAGAGCAACAAGATGTTAAAGGAAGACTTTATAAACAACTTCTCGCACGAATTCAAGACTCCCATCGCTTCGATTCAGGGCTTTGCACAGGTTTTGCTCGACTCATCCCGACCGGTAGAAGCCGCACTCTCGGAAGACGAGAAGCGGCAGTATCTGCAAATCATCGCGGACGAGTCGGGGCGGCTTGCGGACTTGTCGCGCAACACGCTGCTGCTTTCAAAGATAGAAAGCGAGCGCATTGTGACGGACAAAACTGATTTCCGCCTGGATGAGCAGATTAAGCGCTGCGCCATCATTCTGGCGCGTGAATGGGAGAAAAAGCACATTTCGGTAAATCTGGAACAGCTGCCCTCACTTTCCTATTACGGCAGTGAGGAACTTTTGCAGGAAGTCTGGATCAACCTGCTGGGTAACGCCATCAAGTTCACGCCGGACGGCGGCACTGTGAGCGTGAGCGGCAGCGACATGAGGAGAGGGCAGGAGCGTGCGCTTTGCGTAACAGTGACGGACACAGGTCCGGGCATGAGCAAAGAGGTGCAGCAGCATATCTTTGAGCAGTACTACCAGGGAGACCGTTCCCATGCAGGGCAGGGGCACGGACTGGGGCTTGCGATTGTAAAGCGGATTGTGGAGCTTTCCGGTGGTTCGGTACAGGTACAAAGTGCAGCGGGACAGGGGAGTGCCTTTATTGTAATATTGCCGGATTCTGTCTCCAGGTAATATGCTGCTAATCTGTACAGAGTAACCTCATCGGCATTGAGTTGCGGTGTATGGTACGTTCCAACGCCGCATTAACGTAGCTTACGATGTCGCGTTAACGTACGTTATAAAGCCGTGTTAACGTACGTTGCAATGCCGTGTTAAGGCACGTATTTACAACTTTGCGATTGCAGGCTATTATAAGCGGCATGTATACAGCATGCGAAAAACGATATGAAAAAATGCCTTACCGGCGCTGTGGAGACAGCGGTCTGCTATTGCCGGCTGTTTCTCTTGGTCTGTGGCACAACTTTGGTGATACCGGTGTTTACCGGAACATGACTGAAATTGTCTTTACTGCCTTTGACAGCGGAATAACTCATTTTGACCTGGCCAATAATTACGGCCCGGAGCCGGGCAGTGCGGAAAAGAATTTTGGCCGCATTCTCCGCGAGGAACTTGCTTCTTACCGCGATGAGCTTATCATAAGCACCAAGGCCGGCTACGACATGTGGCCGGGGCCGTACGGCAACTGGGGCAGCCGCAAGTATCTGCTGGCCAGCCTGGATCAGAGCCTTGAGCGCATGGGACTGGATTATGTAGACATATTCTATCACCACCGCATGGATCCCACCACTCCGCTTGAAGAGACTATGGGTGCTCTCGACCAGGCTGTAAAGTCAGGCAAGGCTTTGTATGCAGGGCTTTCAAACTATGACGGCGCTACTTTGGAAAAAGCAGCGGCCATTCTCAAGGACTTGCACTGTCCGTTTGTAATCAACCAGAACCGTTATTCAATATTTGACCGTACGGTAGAGAACAACGGTCTTAAGAGCGCCGCCAAAAAACTGGGCAAGGGGCTTATCACCTTTAGTCCTCTGGCACAGGGGCTTTTGACCGGCCGCTATCTGAACGGAATTCCAGAGGATTCCAGAATCCGCACAGACGGCCGCTTTTTGCATGAGGATGCTTTGACGGAGAAAAGTCTTTCGCAGATAAAGGAGCTGAATGAAATTGCTCAAAAGCGCGGGCAGACTCTGGCAGAGATGTCTCTCGCCTGGATTTTGCGTGATGACAGTGTGACGAGTGTCCTTGTTGGTGCTTCCAAGGCTTCGCAGCTGCTGGATAACATCAAGTGCGTGGAGAACACTTCGTTTACGGCGGAAGAGCTTAGCGCAATAGACAAGGCCAGCAACTAGCTTATTTTATTGTGCACGGCTTTTGTTTTCAAGCATGGCCTTGCACAGTTCTGTTTCGGAATGCAGGAATTCCAGCAAAGGCACCGAACCTTGCACTAATACGTTTCTGTCGAATTCAACATGGGCAAAGACCGGCTGGAGAATAATCTTTATGAAGTCTTCTGCCCGTTTTACCATTTCTTCTGAGTCTTTGTCTTTTTTACCGTTCAAAAAAGAGTCTTCGAACTTGGCCTTATATTCATTTTCTTTTTTTTGCAGCAGATGGCGGCCATAGCTGCTGGTTTCTACGGCGATTTCTTTTACTTCGTCATTTTTGTCGAGCTTAACGTGGCGCAGTTCGCTTAAGAATGTCTTGTAGTCAAATCTTGGTTTTGCCAGGTATTCGCCCTGTATGCCTGAGACAACAACCGTATTGCTGTTAACCTTTGCGATTCGTATATTCTGTATGTCTACTCCGCGCTGGTAGCTTACCATGCAATCTATTACAGAAAGGATTTCATCATAGTTTTTTGCGCTGCGGTTCAGTATGCGGTCAAGAGTGCCGGTGTGCTCGTCTTCGTTGAAGATTTCCCTCTGCTTTACGGTGGAAGCCTGCTGGTAGTCTCTGAAGCAGATTTTAAAAACGTCGCTGTAGGTCTCGATGTTCATCGTCAGGTTTTCAAGCAGTTTTACCCGCTGTTCATAGTCGGTTTCTTTTTGGACATGGGCGGCATTTTCTATTTTGAGCCGTGCAATTTCTGCTTTTTGTTCTGCCAACTGTTCTGCAATCTGCATTTCGTCATAGCGGGATACCTTGCGCAGGAGCGGGAGCGAAACCAGGGCTAGCGCGAACGAGAGCGCGCCTGTGCCAATTGAAGCTGCGATTATGCCCAGGCGTGGAGCGGGGCGGGCAAATATTGTGACTGCAACGGTGATTACTGCGGCAATGCAGGCAAACAGCAGCACAAGAAGGATTATGCGCTTTACGGTGTCAGCTGTGCGGTACAGTGGAGATGACGCGTTTTTTAGTATGCGGTAGAAAAGGCTTTTTTTCATTTCAAATAATTTTATCATAGAATGATTGTTTTTTCTATCTATTTAAGCTAGTATGGGTAAAATGAAAAACGTCAAGTTTTCCTTGCTTTTGTCTGTCGCTTTTTTGTTTTTTTGTCCTCTGTTGCATGCCGGTACGGCGATAGGGGTAGAAGGCGGCTCCGTATTCGGAGTGTATCACGGCAACGAGTCTGACTATGCGCTTTCATTGACTTTTAAGACGGATTCTTTGCCTTTTATTATTTCCGCCCGCTCAGAGATTGCAGACAAAAAACTGTGCGCCGCCGGGCTTGTGTTTGATATGTGGCTTGCAAATCCGGTAATCGGCTATTCCATCTTTCACTGGTTTTATGGTCCTGGCTTTACGCTGTCGTACCAGAATAAAATCGATGACGATAAGCTTGATTTTACCCAGTCCAGAGGGCTGTTTGCGGCTCCCCGCTTTGTTCTGGGCTTGAATTCGTTCCTGACTGACTTTTCTGAACTCTATATGCAGGCGGCACTGGAGCCGGGGCTGGTGTTTGACCAGGATGAGGGCTTTATTTTCAGGGTGAATCTGCCGCTTTCCTGCGGTCTGCGCCTTTGGTTCTGAATCACTGTGTGAGTTCTACTCTGTGTTTATTTTAAATTAAAATACAGACTAATTGTAATCCAACCATTTAAAAGTTGCTTTTTTGGAATTTTACCCTTATAATTATGGAAGTGGAAAGGCCAAATATGTCGACTATTGTTTGGAACAGAAAGAAACTTTTATCGAATATAAAAAAAATAAAAGGTCTTGTTTGCTCTAACGGAATGGATTTTTCTCTTGTCTCTAAATTCGCCCTTTCATATCCCGATTTGGTATGCCCATTGTTGGACGATTCTGAAGTGAATGGGTTTTGTGACAGCAATCTTTGTAATATTTCTCCTGTTCTAAAGCGTGTAAAGAATCAAAATCTTTCTGCAAGTCTTATAAAGTGTTCTCTTTCTTCTATTAAATATCTTTATTCTGATGCGTTTGACAAGTCCTGTCTTTCAAATGGGCATGAGCTGCGCTTGTATATTTCGGATACGGCATTGCTTGATGCATTGGCGTCGCTACCTTCTCTGCCGAATGTATGTGTTGTGTTGATTACAGAGAACGGTGACTTGAAAGATGGTTTTTACCCTGAGCAGATTCTGGATATTGCAAAGACCTATAAGCAGCTTGCCATAAAAGGCATTTCAACAAACTTTGCCTGTCTGTCGGGTTTGTTGCCGACTAGTGGCAAAGTGATGGAATTCAACGAGCTTTCGCATAAGCTGTCGGAAACTACAAATAGACCGCCTTTTTTGTCTATAGGCGGAACGGTCGTCTATGATTTGCTTACTGGAGATGCAATAAAGGGCTGTGCGCAGGAAGTGCGGATGGGAGAGGGAGTTTTCTTTGCCTATAACTCGTCCGCCCAGAAAGAAATTGCGGAGCTGGAGTCCTGTGCCGCGCTTTTAAAGGGTGAAATCCTTGAGACAAGATGGAAGAATGTGGACGCTGTGCAGAGCGGGGGCTTTAACGCCTTGGGGGAAAGGCTTCCTGCATCGTCTCAGGCTTCCTGCGGCCGGCGCAGAAGGGCTGTCTTGGATTTTGGTGTTCTTGCCGCCATGCAGAAAAATCTGCGTCCGTGCGACAGCGGCGTTTTTATTGTTGCCCAGACGTTTGACTTTACTGTAGTTGATATTACTGACTCAGCTCAAGAATACAAGGCAGGTGACTTCATAGCTTTTTATGTGGATTACGGAGCTGCCAGCTGTCTTATGATTAATTCGTTTATTGGCAAGGAAGTTATTGATGGATAAAAAGAGCAAAATCATCAGCATTGCGGCTTTTTCTGTGGTGCTAGTTGCGGGCTTTCTCATAAACGGGATACTTACGCATTCCGGTTTTGAGGGCGTTTATACGGCAACACTTATGAACCGCTATTCTATTTTGGGCGAGACGGCGAAGACTCGAGTGGAAAGTTCTCTTGACATGGGTAAGAAACTCTATCTGATGCAGAGTCAGATTGAGACGCTCTTTTCTGATGTAATGCAGGAATCGCCTGAAATTGAGCACATGTATATTACGGACGAAACAGGAATGATTCTGACTTCTACGCGCACGGTTCTGAATCAGTATGCGATTCCGTTCAGATACTATGACGGTGACAAGCCGGTGAGCGACCCAAACAAGGTCTCGTATTCCGCCAAGTTCCTGGATTCGTGGTTTTTGTGCATCCCGCTCTTTGAGGGAGGAGAGAATTACGCCGGAACAATTTATATGGAGATTCCGCAGGACACTGTTTCTGACCTTGCGTTCAGCTATATACATAATCTGCTTAAAGCAGGACTGGTGATTTTTGTGATGACTTTCGTCATCTATCTTGTGTTCCTCGTTATCCTGTGGTCTTCTAAGGCGGAGCTTATTCTTACGGTCTGCCTTGTGCTGATGTCGCAGGGGGCTTTCTCGGTTTTTGCAATGAATATGTACCGCAATGCAATTGCGGATTTGTTCAACAAGAACCTTACTTTGCTTTCGTATTCAATAAAAGAGGCTGTGGAAGCTCCTGCCGCATTTACCCATGGCTACGCCAATCTGTCGGGCATAAACGAATATCTTTCGCAGCGTCTTAACCGCAATACGGATTGTGCTGAAATATGTATTACTGACACTGACATGAATGTCGTGTATTCTGCTGTTCCTTTTGCAGAGGGTGAAAAAAAGACGGTTGACCGGACTGACAAGTCGCTGATTATCACGCCGATAAAGAATTCTGATTTGCAGGAAATGGTGCTCGTGCTCAAGATAAACAATGCCCGCATCAGGGTGATAATCCGTGACATGATTTTGGACAGTGCAATCGTTGTTATAGTCGCGATTATTTTTGCGCTTATCTTCAAGGATTTCTTTGCGATGCTTTCTAACAAGGAAGATTTGTACCTAAGCCCTGAGCGCATGGATGATGAGCAGTCTGCAACCTGTCTGCGCTTGATAAAGGTAAGTACGTTCATCTTTATGTTTGCCGCAAACGTTACGCTTTCGTTTGTTCCTGTCTATATCCAGAGCATATATAATATTTCGAAAAAATCGCTGCCGTCTTTTATTACGGCGCTTCCTGCTGATACGATAATCAGTTTCCCTGTCAGCTCATATATGTTGGGAATCACGATTGCGATGTTCTTGACTCTGTTTGTGCTCAAGGGGCTTGATGTGCGAAAGCGCTATATCTTGATGTCTTCTATTTTTGTCATCGGCACAATACTTACGATTTCTGCGTATTCAATCCTGCCGCTCATATTTGCCAGATTTGTTGCCGGGTTCGGTTTTGGCGGCATTCTGCTGAGCACGTCTTCTCTTGTCATTGAGTATACTTCGGAAAAGACCCGCAGTGCCGGCTTTGGTACGAATGCTTCTGCTCTTGCGGCGGCCTCTATTGCGTCTATTCCGGTCGGAGGCGTTATTGTAAACAAATTCGGCTATCAGACAGGTTTTGTAATTGCCGTTGTGTTTGCCGCCTTGTTCCTGTTCTTTGCGATTTTCTTTGTGCCGAGCGAGATGGACCGTATGCACGAGGAGACTCTGGAGATAGAAAGTTCGAAGGGCGTTTCTGTAAAAGAATTCATGAGAGTTCTGTTCTCACGGCATATTCTGGTCTACATATTTACCGTGAATATTCCGTTCCAGTTTATTTACTGGGGCTTGTTCTCGTTCCTGTTGCCGCTTTACATGAACGATACCTTGCACCTGTCACAGAGCAATATCGGTCTTATTTTGAGTATTTTCTCTGTGATAAGCCTCTTTGCGGCAACCGCAGGAAAGACTGCCGACAGGGTACGGAACGACAAGCTGTTGATTGGTCTTGGCGCAATGGTGTGCGGTGCTTCGTTCCTGATTTTTGGTTCAGTGGTAAGCGGCCTGATTATGTTTATTGTTGCAATGGTCTGCATGGGAATTGACAACCTCTTTATTGATTCTATTGAGGAAGTTTATCTTGAGGCAGGCAAAATCCGCGGTGTGAGCGGTGAGAATGTTTTGCAGAGCTACAAGGTTCTTGAAAAGATTCTTTCTGTGTTTGTTCCTACGGTAACAGGAATGATTATCTCTCGTCTCGGCTTTGCGCTAAGTTTCTTTGTAATCGGCGGCTACTCCGCTATCGGCGGCTTGCTCTTTATTATTCTGGGGCAAAATGCAAGATGGAGGAAGGAGGCTCAGTGATGAAATACAGATTCGTATACCTTGCTTTGGCAGTGCTCGCAGCCTTTTCTCTTTTTTCATGCGGCGGAAAACATTCCTGCTCTGACTACTGGAACGGAATTGAACGTGATGTGAAGTATGTGCAGAGGTTTTATCCGCAGGATGAATCTCTCGAAACGAATAGTACTGAAAAAAATCCGTATGAGTTGCCGACATCTCCGATAAAAAAGCAGGGCGTGAGCAAATACAGAATCGGAGTCGTAATTTCTGGAGACTACTGGGAATTTTACGAGAACTTCAAGGCTCTACTCGACGGTTTTTCGAGCATAGGCTGGATGAAGCATGTGAATGTTCCTGACGGCTACACGCACGTGGAAGAGATTTTTGAGCTGCTGAACCAGACTACCTACAGTGACTATATTGAGTTTGCTCCTGAATACTTCATAAACTTGCAGTGGGGAGAGGATGACGAGCTTGCCTTGCTTGATTCAAAATATTTTGCCGCAAAGCCGAACCTTGACGTTATAATGGCGTATGGCGGAATGGCGGCAAAACAGTTTTACAGGAACGAGAGTTATCCTGTTCCGGTGCTTGCTGATGCTATTACGGACTCAAAGGACGCAGGGCTTACTGTGTCTGTTGAGGATTCCGGGCGGCCATTCTTTTCTGGAAAAATTGACCCGAATCTGTATCTGAATCAGATTAAGATTTTCCATGAGGCGACGGGATTCAAAAAGCTTGGAATAATATACGGTGATGACGAGTACGGCCGCATTTACGGTGCCGTAAGCGCAATAGAGCAGGCTTCTCAGGAATTGGGCTTTGAGATTATCAGAAATACGAATGTCAAAGAGTATGTTGACGATGACACGGTTGAACTGTATCTGGCGGCACTACGCGATGTCGTAAAAAAATGTGATGCCGTGTACATCGGCGCTTCAACTGCCGTTACGGAATATGACATTACTCCGCAGGTTGTACAGATTCTGAATGACGCGCACATGCCGTCATTCGCACTGGAAGGTTCTATCCGCGTAAAGGACGGCATTCTGTACAGTTTTTCCGCCAAGTCTCTTACCCGTTCCGGTATCTGGGTTGCGACAAAAATCAGCCACCTGTTCAACGGCGTGGAGCCGGGTAAACTTTCCCAGCAGTTTGAAAATGCCGCGTCTATGGCAATCAACATGAGTACGGCTTTAAGAATCGGCTACAAAGTTCCGTTTGACGTGCTTTCTTCTTCTGATGAGATTTACATTGACTACAGGGGAACTGCCGTTACGCTAAACACAGACTTGGATTCTATTTCTGCGGATGAAACTGTGAGTGAGCATTTGCCGAAGCGCAAGAACGATGGAAGCAAGTATACGGTTGGTGTGATTGTCAGCGGCGAGTACTGGGAGTTTGCAGAATATCTTGCAGGAATTGCGGCGGGACTAAAAAATAACGGATGGTTCAAGGCCCGCTTTGAGATAAAAGACAAATCAAAAGTGAGCGCTGTATTCAACCAGATTCAGGACGGCAGCGACTATATAGAATTTCCGTCAGTGTATTTCGTGAATCTGGATTGGGGCAGCAAGAACACTGACAAGGCTCTTGCGCTGGCCTCTAACAAGGATGTGGATTTGCTTTTGGTATTCGGCGGAGTTGCCGCTAAGTTGATTTCCGAAGACGAAAAACTCTGTGTGCCGTGCATGATAGAGGGCGTTACTGACCCTATCGGCTCAAAGATAGTTTACTCTGTCTCAGACTCTGGTAACAATTACATTACATGCCGCGTTGACCCCACTCAGTATGTGCGTCAGCTGCAGATGTTCCATGAACTTCTGGGTTTCAAAAAGCTCGGCATTATTTACGGAAATAATGATACTGGGCGGCTTTATTCTGCAGTGAATGACGTGGACTTGGTTTCTATTGAGTGCGGCTTTGACGTGGTGCGCAATACAAATGTAAAAGAAACTGTCGCCGCCGATACTCCAGAACTTTATTTAAAGGCTCTCAGGGATTTGGTTGGAAAGGTTGATGCCGTGTATATCGGTGCCTCAACCGCCGTTACGGAATACGATATAACTGGTGAAATCGCCGACATACTGATTCAAAACAAGATTCCGTCATTCGCACTAGAAGGAGAGATTCGCGTTAAGGACGGAATACTAATGGGTATGTCTTCGGTAGAAGCGGAAAATGTGGGCATCTTTAACGCAAATAAGATGGCCGCTGTATTCTATGGCGTTATACCACGACTTTTGCCGCAGGAGTTCAAGGGCTTTCCGTCAATCGCCCTCAATCTGGATACTGCAAATAAGATTGGTCTGGATTTTCCGCTTGAGACGCTTGCCGCTATCGACAAGCTGTATATGGACGGAGAAGAGAAATGATTTGGGAGTATAACGGTAAGAACAATAAACAATTCTGGCTTGATGAAGCCGTGGACTCTTTGCTTGACTATGCGGAAAAAAACGGAGTCCATGACGAGATTGTCTGCTCTGCAGGAATGACACCTTCGTGTCCGATACACTTCGGTATCTTTAGGGAGCTGGCAATTACGTCGTTCGTAACGCAGGAACTCAAGCGCCGCGGAAAGAAAGCCCGTTTTATTTATTTTTGGGATAACTTTGACCACTTCTGCAAGATTCCGTATTTTAAGACAGAAAGTCAGGTAAAAGATCATGTTGGAAAAATGCTTTCTGCTGTTCCTGATTTTCTTGATGAGGCGGATAAGGGTGCGTTTGCATCTTATGGTGAGCACATTATGAGTGACTTTGAGCGTGTCGTTGCCAAATGCGGATTTGCACCGGAATACAACTATCAAGAATCATATTACCGTAGCGGCAAGTATGATAGTTACATCGAAACAGCCTTGAATAAGCGAGGCGAGATATTCGACATAATCAATTCTAAGAAAATGCCCTATACAGATGCCTTAATAAAAAAACGCGAGGGCTACTATCCGCTTGAAGTATACTGCCCGTCATGTCTGCGTGACAAGACGACTGTGACCGGGTGGAACAGCAAGACAAAGCAGATTTCTTTTACGTGCGGTGCATGTGGTCACAAAGGTGTGTATACTTTGGGTATGGACTTTTGCGGTAAGCTTGCTTGGAAAGTGAACTGGGCTACACGTTGGAAGGATTCTGCCATAACCTATGAAAGTTCCGGAGAAAATCAGCTGACTGATACAGGCAGCTACGCTGTTTCTTCCAGAATTGTGACAGAAATATACGGCGGAAAAGTTCCTTTCTCGTTGCTCTATCGTTTTGTTGGCGTTCCGGGTGTTGCGAAGATTTCTCGCGCCTTGGGTGAAAAGGCTTTGGCAACTCGCTTTACCGATGTTCTGGAGCCAGCAATCGTGCGCTATCTGTTTTTGCGCAATGCGCCGACAACAGCGTTCACTGTTGACATCGAAAACGGTATAGACCGCATTTACAATGAATGGGATTCTTTCTGTTCTCTTGTGGAGTCCGGGCGCGGAACCGAGACTGATAAAAAGATTTATGAGCTTGCTCGCAGCGGCGTATGCTGTGACAGAAAAGTGATAGCATTCAATAAAATCTGCATGGCGCTTGCCTACAGTCAGAACGACATGCATAAGGCAATTCTGATGCTCAAGAAGTGCGGACTTGTGCCAAAGGAACAGAAAGAAGACGATGTTATAAAAGATTCCGCTGTTCGCTTTGGCTGTGCGTCGGCATGGCTTTTTAAATACGGCAAGGCAGCAGGGACTCATACAATATTGCATGAGTTTAACGCACCGTTTTATGATTCGTTGGATGGCGGAATGAAAGCTATGCTTGAGGAATTCATGCAAGATATTCGTCCTCTTGAAAAAGAAGATGAAATTGGCGGACTGATTTATGCGGTGCCAAAGCGGCATGCAAAAGATGAACTAGAGGCAAAGCGGCTGACAAAAGATTTTATGCAGACAATGTATATGCTGCTTTTAGGAGAAAAGCAGGGACCGCGTCTTGCGACTATGCTTGGATTAATGGAAGCTGAAGAAATAAGACGACTTCTTTCAAATGGGAGATAGAAAATATGGAAGAAAAAATATCTGTAGACAAAAATGCAAACAGCAAAGAGATGATTGCCAACAGAGACTCAATTAAAACGAGGCTCAGACGGTATTTTCTTGGAATAACACTTGCAATCATTTCGGTTATGAGTGTTTTCTCTATGGTCTATTTCTACTTTGCGACCAAGAATGACGCGGTTACGATGATTCGTAACAAGCTTGTCCTTTCTCAAGTTTTTATGGCGACGCAAAAAGATTCCGTAAAGAGCTTTGCCGGTAATTTAGCAAATAACCATGCGGTGCAACTGGGCCTGCAATTGAAGAGCCCTACCAGAATTCAAGAATACATAAGCAAGAATACTGTCGTTGACAGAAAGTATTCTGTTGCAGTGTACGGCGATGACGGTATGCCGATTGTTGAACCGGGAAAGCTTTCTACTTCGGAACAGATGCTTTTGAATTCTGCGCTTGGAGGGAACCCAGTCGTCAGCACCGCGGTTTCCTTCTATGACAACGTGCAGTCCACATCGTATGTGTGTGCGTATCCAGTAATGTACAGTAAGAATATTATCGGAGTAATACTCGTCCGCTTTATTTTTAAAGAGAATTTGAACTTCTTTATTACACTCAGCAAGAATCTTGAGTGCGACCTTATGGTTTACTTGGATTCTACTCCTGTTGTTGCTACGGCAAACCATTCTGTCTCAAAAGATTTATACTCCCGTGCCGCATTCAGCGAAAGTTCCTATGAGGAAATCAGTCTTGCCTCAAAAGGCTTGAATGAGTACATGGGGCTTAAGTCACAGGACGGAACTTCATGCGGTTTACTGCATTTGTATGTCTCTTCTATTTCATACATCCGCATATTCCTTATGGCTATCGTAATCTATGTTATTACTGCCATAATACTGATGATATTTGCAATACTGCTTGTGATGAAGATTTCAAACAGCATTCTACAGCCAATCAATACCTTGCTTGAAGGGGTCAACATTGTGCGCCAGGGCAATCTTAAGCACGAAATCGAGCTTAAGGTGCATGATGAAATAGGCCGCCTCGGAACTGCATTTAACGAAATGCGCGAGGAGCTTGACGACAAGATTTCCACTATAACTGACATGAATGATTCTCTTGAGGAAAAGATTAGCGAGCGGACATCTACCATCAACAAGCTCAACGAGAACATGAAGCACTATCTTTCTCCGCAGCTGTATGCTTCGATTGCGGGCGGCGAGCGCGATGTTTCTACGTCGCGCCACTACCGCAAGAAACTTACTGTCTTTTTCTCCGATGTTGTTAACTTTACTGCAACCACGGATGCCCTTGAGCCGGAAGACCTTTCTAATTTGCTGAACTCCTATCTTGACAATATGGCTCGCATTGCAGAAAAGTACAAGGGAACTATCGACAAGTACGTAGGTGATGCGGTGATGGTGTTCTTCGGAGACCCGGAATTTACTTCTGATAAGGATCACGCGCTGCGTGCCGTGAACATGGCGATTGAAATGCAGGAGTATCTTGTTACATTCCGCCGCGAGTGGCAATCCAAGGGGATTGCAAATCCGTTCCACGTTCGTATGGGAATCAATACAGGCTATTGTACCATTGGAAACTTCGGTTCGGAAATGAAGATGGACTACACAATCATCGGCAACAACGTGAATATGGCGGCACGCTTTGAAGCCGCTGCAAAGCCTGACACGATTCTGATGAGTCCTGATACGTACGCACTTATTGCCGATAAGATTGAATGTGTAAAGGCCGGTACGTATTCTCTTAAGGGAATACCGCACCCGATAGACGCGTATTCACCTGTCGGTGTTAAGACAGAGAAAGGCACGACCTTTGCCGTTATGGACGGCTCTGAGATTGTGTTCCCGAGCCGCAATATTGAGCTGAGTAATATCGACAAGAAGAAGCGCCGTGAGCTGTTGGTGTCAATAAAAGAAATATTCGATAAGGTAAAGGGTATTCAGGTTAAAGAAGCTCCCGTTGAGCCTGCCGCAGATACTTCAACGCCAATCTCAATGGACGAGCCGGAAAAGGCCAAGCTCATTTCCGAATCAAAGAATGATGTTTAGTCAGCAGACACACGGAATGTAGTTGTAATCGGCACAGATTCTAGTTTGCCAACAGCTTTTCAAGACTGTTTTTTACCTGTTCCATCTCCTCCTTGAGTTTCCATGGCGGATTCAGTATGAACATGCCGCTGCCATAGAGGTGTGCGGCTTGTTCTTTTTCTGTCTGGTCGGGGCTTTTTACCTGCATCTGGCAGCGGAATGTCTCCACCGGGTTCGCCTGTAGTTTTGCAAAGTCTTCCAATGAACTTAGAAGCTGTGCAGTCTCGTTTTTGCGCCGTAAAATCAGCGGATACCAGAGGGCGATAATCGCCGTGTTCCATTTGCGGTGCACGTTTTTTATGGCGTCTTCCACTTTGGTGTAGTCGCTTGCGTCTTCGTAGCTTGGATCAATCAGCACGAGACCGCGCTTTACTAGCGGCGGGCAGAGTGAATTAAGCGCCTTGTAGCTGTCTTCATTGCGGATGTCAGCCTTGACGGCACTTTTTTGTTCACCGCCGTTTGTCAGCAGTGGGAGCGTGACGTTCGCTTTAAGGCTTTCAATCGCAGTCGGATGTTTTTCAACCAGATGTAACTGGTCTCCTGCCCTCATGCAGAGCCGTTCGATTTCGGGGCTTGCGGCATATAGTCCTCGCTTAAAATAGGGCTTTTCAAGTTCTATATAACGTTGCAATGCCGTTGGTAAAGAACTTGTTGCGGCAGCTTTTGCGTATGCCATCAAACGCACAATGCCGCCGTCTGCTTCGCCAGTTTTTAGCAGCCGCTCATCGTCAAGGCGGAATCTGCCGGCGCTTGCGTGGCTGTCTATAACAGTAAAAGGCTTGTCTTTTTTGCAGAGATAGTCAAGTATAAGGGCAAGGCATGTATGCTTGAGTACGTCAGCATGGTTTCCGGCGTGGTATTCGTGCTGGTAAGAAAGCATATCAGTCAGCCACCTCGTCAAGCTCTTTAAGCCAGATGTTTGCGCTTGCATCGCTCGGCATGCGCCAGTCTCCGCGCGGCGACAGTGAAACTGTTCCTACCTTTGCACCGTCCGGCATGCAGGAACGCTTGAACTGCTGGCTGAAGAAGCGGCGGTAAAAACTCTTAAGCCACTTGAGTATGATTTTCTCCGTATAGACATCATCCGTTCCGTCAGCCTTTTTGCCGAGCAGAGCCTGTTTTGCAAGAAAGTAAATCTTCTTGGGTGAAAAGCCCCAGCGCAGCACGTAGTACAGGAAGAAGTCGTGCAGCTCATAGGGGCCGACAATCTCCTCCGTCTTCTGGCTTATTTCCTTGCCGTCAGGCGGCAGCAGTTCCGGGCTGACCGGCGTCGCCAGTATGTCGTGCAACACTGCGCCCAGTTCTTTTTTGCCGTCTTGTTCGGCTTCCATGGCAAACCATTCTACAAGATAGCGCACGAGTGTTTTTGGTATGCTTGCGTTTACGCCGTACATACTCATGTGGTCTCCGTTATACGTGCACCAACCGAGTGCCAGCTCGCTCAAGTCTCCTGTACCAATTACCAGACCTCCTGTCTGGTTCGCAATATCCATGAGTACCTGCGTACGTTCTCGTGCCTGACAGTTTTCGTAGGTGACATCATGTGTATTTTCATCCTGCCCGATATCCGCAAAGTGCTGCAGTACGGCTTTTTTTATGTTTACTTCTTTGAGCGTCGTACCAGTGTTATTTGCAAGGGTGCAGGCGTTGTTGTAAGTCCTGCTTGTTGTGCCAAAGCAAGGCATTGTGACTGCTGTGATGCCCTTGCGGTCTATGTTGCATTTATCGAAGGCCAGTGCCGTTACAAGCAGGGCGAGCGTTGAGTCCAGGCCTCCGCTCAGACCGATGACCGCATTTTTTGCGTGTATGTGACGCAGCCTTTTTGCAAGACCTTCCGCCTGCATTTCGATTACTGCATGGCAGCGTTCGCTGCGCTCTGCCTTTCCAGACGGAACAAAGGGGTGGGGGGCTACTGCCGTTATAAGCTGGGCCTGCGCCTTAGCAGCTCTTGCAGTCTCTGACTGGAAGCCTATCTCGCTTTTTCCGCGGCCGCTTTCTGCAAATACGTTGTCGCTCACTTCAAACTGGATGAACTTGTATCCGTCGTCATAGAACGGTCCTCTGCTCTGGGCGAATGTCGTTGTCCTCAGTCTGTCCTGCTCCAGTCTCTCCAAATCAAGGTCTGCGTAAATAATGTGGTTGTCCTTGTCAAACAGTTTTGACTCTGCCGCAATACTGCCGTTGAGCGCGATTATGTTGTGCCCGGAAAAGACCATGTCCGTGGTGCTTTCGTCGTGCCCGGCGTCTGCATAAAGATATGCTGTGATTGTTTTTGCAGACTGAGAAGACACTAGGATCCGGCGGTAGCTTGCCTTGCCGACCACTTCGTTGCTCGCGCTCAGATTTGCGATTACCGTTGCTCCGTTCAGCGCATGGCGTACAGAAGGTGCGAAAGGAGTCCAGACATCTTCGCAAATTTCTGCGGCTACTTTAAAAAGTCTGTCATTTTTGTCTTCTAAAATCAAGTCTGTTCCAAATGGTATGTCGTCTTCAATGCCTTTGAGCTGTATGCTTTCAGGCAGATTTGATATTCCCGAAGAAAACCACCTGCGCTCGTAGAATTCGGAATAGTTGGGGATGAACGTCTTCGGTACTATTGCAAGGATGTCTCCCCTGTTAAGGAATGCCGCAGTATTGTAGCGGCTTGAGCCGACTGTAACCGGAACGCCCACCACACTGAGAATTCCAAGTGAGCTTGTTTCGTCTGCAATGCGGGCAAGAGCCTGTATCGCAGCTTCCTGCAAGGCGGCTTGCGCAAATAGGTCTGCGCAGGTGTAGCCTGTTACAGACAGCTCAGGGAAGACTATCAGCCTTGCACCGTCAGAATATGCCTTTTTTATGCATGATATTATCTGGTCTGCATTATATTCGCAGTCTGCAACCTCCAGACTGGGGCTGGCGCATGCTGCGCGTAAGATTCCGTATTTCATGAACGGAATTATAGCACAGCCGCAAGGAAAGATAAACAGCCTTGTATTGACTTGTACAGCTGTCATGGAGTAGAATTTCTTAATTGCAAGGAGTAGCCTATTATGAACAATGTCGTACTTTGTGACGGAATAACAGCCCCTCAGAACGGATTCGGTGCGCTCCCGATACAGCGCATTTCAAAAGAGGAGGCCGTTTCGCTCCTGCTCAAGGCCTACCGTGGCGGCATGACGTTCTTTGATACCGCGCACCTGTATTCCGACAGCGAGGAAAAAGTCGGTACGGCATTCGGCGACGGCACCGGACTTAGGGGCAAGGTTTTCATCGCCACAAAGTCCATGGCGCGTACTCCTGACGAACTGAAGCGCGACATTGAGCAGTCACTTGAAAGACTCAGGACTAGTTACATAGATATATTCCAGCTGCACCAGGCTTCGCAGTGTTATGTACCTGGTGACGGAACAGGCCTGTATGAAGTGCTGCAGGAATTCAAGGCTCAGGGCAAAATCCGCCACATTGGTATCACCGCCCATCAGATTACGGTTGCAGAACAGGCGGTTGCGTCCGGGCTATACGAAACGCTGCAGTACCCTTTAAGCTATCTTGCCTCTGAGCGCGAAATTGCCCTTGTGCATACCTGCGCTCAAAATCATGTGGGCTTTATCGCCATGAAGGGGATGGCCGGCGGTATGATAGCAAACAGCAGGGCGGCAATGGCCTTTATGGCGCAGTTTAACAACGTTATGCCCATCTGGGGAATCCAGAGGGAAAAGGAACTTGACGAGTGGCTTTCTTATATGGATAAAACACCGGTTCTGGATGACGCAATACAGGCTTTTATAAAAGAAGAGCAGATAGAGCTTGCCGGAGATTTTTGCAGGGGCTGTGGTTACTGCATGCCGTGCCCTGTGGGAATCAAGATAAACAACTGCGCCCGCACGTCTCTGCTTTTGCGCCGTGCCCCGTCTGCATCTTGGCTGTCGCCTGAATGGCAGGCGGAAATGCTGAAGATAGAAAGCTGCTTGCACTGCAACAGCTGTTCTTCCAAGTGCCCGTACTCCCTGGACACGCCTGCCCTGCTGCAGAAAAACCTTGCGGACTACAAGCAGGTGCTTGCCGGGAAAGTAAAGGTCTAGAAGAGGCTGCGTCTTTAGAAGTTGCTGCCGTTCCAGCCACAGTTCTTTGTTCCCCGGTATTACACGTAGACCTTGTCTCCCGGAACGCTGGGGGTTAGACACCGTGGACGCCGGGGGTTCGATACCATGAACGCCAGGGGTTCGATACCATGAACGCTGGGGGTTCGGCAGCGTGAACGCTGGCGTTTTGATACCGTGAACGCTTGGATTCTGGCAATGCGACAGTATGGCTTTGAATATCCTGCTGTTTTTCTGCCGTGCCGGACAATTCTCTTGTGTCATATCTAAAAATGTGCTTTAATAAAAGCTACTGTATTGGCAGGAAATATTTATGACAGAAACGTTTTTGACTAATACTACAGAGACTGACCCGCAGGTGCTTATAGACACTTTTTTTAAGACTTTTCCCGAGATTTACACTGCTGATGACGAAGCCAGAATCCGCAGTGCCTGGGACTATCTTATCTCTAAGACTGCAACAATAAAGCGGAAGTGCGGTCTGCCGTATTATCTGCACCCCATGCGGGTTGCCTGCGTCCTTGCAGAAAGCCACCTTGGCTCTGACAGCATTATCTCCGGTTTCTTCCACAGCCTTCTTGATGTAGACGGTGAATGCCTTGACGATATAAAGGCGCGCTTTGGCTCTGACGTAGCCAATATATGCAGCGGAACTGCAAAGATTACCAGCCTGAAGATTGCCAGCAAGACAATGCAGGATGCAGACAACATACGCAAGATGCTTTTTGCCATGGTCGATGACATACGCGTGATTCTGGTAAAGCTTGCAGACCGTCTTGACCGTATGCGCAATCTTAAGACCGTAGGCGAAGATGCCCAGCGTGCCATTGCAAAGGAAGTCATAGATATATGGGCACCCCTTGCCGGAAGGCTCGGTATGAACGACGTCAAGAACGAGATGGAGGACCTCAGCCTTAAGTATTCCAATCCGGCTGTCTTCCAGCAGATAAAGGCACTTGTCTCGCAGAAGAAGAATGAGCGCGACGGGTATCTTCAGGGGGCGGTGAAAAAAATCTATACCGCCGTGGAAAAGGCCGGCATCCAGGTGAGTATTACGAGCCGAGCAAAGCATTTCTATTCGATATACCAGAAGATGCGCAAGCGCAACAAGGGCGCAGGCGAGATGTTCGACCTCTTGGCGCTGCGCATTATCTGTTCTACCGTGGGTGAGTGCTATACCCTCGTGGGCATAGTCCACAGCTTGTGGAAGCCCATGGACGGCCGCTTTAAGGATTACATCGCCATGCCTAAGGCGAACGGCTACCAGTCGCTGCACACGACGGTCATCTGCGAAGGTAAGCCGCTTGAGATTCAAATCCGCACGCAGGACATGCACAACGTAGCCGAGCACGGCGTCGCCTCGCACTGGCTTTACAAGAAAGGTACAAGCCATGATATGGTGAAGGCCGAGGACTTGAGCATCATCAACCAGCTGAGGGAGCTGCGCGATGAGCACTTGAGCGATGAAAACTTTTTTGAGCAGCTCAAGGACGAGCTTTTGGGGGATTCTATCTATGTGTTCACCCCGAAGGGCGACGTAAAGGAACTGCCGGCAGGAAGCAACGCGATAGACTTTGCCTATGCCATACATTCCGCCATTGGCGAAAAGATTGTGGGCGCAAAGGCGGACGGCAAGATTGTTCCGCTTACTTCTCCGCTCAAGAATACGCAGATTGTTGAAATCCTGACAAGTCCTCAGGCACACCCGACAGAAAGCCAGCTCAAGAGTGTAAAGACCGGCAAGGCTCACCAGAAGATTCACGCGTGGCTTGTTGCAAATGACCCTACGTTCATCGACAAGGATGCAGAAGCCAAAAGGCTGGCTGAAGTCCAGGCCAACACCGAATACTCAAAGAAGGTTGCGGGGCTGCATTCCAAGGAACGCAAGAGCAAAAAGAGCGAGGCTGCAAGCAACTATACCGGGCGTATCCGCATTGAGAACACTACTAATTTTTTCGTTACGATTGCAAAGTGCTGTGACCCCAAACCCGGTGACCCCATTGCCGGTTACGTAAGCCGAAACCGCGGAATCACCGTGCACCGTGCGGACTGTCTTACCTACCAGCGCATTCCTGATTTGGAGCACCGCAGCGTGCAGGTGGAGTGGGACACAAAAGCAAGTTCTGCAAAAGCTTCTCCCGATGAAAAAGAACTATTGCGGCGTGAAAAATCTAAGGAAAAGTCGATAGAAAAGACCAAATTCAAAAAATTAAGGTGAGGAATGCTGTGGCAGTCTGTGAGACCCGGCGATTGTTTTTGTTTTGTCTCACACGGCCACATGTATTCTTGATAATAAAATCGTCCTACTGTATTACCGTAAGTTTGCCGTCATAAGTAAAATCAAGAACTTCTCCGCTTTTTCTTATGCTGTTGGGTTTGTACAGTTGTGCTGAACCGGAGACTTTTATTTTTTTTCCTCTGCAGTTGATGAACAGAGTTGTCTTTGCGTCTCTGGTGATACCATCTTGTAACAGCTCAGCCTCTAGTAGCGTTTCCTTTTCAGAGCCAAAGACCTGATACTCCCCGCTTTCGATTTGTGTTCCGTACAGCCATATAGAAAGCTTGTAGTTCCCGGATTTATTTGTCAGCACAATCAGGTCTGCTTTCTTGTCAAAAATACAGCGTGAAAAACAGTTGTCTGCGGCATTGCAGCCTGTCGAAATAACGATGGCAAAAATAAAAACAAAGAAAAATAAGCGTCTGTTCATTTTTACAGAATATATCTTTCTGCAAAAAGTGTAAAG